>CAZIYA010000005.1:0-47424 GCA_964543355.1 uncultured Polaromonas sp.
ATACCGGCCTGTCACGCCGGGGGTCGCGGGTTCGAGTCCCGTCCACTCCGCCAAATTTGTCATATAAATCAATGACTTAGAAGAAAGCCCTACTTAATAGTGGGGCTTTTTTTTGGCTGATTTTTATTCTTGCTGTCCCCAAATCGTCCCCAGACATGACGAAGCATGACGAAACATGACGGCATTACTGTCCCCATGTCGGCCCGCGGTTCGTACTAGGGTTTGGGCGCAGTTAAGTCTGTTTCGTTTTCATCAACCTGGGCGTCTTCTTCGCCCATCTCTCGCTTACGACCGAAATGAACCCCCTTTGGGACCGCCGACCCGCGGTAGCCACGCATAGCACTAGAGGGGGCGTGCATCACTTGTCGGGGCGCTTCAGGGCGCTCACCAAGTAGCTCAAGACCATGAGCTTCGGCCTGCATTCTCACGAAGCCACGAAGCAAAGGTTCTCTATAGGAGACCCAACCCTTTTTACTGGCCTGGTTATAAAGCGTCGTGATCAAAACCGATCCGCAATTGGGACTTTTCAGTCGTCTCACGATCGCAGTGAATGCCTCGTAAGTTATTGCTACTCGATTACCAGAGCGTTGCTGACTAATGATGTATTCGTATGACGAGTACATTTGTTTGAGGCTTCTATCGAGGTAATCAGAGTCCGCGGTGGCCCAAAGTACTGTCTCGAAATCTTCTGTCCGTTGATTCACGGCCATGCCATATGGACGCTTCAGTTCCGGGTTGATGCTTTCTATCGCATCTCGCAGTGCCAGTTGATAATGTTCGCGACCTACTTCGGTGATCACGGCCTCGTCCTCCCACACGCGCCAAAGTAGCTTTTCAGTGATTAGGTGAACATAGTACGGGTACCCATCACTAACCGCTGCAATGCGAACACAGACCTGTTCGTCAATCTCCACGCCGAATGCATTGGCGGCTCTTTTGGCGATATCCCATCGGGCATCCCAACTGAGCTTCAACAACTCTATCGTTTCAAACTGCCGAATTGCCGACGGATGCGCACCAAGTAATTCTTCCAGCGTCTTGCCGACGCCTGTGAAGAAAAACGTTATGTTGACTTTCTTGTCGCCGAGCTGCTTGACGAGATCCGCGAAAAGATGCGCTTCAGCCTTATTTTCCAGGCGATCGAATTCATCCAGAACCACGATCGGCCGCTCAGAATGAATAGACGCAACCTCTTGCAAAACTGCTACAGCATCTAGAAGCGTGTGAATTTCGCTGTATAGATCGTTGTGCGTGACCTCTTTAGACGCACCGAGCTTCAGAAATCTGTACTCAATAGCGGCGTTGGTGGTGAGCTTGGTTTTTCGAACTCTACTGGAATTCATCGCTTGGTAAGCGATGTTGGCAACGATGCTCTTTAGTGTTGAATCGGGACCGCATGACACGTCAATGTAAGGGGAGTCCGTGCTCTGACATTGGTTGGCTGCTGCTGCCGCTAGAGAGGACTTTCCGACTCCACGATCGCCATAGATGAAGATATGACGCCCACGTGCAAACAGGCTTTTCTCAATTTTGTCCAGCTCCTTTGCTCTCCCCTGGAGATATTCAATGCTTTGGATAGGGCGTGCGGGTGAAAGCAGAGTGTTAAGCCGCTCACCGAATTCGAATCGCTCAATTGGGGTGGGGAACATAGTTTGGATGAGTTAAATCCAGGCTCGGCTTTGCAAACAGTAGCTGGCGTCGCTCGGGTAATCTCATTCTAGGCGCGACGGCACAATACGCGACATTTAAGAATCTGGCGCGATATTCGTTGACGAGGCGAACCCGGTGTGCGCATAATTCCAGCGCGCCTTCAAAGTAATTTGGAGGTCGGCCATGCCAAGGAGCGCAACGGACCATGACTGCATAACGTGGATCTAGCCAACCGGGTTTAGGCGATACAAGTATCGTGGGCTGAAACGCAAGGCTGACGGGCACCTGGACACATGTCCACGCTAAGTCCCATCACTCAGCTATAGGCGTAGTGCATTCATTCATTGCTAACGCAAGGGATGCACATATCTATGTCTATGCTTCTCAAAGTTGACGAAGTTGCCGAACAACTCGCGCTTCATCCGCACACAGTCAACCGTGCTTTAAACGGTCAAATAAAACTTCAACTACCACCAGCCTTCAAGCTTGGTGGTCGTTGGCGTTTTCGAGCCGACGACGTTCGCGATTTCATTGACAACATCAGCGGACGTGTGACGGTTTCGCCGCCTCAAGCGGCGGAGCAACAAGCAGCGCACATAGAAGTCAAGCGCGGCCCCGGCCGACCGCGGAAGTCGGCCGGAGGTGCAGCATGATTTTTATGGAAAGTTTGCACCCGGCCGATCTGGGTGATCTTCCGAAATTTGTGCAGTTGGGCGCTTGCGCTCATCTCTTGCCACTTGACCAAAAAAACGTTCAGTCGAACTGGAAAACACGCTACCCAGACTTTTTGGAAAGAAGGAGGCTGGGGGGCCTTTGGGTGAATGTCAAAGAGTGTGATCGATGGCTGGACGAACGCGGCAAAAAACTCCTATCAACGGGTCTTCTCGAAGAGAAGAAAAGACGAAACCCCGGCTGGGCTCCAGCCGGGGACCGTCTCGAAGCTCTGGCGGGCACTCAGAATGAAATGATAGACAAGTTGGCTGAACTCGTCGCACAGCGACTGCACGCGAACACCACCGCTTTTGACGGAGCTGCGAAATGAGCAGCGCCGAGCATGAAAAAAAAGAGAGTGGTGAGCGCATCAAGATAAACAAAAAAAAGCCATGGGGAGCGATACCAGAGTCAATTGTGGTGGATGTCAGGATGAGCGCCACGGCGCGGATCGTTGCGGTTTGGCTTTGCATTCGGCCTCCGAATTGGGTCGTGAGACGCGACCATCTTCTGACGTCGTTAGGTATCGGACTGGACGCTTGGTGGCGTGCGCGCAGGCAACTACTGCAGTTGGGCTACCTGGTTGAGCACAAAGAGCGACGAGGCGGTCGCTTTACGTCGGCCGGCTTGGAATTTTTTCCGGACCCTGAACCAACCACCGCGCAGGGGTTTTCCGAGCATGGTAAGTCCGAGCTTGAATCATCCCAGCAGGTAAAAGCCGAGCCCTTAGCAACAACAGTATTAACAACAACAAAATTACCACCACAGAAAACTGTGGTGGTGGCTGACGAAATTGCGTGGCCTGTGGGCCTGGCCGACGACCAAAAACAGGCTTGCGGGAAGATCCTGCTTCCGGTCGAAGAATCCCGGCGTCAGCAACTCGTCGATGAACTAGCCGGCAGGCTACAGCAGTCGCATGGGCAACCAGTGACTAATCCTGCTGGTTGGTTGCGAAACCTGGTCAGCCGCGACCTGGCCGGCGATGTCACGCTTGAGCTGGCCGGCGGGGTTGCCGCCGCTCGATCGGCACGGATGGCAGCGAAGCGCCGAGATGCGCTACCGGCACTCCAGCAAAGCTGTTCGGCGGCGTCACTGTCACCACCATCTGCGGCGCAACTGGCCGGCCGTGCCGCAGCTCGCGAGCAGCTCGGCCGCTTCAAAAAATCTGGTGCGACACCTGTGACCTGATCTCCCTAGGTGCACTTTATGTGCACCTTCGGTGGCACATAAAAAATCGGGCGCGCGGAAACTTGACCGGCAAGCAGCAAGGTGTATCTCAAAGGCCCTGCGGACCTTTGAGATTTCGAAAGCCTCGGGCTTCGCCCTCGTTTTCTCTCCTTGCTGGGCTTTGCCCAGACCCAAAACCCCCTCAGGGTTGATATCACTTAGGAAATATTTTGAAGCGTCAGAATCGATTTGGCCCAGCCACCAAGCCGCCGTCCCAGCTCAAGCTGCTCACTGTCAAAGTTGGCTTTGACCAAGCACAAGCGGCTGAACTCGACGCTCGGCGCGGTCACTACAGCCGCGCCGAGTTCCTGCGTGCGGCCGGCCTTGGCGCACAGCTGCACCAAGCATTTGATGCAGCGCAGCTCACAACCTGGTCTGAATCCGCTAGGGTCCAAAGCTGCTTCACACAAATAAACCAGATTGCTTATTCCCTGAACGCAATCCGAAAAACAGACGGCGAGGAAGCTGCGGCCGCCGAACTTCTGGCCCGGAGCGCCGAAATTCTGGCGGCGTTCAAAAACTTCCGCGACAACATTTTGAACAGCCCGACGCGTCAGGAGGACTGACGTGTGGTGCCAAAAGTCACAACCGGTTCAAGCATCCGGTCCGCCTTGGACTACGACAAAGCCTCAAAAAATGGCGAGCCGGAGGGCGAGTGGATTGCCGGCACCCTCTTTGGGACGCCGCGCGAAATGGCCCGCCAAGCATCTGTTTTTCGATCCCTCCGCCCGGATTGCACGAAGGCAATCTGGTCCTGCAGTCTCAGTTTGCCGCCGGCCGATGGCCGCCGTAGCGCCGAAAACTGGGAGCAGATCGTACGTTCATTTCTCCAAAAAATGGGCGTTGACGAAAAAACGCATGCTTGGGTGGCTCACCGCCACACCCACGAAAACGATCACATTCACGTTCGACTTTGCCGGGTCAGCGGTGATGGAAATCTGTGGAACCAAGAGCACAGCGCCAGGCGTGCCATTGCCGCTTGCGCAGCACTGGAGGTTGAGTTTGACCTAAACGCCCATGACAGAACCCCTGCTCCCAAAGACCGCCCATCGAGGGCAGAAATCGAAATTGCACAACGAAAAGGAACACCAATGAGCCGCGAACTAATTCAAGATTCTGTTAATTCCATCCTGCAAGCCCATCCCCAAGGCATCGACTTCGCAGACCTCCAAAAACTGCTTGCGGCGAAGGGCGTCGATATTCAGCCCTATGCACCTGGTGGCGTCCTGAAGGGTGTGAGCTACTTTTGCGACAGCTTTAAATGGCCTGGCAGCAAGATAGGCCGCGAATATAGCGCCGGCTTGACCGAACGCGGCGTAAGGTACAGCGCCGACCCTGAAAAGGCTTCCAATCCCGACAGCCTGCCGGCCCAGGAGCTGGCATCGTCAGGTATTCACTCCCCGGTGTCTGCCCTGCAGCGAGGGATAAACCCAGATCCGGCAGACCGGTATGCCCGTGCCCCCGCAATGCTGCGACCAATCTTTCGCCAAACTGCCGCAGCAAATCAACTCGTGCCGATCGCCCAGGCGTCGGTCCAGCACTCCAGTCCAGACGAGGCAACCTCTTTCGACATGCAGAAATTTACCGGCCGCGTCGGTAACTTGAACATTGGGCCAGTGGCAAAGGCCATGCTGATCTTGGGCGGTGCGGCAGTCAACCTTGGTGTCGAGGCTTTGCTAGCGCTCCTAAATTTCGTCAAAAAAATCCTGGCAGCCTTTGGAATTGGACTCCGTCCAGCACCTCAGAACGCCGCATCGGCGCCAGCCACGCTCGGCAACGAGCCTTATTTCCTGGAAGGCGAAACAAAAGTTCTGCCTGAATCAGCGTTTGGCCAGGCTCAAATTGAGAAAGCCGCTGAGAAAATTCTCGCGACGGCAGAAGCCATCGCTAACGCGGACCCTTCCTCACTGCCAGAAGTCGGCGACGGGACCGAGCGCGCCGCGCTGGTCCAGGCATTGAACCAGTCCGGTGTTGGAACCGCTGCGGCGGCTCAGGCTGCGGCACCTGCCGCATCCGCGCCGAGCCTGACTGACATTTTTGGCAACGCCGAAATCCCTGTCGCCCCCGTTGCAACCCACCAACTTGCCGCAGTTGAGTTTGGTGATCCTATCGCTCGGCTGAAAAGCACCGCCGAGGCTTGGGTGCGCATTCGCAAGCAGTTTGCGACCGCTCGGACACAATCCGCGAACCCCGAAGTGTCGGGGCGGTTGGAGCTGGCTTCCAAGACTGCTCTTGCCGACTACCAGGCGTCCCAAAGCAGGATTCAAGAGATTTTCGCGTTGGAGATCGAGGCTATCCAGAATGAGCCGGCACGGAAAAAATTGAATGCCAATTTGAAATCGGCCTTGAATCTGATGCGTGTGATCGAGACGCCGGCCAGCATGTTGCAGGATTTGCCTGCCTTCATTGAATCCGGCACGAATCAGTTGGCAGAGATTCGAAAGGCAGCTTCGGCCGAGCTGGCGTTGTCGAGGCGCCAGAGGTTTGGTCATGATCAAGCCGATAGCCTGTATGACTCGCCGAGGGGATGAAATCCGGGTGCTGGGAGCGTCGTCTTCGCCGATCGCGTGCTATGGCTTCGCCACCGAGCCCAAGGTCTCGGCCCATGCGGGTGACGCCCGACTCGCTCAAATGCCAGGGGCGGCTATGCCACCCCTCGCTACCGCTCACCCCACAGAAGGCACGGCACCGCCCTGCCTCGCAATCGGGAACGGATACCGACGCCCTGCGCCAGCGGGGCCTTTTGTGTGCTGGCCTGCGGCCAGAAGGGCGCTCGCCGCGCGGCCGGCTCCGAGAGCGTCCCTTTCACCCTCTGTACCCAGTTTTTCATCCAGCACCGTTTTTGCGACTGTAACCAGGCTCCGCCAGTCCGCAAGGGTGCGCTCCGCCAGGTGCTCACCCGGTCCCTGCGCTGCGCTCCGGGCTGCGGCTTCCGCGCCTGCCCTTGCAGCCTGCCTCCACCTGGTTCCTTTAGTCGCACGGTGCTGGATGAAAAACTGGGCAGAGAGCGAAAGAAGGGAACGAACGCTCTCGAAGCAGGGTTAACCAGACGGCACCGGAATCCAACCGGGCAGATTTAAAACTTGCCAATTGCGCCACGCGCAGAAAGGAAACCGATGAGCATTGCACCCTTTGAAGGCCTCGACCATGCCGCAGCGGACATTCGACAAGCCGGACAGGCAATGGGGGAGTTTCCCTATGTTTTCGTCAGCGTCGAGGAGCATCTGTACATCAGCCTGGCTGCAAACCGGGCAGATTTTCTCGATGCGGCGGGCTACTCAATACCCGCCGCGCTGGCGCAGCTGGGGCCGGACTGGACCGCTGCGCTGGTCCAACGCCACCAATACCAATCAACGTAAACCTCAGGAGCCAAAGATGCACAGATCACTTTCAGTCAAAAAATACATGGAGCTCGTCCGACGTGCCCAAGCAGCCAAATTGGCCGGGGAACCGGTTATGCACGTCTGCTGTTTTTCTTGTGAGGAACACCGAAAAACACAGGCACCCGGTGACCAAGGCAGTTATCACATTGCCCTGGAGGACTGGCCTCAGATCAAAAAGCAAATCGGGAGGTGCCTCATCTGGGAAAGGGAAGTTACTGCTGCTCAGATTGCCAAAAACTGGGGTAAACCGTCATGAACAGTCAGGCTCTTCAAAAATACGGCACTGAGTGCTCGTTCTGTGCCACCCCTGTTGCGACGCACGTCGCTGTTTGCTCTGGCTGCGGCGCCATCAAGGGTCGCCGTTCTGAGAGCTTAAAACCAGGGGCCGCGCTGATCCGCGCGAGCCTGTGGGCTAACAGCCTGGGTGCAATCTTGTTTTTAACCTGCTACATGGTCGTACAGCCATGGCTCGATGAGTCCATACGTCAGGGCACCCAAAAGGTTTGCCGCAGTGAAATCATCGTCCAAAAGCCCGTTGCCTACGAATTTCTCCGTGACGAGAAAAAAGGCGTTTACCAGGTCGGCAAAGAGGCTTGCGAGGATCTTCCGGATCTGCAGAAGCGCAACGCCGGACTGCTCGCCGCAGCGGTCAGGGCTGAGCCCAAGAACTCAGTGATCACATTGGGCAAGACATTTACTACGCGAGAGACATTGCGCGGGCCGCCCACCTGGCAGAACTGGTTTGAGGTTATCGCTCGCAGCGTTATCGCCCTGCTGGCTGGCGCGCTGATATTTGGCCTGGCCAGAAAGCTCTGGGTAAGAATTTTTGGCCGATTGAGCGACCCGATGTGGGTCAGCAGATGAAGCACGAAGAGCGGTTTTGGGCTTGGCTGCGCGAGCTGGAGCCTGCAAGGCAGCTCCGCGCGCTGCACCAAAGCCTCGATGAGTTTCTCGTAAAGCCGCCTCAAAACGCAGAACTCGAGCCAATCCCAAAAGCCAAAGGCCAGCCATGAAACAGAATCTCATCCCATCGCATGCCTGGCTAAAGCTGGGATTGCTCGTTGTATTGGCCGTGGCCAGTACCTACGCCCTTGCGCAGGGCGACGTGCTGCAGCCCTACCGAGATTTCAAACCGGAAGCGGATCTGGCCACCCGGATGATGGAAGGCCTGCTCGGGGCAATCTTCACATCGCCCCTGACGGTCGGCCTGACAAGCAATACGCTCTTCGGATCCATCTTCCTCGTATTCAACGTCATCGTGTTCGCCGTGGGCACTGTGTTCGCCAGTTACGGCATCATCTCTGGCATTGTGCAAACCGCGCACGAGGGCGTGGTGCTGGGCAAGCGCATGAGTGCCGTGTGGATGCCTGTGCGCATGGTGACCGGTATTGGTGGCCTAGTGCCGGCGTTCGGTGGATTCTCGTTGTCCCAGGTGGTCATGATTCTGGCCACCTCGTGGGGAATCTCTTTTGCCAACTACGCGTACAACCAGGCGCTGCAGGCCGCAGCCAGCACCGTGACGCTGGTCAGCCCGGGGTTCAGCCGGACAGATCCCAACAAGGACGCCAACGCCATGGCGCAGGCGCTTTTCAAGCAGCGCTTGTGCGAAAACGCATACGCCTTGAAAAAATCTGCGTTTGAGAAAACCGATCCCCCTGTTGAAATTCCGAAAGCTGACGAAATTAAACAGTTTGATTTTTCCCAGGTGGAACGCACTGGGACTGTCATCGGCCGCGCCATCGGCACTGACTATGACAACACCAAATGCTTCGCCATCGGCCTCAAACGAAAAACCTACTTCGGGCTTGTTGACCAGGAAGGACGCTGGGGCAGCAGCGCCGTCGGATTCAGATCTGGAGCGGTTGACTACAAACAGATCAATGAAGAATCGTGGAAGGGTTACGCGTCCAATTTTCCTGAATTTGTCACCCGGATCCATGCGATCGCCGATGGCTACCAGGACCAGGTTCTGAAGAGTCCCGGCCTCCAGGTGCGAGTGCCCAACGAAGAAATTCGCGCTGCTGGGGTCTGGTTTGGTGGTTCAGCCAAAGTCAAAAATCTCGATCACAAATCGATCAAAGAAGATGCTTTGAAAAGCATGAGCAAGCACGGTTGGTTCGGGGCTGGCAGTTTTTACTCAACGCACGCGGAGGTAAACGCTGCTGTGATGCAGGCGGCCGATGCTACTGAATTCGTGATCATTAACCCTGCCAGCCGAGCCCAGAACCTTACCAGCGGCGATTTTGACCAGGTGTATCAAGCGGCATCGGAGTCCAGTGGTAACGCCGGCAAAGGAGTATCGCAGCCAGGAACGTCGTTCTGCCTTGTGGGCCAGAACGCGACTGGCAACTGCAGTTTTGGTCAAAAAATTGTGGAGGTCATGCTTGACGCTGGAACCGCCGGCGCCGGCGGTGCCGCCAGCGTTGTAGATCCCATCATCGCCCTGAAAAACATCGGGGACTACATGATGGTCCTGGGTGAAGGGGTCCTTGCAGCTTCGGTTTTCTCGGGCACCATCGCGAAAGCTGCAGACATGGCATCCGGCCCAGCGGCCGCAGTTGCCACCGTTGTGGCCCCAGGTGCCGCTATCGCAGCCAGCTTGGCCAATGACCTCGTGCAGGCGTTGGCCGGCCTGGCGCCGGTTGTGGGCGGCCTGCTGTTTGCCGTGGGCGCGCTCTGCGCCATCTACATTCCCATGGTGCCGTTCATCAACTGGGTATCTGGCCTGGTGCAGTATTGCTGCATCGTGGTCGAGGCCATGGCGGCCGCGCCGCTGTGGGCGCTGGCCCACTTGCAGGCGGATGGTGAAGGCATGGGGCAGCGAACGGAGCGCGGTTACCTCTACCTGCTCAATCTGCTTTTCAGGCCGATCCTGATGGTTGTGGCGTTCTTTGCCGCGTCCGCGCTGGTGATTCTGCTGGGCTCGCTCATCATGCAGATGTTTATTCCCGCCATGGCGGCTGCTCAGGGCAATTCCATCACGGGGATTTTCTCGGCGATTGGTTATGTCTTTCTGTTTTTCGTCATCATGAACACAGTCATTCAGGGTTTGTTCCATATGCTCACGGAGCTTGCGGACGACTGCCTGGGTTGGGTCGGTGGGATTGGGCGCAGCAACATCGGCCGGGATGTGGAAAACAAGGTCGGAACAATGTTTATTGCCGGGGGCAGGTTCGGCCAAGGCAGCGCGACCGGCGCGGCGGGCGCAGCAGCCAAGAATCTGGGCGGCAATGACAAACCCAAAACTCCGCCAACAGCTAAGAGCGCGAAATAAATACCTGCGGCAAACCACCACCCCGCCAAGAGAGTCAGTCCACACGGCCACGCCGTGCGGACATAAGTCTACTTATGTAGACCTGTCCGCTTACTGGTTGTCATCAAAGTCTACGAAAGTGGACTTATGCCTTCGATAGCGGTCATTTTGGGCCATCGCCTTGGGTGATGGCCTACTTATCTAGAGACACGTATATCTATGTCTACTTCCGTAATCCACGCCCTTCGGGGCGTGGATTTTGTATTGTTTCGCGCAATGGTATTTGCGCGGAGGCAGGGATAATTAAATCCGACGCTTTACTAGCATTTCGTAAGATTTAATTATCTTTGCACCGGTGGCGCGCGTAGCGCAGCGCCATCCAGGGCCGCCAGGCCCTGCAGACGTGCGGCACGATGAAGGCATTGGAGAGGCTAAGGGCGCGGGCATTCTGTCTTGTCCCTGATAAGCAGGCGGCGGAGCCGCTTACATCCGTTGTGCGCTACAGACGGCCCTGAGATGCTGGCGCCGAAGGCGCCGGCATGTGGCGAAGCCCATGGGACTTGGCCGAAAGCAGATCGCGCGTAGCGCGATCTCGCCGCACACGCAATCCTTAGTGGGGGGAAATTGGGAATAGAGCTGCGAAAAAACAGCAATTTCCGGTACCGGCTCCCGACGTCGGGAAAATGTGCATATTTATTGCCGACTTAAAGTAACTTGCTCTGGCAAAGCCCAACAGGCCGCCATACACTACAGGTAGTGGGTCGCACCACTCCAAACCCTAGATATAGGGTTTTGGCCAGAAAGCAGAAAGCCAAGGCGGCAACCTTGGCTTTTTGCACCCGAACCGTTACAGCCCGGGGAGGGATCAGATCATTGCAATCTTCACTACACAACTGAATTTTGCCACGGTTTGACTCTGGAACGGCTGGTTTTTCTCACGCCCATCGGGCAGATCGACCTTTCATCCATGAGCAAAATTGGACGCAACGCCGGCGACGGCAAATTTACCTCTGTCGAAACAGCAAAGAGTCACCCCAAGACCCACGTTGTTGAGACTATTAGGCAAACGCCTCCGCCGCGGCCGGCACCAGCGCCGGCGCCCAAAGGCAAATCAGGCAAGTAAAACCTGTATTTGAATAGACGCCCGCAGCCGAAAGTCTGCGGGCTTTTTTGCATCTGCTGACGATACGATTGGTGGTCAAGTTGCTATTAAGCTGCTCTGTGTTCGTTCCATCGGCTGATCTAAGTGCAGGTACACATAGCCTGATTCGCGTCTGAGGCCCCCAATCGGGTAAGTCTTCACAAGCCTAGAGTGCTCCTTCTCGTAGGTAACTCCGTCTACTAGGCATGCTTCAGCGACGCGAGGGTTGTAGTCGTGTAGCCATATAAAGTTCTTCGTGGTCCAAGACAATATGACTCTATGCAACGCTACGCTGTCGCGGTTGTACTTCTCATCACCTGGTTGCAAGCCCATAACGTTCAAGCAGAAACCTAGAATTTTGGCGCCTTTAAAATTGGGAAATTGCTTCATTCTGGTGACTTCGTTGTACAGCAGGCGGCGCACCATAAATTTGAGAACCTTTGCGGCTGGTCCGGGCAACCTGTTGAAATTAAAAAGTTCATGCCAGACAGCATTGTGTTGCACCCACCAGCACTGCTCGGCAGGGGAACGGACCGCTGAGGAGGCAAAGATGACTTCGAATACCATTCCGGCCAAATGCTCATAGAAGTTTCCCACTCCAGGCTCTTCTCGAACTCGAATCCTTAAGTGGCGGGGAACCCCCTTTTTTTCCAAAACGGTGACTGCGTCTTTTATAAAAGACATCACCACTCTTAGACGGGCTTGCACATCGTCGCTGAAGGAGATGTTTTCGAGCCCATCAATTTTGTAGAGATCTGATGCTGCCCCTTGTATGTAGCCCTTTGCCCGATAGAGCGCAAATGAATGGTTCCAAAAACCTTTGCTCACGTAATTTTCGAATGTCATTAAGACAATACGGCAATAGGCTTTCCATTGAGCTGCATCCCACTCCTGTTCCCACATGTCCGGATCGAGGAGCGTCCCGATACTCTCGACCATTTCATAGTTCGAAAAAATGGCCTGACTAAGTGGTTTGTGATAACCAATTAATCCGGAGTCGTAGCCTTCTGCTTCATGAAACAGGAATGAATCCTTGTTCCGCAATGCTTCGGTGACAATATTTTTGCCGAAGGTCTCAACCTGAATATCGTACTTCTTAGTACGGCCAATTTCCTGAAAAATGGCGAGGGCCGTCCCTGGCGACGAACCGACAATCGCACGACAGAACCTTTTGTCAGCAATAAGCAGCAATACATCGTTCGCGTACGCCTCGACCGCTGGTCGTTTTTCTGCGAGTGATTTTTTATCTGCGGCGTCATGATGAGCTAACTTGTCCCTCTGGGTCGCGTAGCGTACGAGCGATCTAGCCGAGTACGCAAATTCATCCGCGATGACAACGAGCTCAGAGGGATCTCCTTTTAAGATTACTCTGTAGAGAGTCTGCGCGTATCGTTTTGCGTTCGTTGGGCCGAAAGTATGAGGGCGTATGAAAGCAAACCATGCCCATGAAAGAAACGTTAGGAGAAACAAGCCACCAAGTGTGGCTTGCCAAATCGCAGGACTTATAAAGTTCCCTTGAGGGACCAGCCATTGTTCTGCGCGCCAGAGGTCTGTTAGGAGAGTTAAGACACCGATAGCCGCGACCATAGCGAACGTGATGGTTTGCAACGGTAACGGCGACGTTCTGATTCTGAAACGATAGCGCACGTCTGCTATCGTCCATGCTAGAACCATTAGGGCTAATCCAGCTAAAAACTCAGAAAAGCCAAAAAATTTTGGCGCATTTGTGTCAAGCGCAAAGAAGCACACAGACAAGTAGCATTTTTCAATGGCCACGTTCCTCTCCTCAATTATTCTTCTTTGCTAATCTGCTGGTTGCCAAGCGGACTCCACATTCTCTGCGAGGCTATCGGTTTTTCGCGCTCCACGCCTTTAGCAGCGTAGCGAGGTTTTTTTGCGAATCCTTCACAGCATAAAAGCGCCCAGAAGCATCTTCAATTTCGAGCGACGTAGCTTCAACTATCGGGTCTTCGTGAGTGGCAATGAACTCAGGGCAGTCGTCAGGAAGAAACGCAAGTTCCAGTATTTCACCTTCACTTAACTTGATTGAAATCATCTGTGCGAGCGAGTGGCGATGGATCTCTTCGATCTGCTTTTCGAAAGTATCCTGGTCTGATGGCTCGTGTCGCTTAATTGAGCGCCACCATTTGAGCTTCCCCGCTCGCTTTACTAAGTTAAGGAGAACGACTGGACGTCTTCCGAGGTTTGCTATTTGAATTTTTAAGATCGGCGTGTCCGATTCGGGCCCGTTGGAGCGCCAAGTCATGTTGCTTGATACTCGAAGCTTGCTGCGATCGCGCAGGTAGCTGAGTGATGAAACTGTCAGGCTCAACGCGGAAACGGCGAATGCCATGAGCGCGATTACGGTGGGTAATTCAGGCATAGACGAGCCTTCGGTCTAGGGTTGAAAGTGCAATAGTATCTTGATGCTCTCTGCTAGCATTCCCCAACTGCGAGGCGATTTCAATAGCCAGCATGCTGCAAGATCGCGTTACCTAGACTAGGTTGTCCGAGATTAACCAAGTTTGAGCGCAAGATCTTCGGCTCGAGGGTGATAGTACCTGGAGATCATTCGGGCCGTTTTGTGGCCTGTTACTTTCATCAATTCATGCATTTGTAGCTTTTCGGCCAGGCGTGAAGTTGCCTCATGCCTGAGGTCGTGAAAGTGAAGATCGAGCAGCGTCTTGTCCTCACGTTCTAAGACGGCTAGCAGCTTAACCGTTATCTCTTTTGGGCTTTTCTTTTTGTAGATTAATGCCCGTATTTCAGCCGACACAGCCGCGGGATCCAAGCCGGATGCTGTCAAGGCATTGCGCAAGAGACCGTGAATGTGGTTTTGCCTACCTCGCGCGAGCCCGCGCTCAAAACTCAGCTGAAGAGCGTTTTGAGTAATCGGCAGAATCCGCCCTGCAACAGGTGAAGGCGGTTTTTTCTGATTTGCCGGGGCCACCTTGGCTTTGCTGATGCGGGGGAGGGTTTTGAGCAGGTCCACCGCCCGGGTTGATAGCGGCACATCTCTGTATTCATCTCCGCTCTTCGTAATCCGCCCGCCGATGCCGCGCAGGCGCGCAGTGCGCTTTACCAGGTCAATTTCTTTCCACTTCATGGACAACAGCTCAGATTGACGGCCGGCGGTTTCGATTGCCAGGAAGGCGGCAGCATGGGGCCAAGGCGACTTGCAATCGAGCAGGGCGGCCAAGAGTAGAGTCTCTTCGTGCGTTTGGAGGCGACGGGTGCGTTCGTTGGCCACTGCAGGTTTTCGAACCAGGGCGGCCGGGTTGCCATGTGGGAGCGCAATGCCCCAGTCCATTGCGCAAGCCTTGAAAACCCGTGAAATCATTCCCAGCTCATGGACCACCGTTTGTGGCGACACGGCTTTTAGCCTTTCATCACGGTAGGCCGCCAACATCGCCGAACTGATCGAAGCCAGCGAGTATTTGCCAAATTTCTCGACTAGTCGGTTTAACCGCATGGTGTCTTGAGCGCCGCTTCGCTTTGACGGCAACACTTCCGCTGCATAGCGACCAGCTGCCGCTTCGAACGTAGTGCGCTCGGCGTCATCACGATTGATGAACGCGCCTCTATCCATCTCGCGTTCGACGGCTGTCGCCCACGCGTCGGCATCTTTTTTCAACCGAAATGTTTTGCTTTGGCTTGGCCAGCCGACGCGTTCAATCTTTGCCTGCCACTTACCGTTGTCGCGTTGCGTGATCCGAGCCATAAAATTTCTCTCCGTCCCCAAAACGTCCCCAATAGGGAAATAATTGGCACCATTTTCGGCTGTAAGCCGCATGGGTGCTAGCTATCGAGATAGTACCATTTTGAGCCTGTCACGCCGGGGGTCGCGGGTTCGAGTCCCGTCCACTCCGCCAGAAACACTAGGCGCTATGCGGCTTCGGCAGCATAGCGCTTTTTTACCCATTTTTCTACCCCCTTTTTTGATTTGATTTTAGTTGGACGGCATTGAGCACTGGTGGACGTATTCGGTGCTACTGAAGTCATGTAGCTTGCTTCGTTTTTCGCATAGCTGCGGTCTATGTAAGTGAAAACAGACGACACGACATGCATGCTGCAGCGCATTTGCCCAATGCGCCGACCGGCTTCATCAACGCTGGCGTACCGTCGAGCCGGCTCCATTGGAAGAACTGGCAGTGGACCTTTGGACAGACGTGCAGTTGCGCGCGATGTCACCAGAGGAAGCTGCGGCAGTCTGGCTGAGCCCTGTGAAAGTCTAGGAACACAACAGTGGACAACGCTGCTAGCTGAGGCCTTTCAAGGGGTCTATGACCCTGCACAAACTGTTGTCCGTGCACCTTCTGTTTTAGGGGAACTGGGGTTCCATGTTCTGGGACACGGAGACCCGGAAACCCGGAAAGTTGCTTTTGTGGATAACTCAGACCTCAAGGACAATTGCTCCTGTGCCGCGCCGCTGTGGACGGCACTTACTGGAGCACTGTAATGGGCGCACCTGAGAAAAAGTCCAAACTGACTTTGCCGCTGAGCAAGCAAGAGGACTGTTTGCGTGAATTGAAGAATGCAGGAGCCACCCCGATCCACATGATCGTGTATGGGCTGTTGAACTTCGCAATCCCGTCCATGTTCCGCGCCTTAATGTGGGCTGCGGTAGGCGTTGGAACGGCTTACTTCGGAGTATTGAGCAAATGATTCTATTGAAGGCAACCCAAGAGAAGGTGCTTTCCGTCCTGCAGTCAGTCGCTGGAATCGTAGAAAGACGGCACACTCTGCCGATCTTGGCCAGCGTGATGACTAGGACCCCCACCTTTTACGAACCGAATTCGAGAGTCTCAGCTGTAGTGCTGTGTGCCCCGCGGAAGAGGGTGCACACGAAACCCTACATGTGTGAGGGAATGGATTCTTCGCAGATTGAGACCCGGAAGATTGGGCGATGCTTTAAGCGAGGGTGGGAGAACTGCTGGAGGTTGGTCTGCGACGGCGGGATACGAAGACGAAGCTTAAACAGTTGGTAATTATGGAAGCCGAGAGTCAAGCACCTCGGCTTTTTCATTTCCAACGCATTCATTGGTTCATGGGTAGTCGGTTCAAGCCCAGTGCGTCTCATCGCCTTAGCTTTACGCGTGTCTCAGGATCTAAGGTCGGGTTCTTTGGAGGGCCAGACGGTAGGTAGTAGAGAACTACATGGTTAAGGCGCTTGCATCAGGCATCACCGCTTTCGAGAGGTCTTCATTTCTGATCCCAAACGGAATTAGGACAGATGGGGTCGTCAAGGCAGTGCACTCGAGATGCGCAATCTGGTC
The DNA here is from genome assembly GCA_964543355.1 of uncultured Polaromonas sp. Lineage (GTDB taxonomy): Bacteria > Pseudomonadota > Gammaproteobacteria > Burkholderiales > Burkholderiaceae_C > Polaromonas. Next base: position 16,642 of record CAZIYA010000005.1, read on the forward strand.
ATCGAAAAAGATATGCGGCTTTAACACGTCGAGAACGCGCTTCTTTTCAATTCCCCCCATAAGAAACAATTCCGCAGCATCGAAGCCCCACTCACGCAGCGTGGTGACCATGCGTTCATTTGCAGGCGCGTTTCTCGCAGTGACAATGGCAACGCGCAATGCCGGTACATACGATGATTCCTCGAGAGACCTCTTGGCCTCCAACTTTTGAAAGAATCCAATTTTGGTGAAAAGATCCTTAAGCGGGCCTGGATCATGCGGTCTTGTTGCATGAGCCCTGAACGCCTCGGTCTTGAAAAGGGGCAAGCCAAAGCATGGCTTAAGAAGGCTGTTGAATCGGGGCTAGTGGAAAAGCTGACAAAGCCCGTCCGTTATTCGCAGGGTCTGCAACCTTCACTTCTTGGCTGAGGAATGGATCGCGAAAGGATGGGCTTAAGTAGTTTGGCCGCCGATTTCAGCTATCGATAATGCAATATTTTCGATACTGAGCTCACGGCTGCTTTCAGCCAAAAGCGGACCTTCTTCGCTGCCTTTTAAAGGGGTAAGTGGTCTGAGTTATGTAGTACGTGCCAGCGCGTGTCTTTGTCCATGGAGAATATCTTTGCGTAATTTCGACCTCAACGCATACTATGCGTTTATTGACCAACTGGCAGGTGAGTGCGCTTCTCGGGACTTGTCGCCACAAGACCTGCTTGAGAAACGCACTGTTGAACAGGACGGCTCCACTTTGGAGGCAATTCGCCTGCGAGAGAGCTTGAGCGATGGGGCAGATCTGCAGCGCGTGGAAGGACTACTCGTTACGGGCTTTTTCAGGAAGCTGAAAAAAAAAGATCGCGTCGGTGCCTTACTTACCTGCTTCGAGGTTGGGGACCGTATGGAGCAGCTCCGGCTTGAAGCTCGGTTCGCCCGATACAAAGCTGAGGATCCATTGTTCCAATACGAGCCATCTTTGCTCGAGAGAGTGAGGGAAGATGAACTGGTCGCTCTCGCCAATTTCAATGAAATCGGCGAGGACGGGATTGTACAAATCCGTGGAGGGTACGCGCGATTGGATCCTATGCTTGCGCCCGCAATCGTGCATACGCTCGCCAATGCGTACCCCGCTGCTCCTCTATACGTTCGTCTTGACCCTCAGCAGGCTACGGCGGAGCGGCCTAGACAGCTTCTGCTTGAGACGATCCTCGTGCCCGCAAGTCCTCGATGGTGGCGCAGCCTCGGACTATTCCGCGGGCAGCAGACAGGTGCTCAATATTCAGTTGTAGCGCCGCTAAACGCTGCAGACGACCTTGCAGCATACGTGGAGTACCACGTGCGAGGCTTGCGTAAGCTGGAGACCATTGCGCAGCGAAGGAAAGTCGATCACCTCACCATGATGCTCGAGGAACTTGAGCTGCTCAGGGATGGCCTCTTAATTGGGCGCTGCATTCACCTAGACACCCGTGCACCGCAAGGCACAGCGCCGGCCGACGCGAAAGTGCTGCACGTCGATCTAGCCATCAATGTGTACGCTGGAGAAAAGGTTGCCGAGCGTCTGTCAGCCCAGATGAACGATGCGGAGAAGGTGAAAGCGACGTTTCGCACTCACTTACTTCGCGCCGAGAACATCCCTTTCGAGGTCCTCACACTCCTAAGCTTCCTGTTCTTCAAGTCGCATGTGCTTCGGCAGGACTTGTTCAGGAATCAGTTTTCTGCCTGACAGCCATGCCGATACCTAATCTCCTCTAATTGAGGGAGACGCCTACCGAGACTGTTGCAATTTTGCTCGAGCCGGTCGTGCCGCCTCCGACTGCCTGATTGCCCACCCTATGATCTGGGCATGTCAATTTATCTTTATTCCAGACGTGTTCTTACAGAAGCACAGCTTGCTTCCATCGGCGCAGTAGCTGTGGAATCGACCTACTGTGAATACATGGTTGAAACGGTCATCTGGTTCCTAGCTGGTCTGGATGACGAACATGGCAGGGCGTTCACATTTGGTATGTCCATGCACAACCGATTAGAGCTAATGCGGACCCTTGGGCTCCGTCGCCTCGCAGATCAAGAAGAGATCGCTAAATTCACTGCAATCGTTGCAGAGCTCAAAGAAGCTAGCACAGAAAGAAATGCCATCATCCACGGCGACTGGACCACGGAGGGCGATCCTCTAGAAGTGGGTTTTAAGCAAGACCTTGATCCAAATAGACAGGCAGTCGCAATCAAAATTCGGAAGAATTCACCGCCTATGCGGTTCCCTTCACATGCGGTCGAAGACACAGCACGCCGTTTATCAAAGGCGAGGATTGATTTTTACCGCTTTGTGCTGGAGATTTGGCCCGATGAATTTATCGCGCATGAAGCAGCGATGGCGCCGGATAGAACGAGCATCCTGTCTTGAGGCATTTGTTGGCGGACTCGCAATAAAAAAGATAGAAAAATTTATTCAAGGCCAAGGAAAAGTGTGATCAACAGGTTTTTTTGTTTTTCTATATTTTCCATAGAAAAGTTTCCTGCACTTCTGGAGAGGTTTTCCCATTTGCCAATTACGGTCGAATCAAATCCATTGTTTCCAAGATACCTCAAAACTCCGGATTCCCATGTAATCAGGGTGTTTTTACACTGTTCATTCTGACCTAGAGAGCACGCTTGTTCAACCGCAGTGGCTGCGGAGAGAAAACTTACTAATGGCTTTCGGATGAGTTTTTGATCTGGTGTCATGGCCTGAGTTAACGATGGCTCTGGACCAAAATAGATTCCTAGTGTTCTCGGTGGTAGAGACGGATCGCTGGAGAACTTAACAGGGTTGTCCATGTATTTGAATGCCATCAGAATGATGGTTCCACTTTGATTTGTACGTGACCATCGCCCTAGATGGGGAGGTAGTTTCTCCAAATTGGTGATGTCATCACTCCGTGCAGCGATCGTCATGCCGTCGACTGGAATGTCTGATTCCATCTTATGAACGCGATCTGAATCAATCTTCCATCCAGCCTCGCTAAAGACAGTGAGAAATCTTCCAGCAGCTAAACAAGATGTTTCGCTCCAAGTGACACAGCCAATTCTTAACGTGTCACGCTGTTCGTTTTGTGTAGTCTTCAGGAGTTCTAGAAAATCCTTGCGCCTTGACTGGCTCAGGTCATAGGCCTTTGTCGGAGGGTCTTGCGACACAGATGGTAGAAGCGTGTAGATGACGGGGGCGGCTCCAACGAGTCCTAGTGCTGCTCCAACTGCTGTCAGCCGACTAGGCAGAGACCACTTTGCCCATTGGGCTCGGGACGGGATTAGAAGTGCTTTTCGTATTTTTTCAGCAAGCATAGTTTTGGGTGTGATCGTTATTTACGCTCTCATTTGCATTGGCGCACTTCAAAGCGGGGTTCTGGGCGGGCTGTGGAGCGTGCTTCCGAACGGGAACTATCGCATGCCCCGTCCTTGCTAGAGCGGCTAAAAGACGAGCTCGTTCAGTGAGGAAGATGAAAAAAAGAGCGCTGCGCCGAAAATCAACCGTTGCGGCCTCAACCTCACATAATTGAAGGTTTACGCGCGTTAGGTTTTTGCTTGAGTGCGCACTTCGACCGAATGGACCCCTCCAAGGCGCCGCCACGGGCGATGCTCGTCTCCTCCAATTAGAGGATGCGCTTGACGGGCGCACATGTCACGATGCTGCCTACAAGGTCGGAGGCTTCTGTGAAAGTACTGTTTGGGCACTCGGACTACTGCTAGTGCATGGAGTCACTTTCGCGCACTCTGGCGGCACAGATGCACAAGGCTGCCACACGAACCGAAAGACCGGCGACTATCACTGCCACGGTTCCAAAGGCTCCAGCGCCGCAGCACCTCCGCAGCGCACTGCGCCGCAGCAGGGGGATGGACCCACGTGCTACGTAGGGCCGCGCGGTGGGACCTACACGATCACTAAAAGCGGGCGAAAAAATTACAGCGGCTGCTGAGGCCATCGTCCATGTCGATCAGAAGCCGGGACGTGCACGTACTACATCGCGGCCCACAGTGAGACGCGCAATGGTTTGGGTGCGACAGAGGACGTGATGGATATTAAGTTAGACGTCGAATGAATCAATTGATCGACTCTTGATATCTGACGAGCCCCTGTCAACGTTGACAGGGGTAAGCACGCTGGGCTCCGTTTTCTGGTTTTTAATGTGACCATCAGTTGCACCAGGGGAGTACAGATGCCTTTCGAGAAAGTCATTGAAGCCAATGCCTTGCGATTTCGTTGGACAGGTTCGACGCTGATCGACGCCACCTGGCGTTTCATCGAGCTGACGAACCGACGAGGTACGCTCTTCGTTCGTATCGATCAGGAGCCGTGGACGTACTACACCGCGAGCGGAACTGCTGCTTCCAAAGTCACTGCGGACACTGTCCGTGGGCGTGGCACCATGGCAGACAAATTGATCCAGGGAAAAATCGACGCACGCGCCAACGTGCGGCGCGCGCCGTCCAAGGGCAACCCATATGGCCGGTTTCCCGAAGGGACGGAAGTTGGCATTCTGGGCGAGTACAACGACATGCACGACATCGAGTTCACTGAACTCACGGACGGCATGGGGATGCGCGTGCTCAACGAAGGCTTCATCAAAATCTACAACGGCTACCCGGCTAAGCTGACGGACGAGTGGGATCGCCATTGGTTGCAGTGCGCGGCGCCAACGACCTTCCGGCCGTTTGCGGTCTACGTCCAGGGCCTTGAGGAGATTGCCCTGAAGTCGCTTCCCAGCAACGAGGCTGTGAAAGCTATCAAGAAGGTGTGCGGCCTGCCGGATGTGAAGCCGTTTCCCTCGCACATTACACTCACTCCCTCAGCGTTGAAGGTCATTCAAACTCTGGACCGCAAGACTTTCGACAGCCAAAAGAAGGTTATGAAGAACAACAGCGCAGCGGAGGTTGCCGCTCTACTCGGGCTGGACAAAACGGTCAGCTGGGAGTGGCTGCACCTCGTAGCGTTCAGTCTGGGCGGCCACCAAGGCGAAGCACAAATCCCCGAAAATCTCGTATTAGGTACCGCCGCCGCCAACACCGCCATGATGCTTGTGGAGTCATGGATCAAGGAACAGGTGGAATATGGCAGATGGGATACCGCGACGTTGGTGGTCCACCGTGTGTGTCCTGTCCAAGACTGCGGATGGTTCTGCACGGAGATCGGCTATACGGTCAAACTATCATCGAAATTTGGCAAACCAGTGTACGCGCGCGAGCGCTTCAACCCCTTCCTCATTGTTTCGCCCGGATTTGTACTCAAGCAGATGATGGATCAATTGAAAAAGTGGAGCCCCAAGAGCGGACCGGCACCGGTTCCGGTGTCCGACACGATGCGCAAACCAGGACCTGCGAGGTACGGTCGGCGGCTTTGAACGAGCGTAGGGGAAGGAGCCATTGCCTTGCGACGCTTGCGGATGAGGCAAGAGAACGGTTACTTCGTTAACTCCTTTAATCGGGCAACAGCTTCCGTTTTGCCCAAGTTTCTCAGGGCAGCTATAGAAGCAAACTGGCTGGCCCGCGGCCGCGTCTTTCCGTTTTCCCACTTGTAGACGGATTGATCGGATACGCCGAGCAACAAGGCGGCTTCCGAAGCCGACAGGCCCAGCCGCTTTCTCTGCGCCTGCAAGCCGCTGGCGCTGAAACGGAAGCTGCCGGCAGGCTGATCGGCCGGGGCGACCGGCGCTGTTTTGGCAGCAGCCTTGCGGAGGCGACCGACAAGTTTTTCGAGAGCGGCGATCCGGCGTTTGAGCGCTGCAATGTCCGAGCGGTAGTGCGCTGACGCCTTCTTCAGTTGCTGTGTGTCGGCTCGCGTTTCCTTGCGGGCAACGCGGGCGATCTCTTCTTTCAAAACCGTGGCGATATTGGGCATAGTCCTTCTTCTTCTATAACGAAAGTACTATCATAAATCGCTGGTGTGACGTGACACCACTGCGTGCTGTCGGGCGGGATGGGCCGTCAAACGCGAGGGCCGGCTGCCGGTGCTTAGGTGAGCCGCCCGCTTATTCCTGTTGCCTGGCCGCAGGACTGAGCCAGAGCGCTGTGGCCGCTGTAGGCGGCAATGCACGAAGGTGCGAATCGCGCCAAAGCTCCATGGCTACCTCTTCCCGTCTGCCAGTGCACGTGCAATCGCTCGGCACACCTGGTAACCCATTGGGCGGGAGATATCTCGTCCATGGTGTTTGTGAAACTGTGTATAAATACAGTTGTCCGGTAGGATGGCTGGCCGATGAGCACAGACAGAGACGACCCCATGCAAGTTGCTAATAGCCAGCCAGCCGGTTCGTGCGCCGGTCATGCCTTTCACCCTCCCTGGCCATTCCCAGCTGCCCCGTTTGAGCGCCCTTCCCACGATGTGATTGCCTATGCCAGGGAAGTGATTGCGACCACGGCGCGAGCTTTCCTGGTGCACCTCTCCTCATGAGGGCCGGGGCGCAACAGCTGTCATCGCTGGGTTTTGGCCGCAGGGTGTGGCGCGGCCTGCTGGTCTCTGTTTTGGTGCTGGGCATTTCTGCCGGTGCGACTGCTGCCGTTTTGGGCGGCAGGGCGGCAGGGCGGTAGCCGTGACCGATGGCGTCACCATCAAGGTGTTGGATGCGCCGGAAAAGAAGATGCCGTTTGGCCATCGCTCCAAGCACCACCACTCGGACCTGGTCTACAGCAAGTGGGTAGCGGTCGAGGGCGAGAAGAATGGTCGCTACGGCCGAATGGTGTGGAAAGTGCTGGTGAATGGACGCGACGCCAATCTGACAGACCTCAAAGGATGCGCCAGAGAACGGCACCACCGTCGGCCGGTTGGCTTGTCGAACGGCGAAATCGCCATCTTCATTTTTGGTTTTATGTTAAAACCAAAAACAAGACTTCAACGTAGACCCCTGAGCAAGGGAGTGCAAAACACCCTGCTCGGTACGTGTACGCTCGACGATACCGATCTAGGAGAAAGTAATGGTTAAGCGCACGAGCTTTAAAGCTGCCAAATGCCCAGTGGCGCGACCGCTAGACGCGATTGGTGACTGGTGGTCGTTGCTAATTGTCAGAGATGCGTTCGATGGAGTGACCCGATTCGGTGAGTTCCAGAAGAGTTTAGGGCTTGCAAAAAATATACTGGCAGCACGACTGCGGAACCTCGTGGATCACGGCATTCTCGAACTTGTGCCGGCGTCGGACGGCAGCGCTTACCAAGAGTATGTTCTCACCGAAAAGGGTGGCGGGTTGTTTCCGTTGCTAGTTGCCCTACGTCAATGGGGTGAGGACTACTTTTTCCTTAAAAATGAAACACGCGTGCAATTGGTGGATCGTAAGCGAGGTCTGCCTGTGCGCCGGCTCGAGCTGAGGTCGGTAGACGGGCGACTGTTAGGTCCGGGAGATACGGCAGTCAAAAAGGCGGCGCAGTTAGTTAGCACCAGCGTTAAGACAACAAGATCAGGGAGTGAGAAGCGATAGCAAGGGTTACCCATTGCAAAACGATTAGTAGCTCGAGGTGTGGAGAGCTTGATCCAAATCGCCGATTAAGTCCTCCTTTTCCTCAAGTCCAACCGACATTCTCACCAATCCATCTGCAATGTTCATTTCAGCGCGTGTCTCCGGACCTGATTCCCAATAAATAGTTGGAGCAACTGGTATTACCAAGGTTCGAGCATCACCCATGCCTGTAGCCCTAACGGCCACTCGGAGACGATTAAGAATTGGAATCATTGCTTCCAGGTTGCTCAGTTCGAATGACAACAACCACGAACTCGCGGCGAAGTTGCGCTTGGCTATTTGATACTGCGGGTGCGATTCAAGCCCTGGATACTTTACTTTTTTTACTGCAGGATGAGCTTCCAAGTACTGCGCGATCGCTAAAGCTGTTGCGCTGCTTTGTGCCACACGCAGTGTAAGTGTCTCTGCACCAATGCCAATCTGATGGGCTGCTTCTGATGAAAGGGATGCTCCCATGTCGCGCAACGCTTTCTTGCGTAGCTGCTGGAGTCCCCACAGTCGAGGATCGCCTCGACGGTATTCTGGCGCAATGTTGGGGTACCTTTCCCAGCTGAATTCTCCTGTATCGGTAACTGCGCCGCCAAGCGCTGCACCATGCCCACCTATAGTCTTACTCAATGAGTTGATTGAGAGTCCGGCGCCAATCTTGCGCGGTAGAAACAGCGCGGGCGAGGTGATTGTGTTGTCAACTACAAGCAATAACCCCCGCTCTTTGCAGAGCATACCTATCGCCTCCAAATCGGGAATCTCTGTGCCAGGGTTTGCAATGGTCTCAAGGAAAACCATCTTTGTTGTGGGGCCCAAGGCGGCTTCGACGCTTGCGAAGGAACTCGCATCAACGGTCGTTACCGCTATACCCAAGTTGCGCAGAGTATCAAACAGACTATTTGTACCGGCAAATACATAGCGGCTAGCCACCAAATGATCGCCCGTTCGAAGCAACGTAAGAAAGACTGCCGCAAGGGCCCCCATGCCTGAAGCAAAGGCAATGGAATCAATTCCCTGTTCAATTTGCGTAATCTTTGACTCAAGCGCCGCAGTGGTCGGAGTGCCGGTACGAGAATAGTTGTAAGAGCCTTTAAGTGTTCCTTGAAATACACCGATGAGATCCTCGGTTTTCTCGAAACCGTACTGAACAGAGGTGTGAATGGGTTTGTGAATGGCGCCGTGCTCGACACCGAAGTGCCGATCCGAATGAACAACCATAGTGGTCAGGCCGCGCTTCTTCATATACAGGATTTATTTAGGAACAGAGCGAGCTGAAGTCATAAGCAACCAGGCACGGGATTGGCAGGAAAAAGTATCTCATGATGGGAGGTAAATGAAGCACAAATTGAGAACCCATTGTCGCGGTCTCTGACAGCTAGAAATGGCAGAGTCGGTTTACTAAGGTTGGGAGTTACCACTTATGCGAAAAATATTGAAGTCACCTAATCGATCTGACCGCGGCCAACGCTCTTTCCACGTCTGCCTCGCTGTTCACGATACCCGCCGAGAATCGCGCGCAGGGGGTGCCATAAGGTGCGCCCGCCGCGATTACTCCAACCTGCCGAAGTTGTTGCACAACTTCCCGCGGTGAAACGCCAATCACATCAAAGCAAACAAAGCCCGCGGACAGTTCACGACGTTGCGGCGAGTGGAGGTGGACGTGTTTCATCTCTGCGAGTCCCTCCTTAAGCCAGCCGTTGAGTTCAAGAATTCGACTGGACACGCGAGTCCTACCTATCCGTTCGTGAAACCGGAATGCCTCGGCGATGGCCCAGAGATGCTCGTAGGCTAAAAATCCCCCGGGGCTGAGCCATGATGCTTGGGTGGGACCTTTTGGCATACGTGACTCTCGCCAAGCATTACTTGGCTCCCGGGCCATGAGCGACGGGATTGTGGGCTGAAGGAGTTCCCAGCTGCTGGCTTTCCCCCATACGATACCGGTTCCATGAGGTCCTAGAATCCACTTGTGGGTTCCAGCGGCAAAGAAATCACAACCCATGCTTGCCACATTTTCATCAAGCACCCCGAAACCATGCACTCCGTCCACGACAAGAATTATGCGATCAGCATCGTCGCGGTTTTCATTGATAGGCTTAAGCGCGGCAGAAACTTCCGCTATAGGCAGCACAACGCCTGTTCCAGAATGCACCCAGGTTATGGCCAACACACGAGTTTCCGGTTGGATTGCCTTGATCAGCTTCTTCACCATTTCCTCAACTGAAGCTTCAGAACTCTTGTCATACAAGGAAATTTGCCGCATGCGTCCACCCCACTTCTTCGCGGCAAGGCGAATTGCTTCGTAGTGCGGATAAAACTCGTGCGTAGTTGTAAGAATTTCTTGGCCACGGCGAAGGGCTAAGCCGTTGTAAATCAAGGAGAGGCCCAGCGTCGTGTTACCTGTCAGAGCGATCTCATCCGCAGATCCTCCAACGTATTTATGGATCTGGTTGACCACATGCCGCCACAGCGCCTGCTCAGGCTTCGCAAACATGTTGTCATTGAGGAAGGAGTGCGGGTCGTTGTCTAGTGCGTTTCTGTAATGGTCGATTGAATCACGAACTGGCTTCGGGTAAGAAGCTAAGTAAAAGTTTGCGAGGTGAGCTAGGCGTCGATCGAGATTGAACTGTCCTCTGATCGACTCCCAGTTCATTGGATCAAAAGAGTGGACCGCCTCAAAAATTTGGGTGGAAGCCGGAGCAGCATAAATATGGGGCGACATATTTGTTGGTTCTTCGCTTTTGCGGCGCAGTTCAGTGTTCAATATTTCCATTTCTATACCTCCGGTGCAATTTAGCTATTTGATAGTGACCGCTGCATGATTGACGAGTGCGGCCGCGATTTTTCTAGGGAATTGCTCGCGCAGCAGCAGGAGCTAGGGTATGACGCGTGATGCCCCAAAAGGCCAGGGCAGACACGCTTATCCCAAGTCCCAACCAACAGACACCGGCCCATCCGGCTCGCGAGAACATATAGGTCGCAGCAATTGCTCCTGAGCCAAGGCCTGCAGCATAGAAAAGCATGTAGCATCCGACGAGTCGGCTGTGCATTTCAGGACGCGTCTTGAAAATCATGCTTTGATTGATCACGTGAACAGCTTGTCCGCCCAAGTCGAGCAGAACAATTCCGATGCATAGCACAACCAAAGAGTGCGGGAGGAGCGCGATCGGTGCCCACGCTATCACCATGCACAGCAGAGCCAAAAATGTGGTCTTATCCCCCAAACCTCGATCCGCTAACCGTCCTGCACGCGCGGCGGCAAGAGCACCCGCAATGCCCACGAAGCCGAATGCGCCAATCGCCGTATGAGATAGCTGATACGGCGCATCTCGTAACGGAAGTACAAGCGCGCTCCAAAACGCTCCAAAGGCAGCAAAGACCATCATCCCGAGCACGCCGCGTACCTGCAATACACGTTCACTAGCCAGGAGATTAAACATCGAAGCAAGTAGTTGCGGGTATCTGAGTTTTGCTGGTGATATTGATAGTTTAGGAAGCGAACGAAGGAATAAGAGCAGCATGAAGGCCGCGAGGATGGCCGAAACCAAGAAGACCGTGCGCCATCCTGCAAAATCTGCAACGATGCCTGAAAGTGAACGGGCACCTAGAACACCTACTAAAACGCCGCTCTGTATCGTCCCGATGATTCGTCCCCGCTCGGACGGAGACGAAAGAGTGGCTGCGTAGGCGATGATGCCCTGCGTTACTGCCGTACCTAAAAGGCCAAGGCCTGCCATTCCGATAAGAAGAAGGATAGGACTTGGGGACACCGAAACCACCAGCAGAACGAAAGCCAGCAGTGCGAGTTCAACACACAGAAGGACCTTTCGGTTCAGCAGATCTCCCAGAGGGACTACGAATAGGAGAGCGAGAGCACAACCGAGCTGCGTTGCCGTGATAACGCCGCCCACTGCAGCGTTCGAAATGCTGAACTCCTGCGCTACTACATCAAGCAGAGGCTGTACGTAGTACACATTTGCAACGCTGGTTGCGGCACAAGCAGCCATTACCAGTAGCGCGGCCTCCGAAAGCGACGACTTTTGCTCGACGTGTGGCGTATCCGCTATATGAGGAGTTCGAGCTTTCTCACCCTCGAGTACGGTTTCAGTTTTCATAATTCCCCTTATGTGGTTGCAATATGAAACCACATGATATTCTATTAGCCACTGACGCTCAATGCCAACCTCGTGTCAGCTCGGTTCTATTGCTAAATGGTCAGAACGACTTACCCTTGATATTCACGTACATATTTGGTAATGAGACGGGAGCCGACGTGTAGTGCCTCAACAGGAATTCTTTCATCCGTCCCGTGAATCAGGGACATGTAGGCCATGCCTTTTGGCATCGCAACTGGAAGAAATCCATACGTTTGGATGCCGAGCCGGTTAAAGTGCCGTGCATCCGTAGTTCCTGGGAGCAGCATTGGAACTGGAATGACACCGGGATACTCCTCTCTGAGAAGAGCGTCTAGTGGCTCATACTGGCTCATATCAGTTCCTGATTTCTGCCTGATTTGTGCATGTACCGTAAATGTTGTGCCTTTGGGGGCTAGCTCCCTGAGTCGCGCTATTACCTTTTCGAGGTCGTCTCCTGGCACCAAGCGCGCATCCATCTCGACCACTGCGTTGCTCGGGACCACGTTCCGCTTCTTGCCGCACTGAACAATGGTTACCGTCACGGAAGAAGTCATGCAAGATGACAGCGCCGAAGCTCTAGGACCTAAGATCCGAATCACTATAGGAGCGACCTTCGGAATGCTTAGCAGAAGAAGCGCAACCGAAGCAAAAAACCCGACACTCGAAGCCATGGTGCGCAGCATGCGTTTTGTCGGAACAGTCTCAACAACAGGGAAAACGATTTGAGAGACTTCCTGAACAAACTTGCAAGCTGAAACCGCTGCGTTTGCCGTCCCTCTCAAGGCGGCATGACCTCCCGCTTCGAAGATATTTGCAGTGATACCTACAAACTGTCGCTCATCGACTTGAATAGGCATGAATCTGCGACCAAATAGATCGAAACTGAACCCGCCAAACTCTCCTATTGCATGTTTTACATCTAAAAATAAATGAGAGTGGGTATCAACGAGGAAGCCCGCCCCATGCTGGCCACCAGTCTCTTCGTCAGAGACTACGCAAAAAATGACATCCCCGGGAGGGGGACAATCTCGCATCGCAACAAATGCGGCGAGAAGCATTGCAAGTCCGCCCTTCATATCGAGGGCACCACGACCCCATATGAATCCGTCCTTGATAAGCCCTGCGAAGGGATCCACCGTCCATTTCTGCTCAGAAACAGGAACTACATCTATGTGACCAGAAAGCAATAATGGGGGAGCAAGCCCTCGACCAGGAAGCCTAGCCACGAGGTTGGGGCGCAGCTCGTCGTGTGTATATATTTTGCTGGCAATCCCAAGTACGGCAAGTAATTCTTGAATAAAGCTAATGCAAGCGCGCACATCTCCGGGAGGATTTTCTGTGGGAAATCGAATCAATTCTTGAAGCAATGCAACCGGATCTACAAGATTTCCGCGGATGCAGCTTGTGAATGCCATATCTTCCTGAAGAGCTTTAGTCATAGAGGCGAGCCCGTCAACTGCTCCATGTCTGCGTAGGTAAGAAGCAGATCGGTGAGCGGTCGAGTACAGCAAACAAAAACGATATCCTTTTGAACAAGTTTCATATTCACCGGAGTGCTTAAACGGAGGAATTCCCCACCGACGACGCGCGACTTGCAAGTCGCACATTTCCCCACTCCACATCCGTATGGCACCGTGACTCCGCTCTGCAGCGCCCCGTCAAGCAATGTCTGATCGGGGCGGCATGAAAAAACTTGGACTTCAGGGTGAAGAATTCTTATCGTAAAAGGGTGCATAGGTCAGCTGACAGCGATGGATTCCAGTAAGGACAACATGGCATCATCAAAGCCGACATCAATCGTGCTCGGAAGTAAGGGAGGGATACGCACTTCGGAAAGTGGCCTTTGGTTTTCTACTACCTGCGAAGTCCGGATTAAAGAAAAATTTCTCCAGACTGCATGCTCTCTTGGTTCATGGTCCTTTGCCCAGTTCGAATCTACCGCGATCTCTTGTGTCGAAAGAAAATTTTGTCGATAAATTAAACCGTCGTAGAGCTGCAGATATCCGTGGTTGACTGCGACTACATAGTCAAAGTCAGTCAATCCAAGCCACGGCATCGCTGAAAAGCCCGCGCTTTCATAAACGATGTGCTCATACTCAGCCAGAATCCTGCGATGGGCTTGAGCAATTGAGTCTGGAAGGTACTTGGCGACCATGAGGTTCAGTTCATCGAGAGAGGAGAAATCGTGAACTGTGACTCCTTTGCGCGAAGTAAGCTTTTCGAACTCGCGTTCCAGGCCAAGGCTGGCAACTCGTCGTCGGTCCAAAGCAAGGATATGTTCTGTCGAGTCACCTCCGATGGTGCACCGGGCCGCAATTGTGGGACAGTATTGACCGCTTTGGTCATGTCGAGCGGGTGACACGAGCCGGAAGGCCGGCGAGATCGTCTCTTCAGGAAACGGCGACTTGGCTTCTTTTCGCAGTAAATATGAGTCCTTGCCGTAGAGCCGGCCCTCGCTTAGCGCGCGAGCCACGTCGGGCCAATCCTTGTACAGCCAGAACTCTCCCGCAGGTTTAAAAGGACTAACTCTTAAACCTTGAGATAACAGCACCCTAATGGCGGATCGCGCAGCTGTGGTTTTCCCCGCATCGGACATGGCAAGAGAAACGACCAGAATCTTAGGCATGAACTATCTCCAAAATGTTTATGTGCAATAGGTGAACAAGCAAGTCACTTCGCTATATCCGTTCCGGGTGAGTGACGCCGCCGGCTGGCCCGCGTGACTTCGTGTTGCGCCACAGACGCGGTCCGACCTTTGCCGCGTGTTTAGCAATACTGCCCGAGACGATTGCGTACCCGTTGCGGTTGCGATGGGGAATTGAAAAGCTACCGACGACTTGACGAGTTGTTGATGCTTCAGGTAATGCAACGTACGCGAAGTACCGAGTTATTCCCCTCAATGCGAGATAAATCCCGCCAAAGAGAATTAGTCCATTCGTGACCCTTTTATCCGGTCGAGAACTCACAAGTCTGCTTACTTCGACTGTCCGATTTAGGGGGCATTTTCCTAGTGCGTTGGCCAGAAAGTCTTCGGTGACAAATTGCAGCACCTCAAATGGATATGAAACAGTGCGCACAGCAGCGAAGATATCTCCACCAGTCGACCGATCCTCAGCTATGAACGTCATAGCAGTTTGATCAAAGGAATCCAGGCCGTTCTCATCCAATTCATTTAGAAGATACGAAGATTTTGCGGACCGATAGACGTTGCGGCGGAGATTCCCAATTTCTGCAAGCGTCTTAGAATCTCTCGAAACTCGGTACCGAACATCTAGTCGTCGCGTAGCGCAGAATAGATAGGTGCTTGCGCAAGTAGCTGCAAGATACTCCGCAATGCTCGACAGAAATGAGAATGCGTGGCGCATAGCAAATCACCTCAGGATTAAGCTCAATCCGTTGCGAGGGGGATCTACTCGTCAAACGAGCTAGAGTCGCCCCAAGCAAGAACCAGGAAGTTGGTAGGGGCACGACATCGATGCGCTCGTGCCACTTGCGGTATGGTCTTAAGCGATCGCCGGTGACTTTTTCTTCGTCTGATTGACCGTTGGCTTCGGCGGGGCGAGGCTTGCAGCCTCAAACTTCATGTCAGGGGAAGCCAGTTCTTGCAGGTACGCCGTGAACAAAAGGTAGTAGGTATCAATGTACCGATGCAAGCGCGTAACGTCTGCTTCGTTGTGAATTTCCATCGTCACCACGTTCCAGACACTGCCGATATGATCCTCTTCGCCGTCGACTTCTATATGCGACTTGGCACCGTCAATTGCACCTTTGCCGAGCGCACGCTCGAGATTTTTGTTCCATTCGTTCTGTGTGTGGTATGACACAAACTCAAGGAAGTACGCTTTGCATAGGAGTCCCAGAGGGCCTTCGTGCTCCAGCGTGTAGTAGATGAAGCCCTGCAAAAGTTGCGTTGCAAGGAAAGGCTTGGTGCCATAGACTGATTTTTCGGTCGCCCCCATTTTTTCAATGTCCTGCAGGAATAGTCGGTCATGCAGCATTTCCTCATCTGCATAACGGGCCCAAAGCTGTGCGGCTCGCGGATTCGTTTTTGTTAGGAGGACAAGGGTTTTTGCGTCAGCTACTCGTGCCAGGCGTATGCGCAGAATCGTTTGCGTAGTGTGGCGAAGAAAAATGTCGCGCGAAATCTCCGGTGCATCGCGAAAATAGCGACCCATTGGAAATGCTTCGTACATCGTGCGGATCATGCCGTGCATTCTCTGCTCGACATCTGTCCGAAGTACTTGAAAATCTATGTTCATAAAAATCTCCTGGGCAAAATTTGAAAGAAGTGACTCGAAAGCTCCCTGTCTGATTCGCTTCAGTTTTTCAAGCAACGTCCTTGACCGAACTGTCGGTTTTCTTTTCTTTGCGCTTTGGCAAATTTCAAGCTATACCGAAACTGCATTTAAATGGAGCCCGCTTGCTGTGCCTAGCTACCAAAGTTGGTAGGGCTCGAATGATGTGACTTCTGCTGAATGGGCACGTCTCGCTTTGCTTTTTTGAAGTCGATCTACGCGATTCAATCGCAAAGGCGGAAGTCGCCTGGTGTCATGGAGACCGATGTGTACAGTGGGTGTTCCTGCTGCTGTGGTGCTCGCGCAGCTCGCCACTCCATTGCAGCGCGGAATCAAACCAGACCACTGATCTGACGCAGATCCTCATCGGGCACTGCTGCCAAGGTTCGAGTGGTGCCCTTCCGTTTTAGAGTCACTCCGCCAATCGAATGAAACCGCGGGGCAGGGAGGCAGCAGCAAGTCGATGCAACGTGCAGCCAGATAATCTGATGCGCTCTTGCCAGTGCAAAAAGTGAGCGCTATTTATGCGATCGAGAAGAGCTCGCGATGAAGTAGGCAGACAGCGACTCCGCGGGAGAGTTGTAAATATTTTTCTCGGAATCGAATCCAATCGATCATGCTATGGAGGTGAATAAGTCACATTTAGAAAGCCGTGATATGACCAATTCCCATTTGCCACTTCCAACTTCCGCGAACCTTTTGATCGCTTTGGATGCCGCATGCAGCTTGGTGTTTTAAATATTCGAAGAAAATGAAGACGACCTAACTAGTGCTTTGGTTCGAAATTTCAACAGCGGTCTTGAGGCAATTTAGACTATTGAATTCATATTCCGCGTACTCCTCTACTGGAACAAACTTCCATATTCATATGAAATTATTTTTGGGCAAGGAGTTTCCATGCGCGTCCACGCCAGAAATTCGATCTGTACAACTGAGCTCAACTCATAGCAGGGCGATGATGGGGTCTCAAACAATCTGTTTCAAACGCAGGTCGCTGGCTTCGCATCCCGCGATAGTTTTTTAAGCGGTCTCTCCTACTATCCATTTAGGAAAAAAATGCGGAGGGCAAACTTATGACAGCTCACGCTGTAGATCGAACATCCTTGAATGGGAACAGCTGTTGGGTTGGAGGCGGCTTAAACCTTGAGCGGCGTGGGTTGCTTCGGTGCTGCTTCTTAGCCACAGATGCTGACTCCAACATTGCATCCTTCTGTGGTCTAGCGAGATAGATATGAACGGCTGGCAAATTGATCTACTAAAGATTACTGAGCGATCTGCAAATGAGCATGAAATCTTTGCACGGATTACGGCTGCCTCAGCTGCACTTGGCTTTGAACATTGTGCTTATGGCTTTCGCTCTCCACTGCCACTGAGTAATCCTAAAGTGGTCATGCTAAACAACTATCCGCAAGAATGGTGTGACAGATACGCTTGCGCTAAGTACCTTCAAATTGATCCGACCGTGCTCCATGGCCGAAAGAGCCAAACCCCCATTATTTGGGGAGATGACGTGTTTGCTGATGCCAAGGAGCTGTGGGAAGAGGCCCGGTCCTTCGGTCTTCGTGTAGGCTGGGCTCAGTCGAGCTTAGACTGCATGGGGATAGGCGGCATGCTCACTCTGTCGCGATCCCGGGAGGTACTCACTTTAGACGAGTTGAGAGAAAAGGAGGAGAAACTTCAGTGGTTGGTACATATAGCGCATATGCTGCTAGCGCGAGTGTTCAGAGCCAAAGATAGCGAGAAGCCCTCCTATCTAACGAGTAGAGAACTAGAGGTGCTGAAGTGGACTGCAGACGGCAAGTCTGCCCAGGATATAGCAGACATACTGGTGGTTTCCATGAATACGGTAAATTTTCATTTGAAAAATGCTATCGCCAAACTTCAGGCCGCGAACAAAACTGGTGCGGTCGTTCGTGCGGCAATGCTTGGGCATCTAAACTAGACAGTTTGGCTTGCGCTCGCAAGCTAGTTCGCACTCTCTCTAGATGGTCTCGCCGCGCCACCGATCAGAGGGCGCAAAGAAAGCCGCGTCTTAACTAGGCTTTATTCCTCAGATACCCGTCCTGCCGACCCACTTGAGTTCAAGCTCGTCCCTCCAAATCCCGGTTTCATAAGACTTATCGACGCGAAAGAAAACAGGCGTCGCTATGTTCCATACTTCGTTTCAGAATTCCTCCAAAGTGCCTTCGGCGATCCATTCTTGCCGAAAGACCTACCAAAATTAGTAGGTTACTTGTTTTCCAGCGGCAAAGATACTACGAGCGATTTCACTATACGAAGAAAAAAATGCAATTCATTTCCGGCACTTCGGCGGTATTACAGTCCAAGTTGATGTCGAAGATGGCACGCTATCGTTTCAGAATATTTGTCGAAATTTTGGGATGGAAGTTGCAGTGTCCAGACGGCTACGAATATGACGAATTTGACCACTCCAGAACAGTTTATGTAGTCGCCATAGACTCCCAGGAGGCGATAGTTGGCGTTGCGCGCCTGCTACCAACTACAGGGCCATATCTATTGGCCAAAATATTTCCCGATCTGTGGGACCGCGGTGAGTTGCCTAATTCCTCCGCGATATGGGAGCTCTCACGCTTTGCTTGCATAGACCTCGCCAGCTCAGCTAACCAGCAAGATCAATTTTCCTCTCCACGTGCAGTTGAACTGTTGGATGCCGCTCTCGATTGTGCAAAGGTGCATGGAGCGAGCGAGTTAATAACCGTTTCTCCTTTGGGAGTGGAGCGCTTACTCTGTCAAGCAGGCTACAGAATTCAGAGGGCGGGAACGCCGACGGTGATTGACGGCTCAAAGCTAGTATCGTTGCGTTTTCCTCAACTTAGTGCTTCCAACTCCACCGCAGATCCTATGCATGCATGTCATCCGATACTCGTGGCCTAGAGAAGAAAATTTCCTCTCGACACTCGCTCATGAACGGTTTGAATGGTAGGTATGTCCTAATGTCGCTGCAGCAAATAACTAAAAGGAATGGTGCATTGGATGATGTCGGAACCGGAAGCTAGCGGTCGGAGTTTAGGAGTTGCTGTTAAGTATGCGCGTGCCATATGTGCGTCCTTGGGCTTGTGATCGTTCGGCGGACTAGGCCTGGAGAGCGAGGGTATACGCGAGCTGCAGGGCGTACTGCTTTCTAGCTCGACCGGCTCCGAACCAGACGTAATGCTGGTGGGCTGAGCGGGATTGGAAACGGTAAGAATGATCGATGAAGATCATCGTTGTGCGGACGAGGCTCCAAAGTGTTTGCACCGATGGGCCTGTTGCGTAAGTCATGTGAAGTTCGTTGATTGCTTGCAGCTTCCTGCGTTGGTCGATGGCTCTTGTGGTGGGCGCTCCGAGTGGCTGCATCGCTAGTACTGCCGTGAAGTAGTCGTTGGCGGTGGTGGCTGTCACTTGTTGTTGTGCCATTAACTCCATTGCTTTAGTGACGTTGTGAAGCTCTACTTCTAGGATGGCGAGGTCCATGAGAGTGTCGGGTAGTAGAAACTCGGCGGTCCAGGGGAGAGGGACAGGGGGAAGTGCGCCTGCGGACCCGGGGAAGGTGCTGTGTGTTTCAGAGAGGACGCACAAGGGGTTTACGAGGGCAGCGACTGGTTTGTCGCAGTGCGTGCTTAGAAGCAAATGTGCACTCACCGTGTTGCCATTTCCCAGTACACAATATTGTCCAGTGCTTAGTATTGCCCACAGCATTCGTCCATCCTGCAGTTCACCTGCGTCTACGAGTTCGTAGCCGTAGAAGTCTGCGAATTTTCGGTAGAAGGTCAGTGTTTCGATGGGCTGGGGTGGTGCGAATGAGCTTGCGACCGTGCCGAGCTCTGCGTAGTTGTCGGTCCGGTACAGCACGCTCCCGGTTTCCGATTCGGTCATTTCCTGGTGGAGTTGTCGTCTTGGCACGTAGGAGAAAGGGACTTCGAGGATGCTCCAGTTGATTGCCGCTTTCGCCCATTTGTCGGCGTCTGCGGAGAGCGGAAATTTCCCCGGATGATTGCGCCAGTAGGGAGATACTTGAAATCGCTTTGATTTAGCCATGCTGCCTCCGTTTTTATGCGTGTTGCTAAAGCAATCCGACAGCGGCATTGCTTTCGAAGGGGCTGAGATTGCGGATGTAGCGCTGTACCGTTAGATCTGAGCTGTGGCCGGTTTGTCGCCGGATTGCCCATATCGGCACCCCTGCCTTAGCTGCGCTTGTGACTAAGCCGGCCCTTAAGCTGTGTGCGGAGTAGCCTGTCGTGTCGAGGCCGCAAGTGCGCATTCGGCGTAGCAAAATGCTGCCAATTGAAGCTGCATTCAAGCCGCGACGGAGGTTTCCGTATTTGTCGATACCCGAGAAGAGTGGGAACTCATCCGGGGACTCATCGGAAAGGTTTGTTTCCAGGAGGCGTCGCTGGATTTTTATCCAATGCGTCAATGCTTCGACTGGGCAATAGGAGGTGACGGAATAGGGGATGGCCACGTTTCGGCCCTTCGCGAATTGATCCGTCTTACTTCCTCTTAGCTGCACCACAGCGCCATGCCGCGTAATGGAGATGTCACCTAAGCGAAGCCCGCAGAGTTCGGATCGACGGAAGCCCCCGGCGAAGCCTAGCAAGAGCAGCGCTCGGTCACGTGTATTTTGAAGCTGTGAGTAGTGGGGGTCGGCTTTGGCCAAGCGATGCACCATAGCGGGGGTGATGGGCAGTGCTTGTTTTTGCCGGCAACCGTGTGTGCGTCGGATGCCTCGAAGGGTGCTTCTTACTAAGGGCGAGGACGTGGGTGAATGGAGTCCTTTTGCATTGTGAGCGTGAGCAATTGCGGCAAGTTGCCGCGTCAGGGTGCTTGGCTTTAACGATGCGGCGCCGTGTGCGATATAGCGCGCCAACGATTTTTCGGTTGAGGGGATTACTCCGCCCCAGGCTTTGAATTTCGCAAGGTCACCGGCGTATGCCTTTGCTGTATTCACTGAGAGTGAATTGGCAACGTAGCTTTTTACGCTTCTTGCGGTTGATCGACCAGACATTTGAGTGGAGGGGGTGGTCTGGCGGTCCATCAATACTCCCGAGGTAGCAGGAAAGTTGTGACGCTACGGTCGGCTTCGGTAATGATCCAGATCTTCCCGGTCGTAGCCTGGTTATGTCCTTTGCTTGACGTTGATGGGACTGCGTAGGAGGAGATGATTCGCGTTTGCTGTGTCAAGGGCCAGCTCGTTTGCTTTCGCGTCTTCCGCGCACACGTCACCCCAATCTCCATGTAGATGGCGCTTCAAGAGGGCGAGGGCGGATGTGTGTGTTTGAGTCATTAGGTGTAGTGCTGCGGGGGTTGCGACTACTTGACCTGGTGTGAATTTCGGCGTTCTGGACCTGATGTTCATTGATGTTCCGATTACGGTTGAGCTAACGACGCGCGTTTGGCATGCGCATAGCTGCGCCTGCAGCGTTGTGCGCTGTTAAGCAGGGAGGAGAGGGGTTTGTGAAAAGGACCGCGAATGTGGTCCTGAAACGTGTTGGCGTTTGCTAGTGCCTATCGAATCCGTACGTCGCAGCGCACAGTTCAGCTGGGCATAGTTATGCCAACAGCTTCATTTTACATTAAAATAGTACTAAAGTACTACAAAATATGCTAAAAATGGTAGTTTTATGCGTTTTAGCGCTTTTTTGACGCCAAAACTGGCGCCCTCGCGCGTTCCAGTGCTGACCCGCTTTTATCTGATTGCTCCACATAAGCCGCCCAGTCTTCCATGAGATGACGTCGCTTTTCGACCATGCTGCTTCGCATATACGCACGCACTGTTTCATCGCCAACGCTGTGCGCAAGCGCGAGCTCAAGCATTTCGTGCGGATACTCTGTAGCTTCAGTAGCCCAAGTGCGAAAGCTAGCCCTAAACCCGTGCATGGTGTACGGGAACTCCATGTCTCTGAGAAGCTTGATAAACACCATATCGCTAAACGGGAGCCCGTTTCGATTTGGGAAAATTAGATCTGATTCGAATTGCTGAGAGCCAGATTCGCGCAAGTAAGCCGCCCGCTCAACCACCGCAAATGCCTGTGCTGAGAGCGGCACCTTGTGGCTCTTCCCGGCCTTCATCCGCTCCTCTGGAATTGTCCAGCTGCGGGAGGCCAGGTCGATCTCAGACCACAGTGCTCCGCGGGTCTCACCTGAGCGAGCGGCAGTCAAGATCGTGAATTCAAAAGCGAGCCGGACGCTTTCAGTGGACGGACCGGCTCTCACGGCCTCCAGAAGGACGCCTACCAGGGGATATGGGCAAGAGCTGTGATGCTCCACTTTGCGAGCTCGCTCGTTTGAGCCCAATGATATACGGGTCTGTTGCCAAAACTCGGCATCCATTCCCTTTGTATAGTCCTTTGCCGCAGCGTAATTGAAGACCGTGCGAATTCTCTGGAGCACTCGGCTTGCTGTCTCAGCCTTCGTTTTCCAAATGGGCGAGATGGCCTTTACGATTTGCGTCTTCGTGACTTCAGAGACTGGTATGTCGCCAAAGGTGGGGAAGGCGTAATCGCGCAAAGTGTTTTTCCACTGGTTCCCGTGCTTTATGTTTTTCCACTCATCTGCATTCGCCTCATGGAACTCGAGGGCACACTCTTTAAACGTCTTTGCTCGTTCGGTAGCGATTTCCGCAGCCGTACGAAGTGACTCGGATACTTCGCTTTGCTTAGTTCGATGATCGATGGGGTCTATCCCCTCGGCTATCAGTTGTCGTGCGCGTTGAGCGCGTAACCGTGCTTCGGCAAGACCAAAGTCGTCGGTAGACCCCAACCCCATTTCGCGAGTTTTCTTCCTGAGCGTGTATCGAAGGATCCACGATCGGGAACCGCCAATGGCAACTTGGAGGTAAAGACCGTGACCGTCTAGGTAATAGCCAGGCGATTTGTTCCGGCTCTTCACTGACGCATCAACCAACAAATTACGCCTGGTCATAGCTAGCGGATACCCCTCTTTCTACCCCATTTTTGTATTGTACTGCACTGGACGGCATAGGACAACCATGGGCGACAGATATCGCCAGAAAGCCGCGCCAACGCTAGCTTTCAGGTCCTCTTTGGACATCCTTGAGCACAGTTAAATGTATAATCGAACTGTCGTCCACTCCGCCAGAAAGATAAAGGTTGTTTGCCGTGGAAACATGGCAAACAACCTTTTTTTATTTCAGGACTGAATTTCCCTGTTCATGCCGGCGGTGTCGTCACGCTGGCATGTTCATCCCGTTCCGCGCTGAGCATGCGTAATTCCTTTTCAACCTGGGCGACCAGATCGAGCAAGGCCAAGGATTGGTCGCGCCATGCATGGCGGGGAATCTGCCGGATGCCTTGCTCCGCCGATTCGAAGCGGGTTGCAGCGCCGTGTGCGGCGATGGCGTGGCAGCTTCCCTTCATCTTGTGCAGAAGGTCTTTCAGCGCGTCGATATCGTAATCCTCGGACCTGGAGGCAAACTCCATTTTCCATTGCGGCAATTGGCGCAGGAAAGCCCGGGCGACCACGGCCAGCAAGTCCAGCCCGCCTGCGGATTTTTCGAATCGGGGAATGTCTATTTGTTGGTACATGAGAACGAAGACGAACAACGGCGCCGGGGCGGATGATCGTGCCGGCCCGGCCTTCAGCCGTGTTGGCGAAACATCTGGACATGGGCATCCAGAAAGCCTTTCAGTCTTTCCATGTTGACAGGTTTGTTGAGGAAAAGTACATGGGGTGGCAATCCACCCCGGTTTTCGATTTCCTGCTCACTCATGCCTGAAATGACGACTATCGCTATGGCATGGTATTCCGATCGGTCGGACACCATCTGGATCAGCCTGAAACCGTCAAATGGCTCCATGTTCAGATCGGTGATCAGTATTCGCGGACGCATGCGTTCAAGCTGCAGCACGGCGTCCAGGCCGTCGGTCGCCAGGGTGCATTTCACTTCCGGATAATTTTTTGCAAGGATGCCGGTCAGCAGGGCTGCCGTGGCCGCGTCGTCCTCCACCACAAGAACATGCAGCTCGTCCGCGCGGCCGGCAGCCGGACGCATACCCGCCGTTGCCGAGGAGCCCTGGCCGTGATGGGACGGTGTCACCAGACGAAGCATGGCCTTGGGCCCCATCTTCTGGTTGAGCTCTTCGATCGACTCGCGGAGGATGCGCCGGTGTCCTCCCGTCGTTTTCACGGCGGCGAGCTGTCCCGAATCCACCAGTTTCTGAATGGAAGTCCTGGAGAGGGCGAGAATTTTCGCCGCTTCTCCAATGCCAACATAGTCCACGGTCATCTGGTCACCTTCCTCGGGGTCGATCATGTTCGGCATGTTGTGTGTAAATCAGTCTCGGCAACCTTGCGGCCGGGCAGTTCGGGGAAAATTACCTGCGGGGGTCCCAATGGGTGAATCAGCAAAATTCACCACGCATGAAGCGAACCTGAGCATAGGGTGGAAACCTTTTTCTGTGAGCCTGTTACAGTTGGTTTCCATGGATTGGCAATCCATAAGTATAGGCAAAGTTTTAAATCGGGAAATCCAGTTGAATCCCCACTTTGGCGGATGCCTCCCTTCATCGCTGCTGGCTGAGACAGGTCAAAGGCGCGCCCCGATCCGGGCTTGCAGCCTGCGGCAACAAGCATACATTGGTAACCAGGGCAGTTCGGGGGCTGAATTGCCCGTTTGCCGGTGAGCGTATAGGGGCGGGCCCCGAGACTCTTCCGCGAGGCATATTGATCGGAATTGACGCAATGAAACGCTTTTTGGAGCAGGACTTACCGCAGGGGGACCCGAAGCGGCACGCAGCGGGCGGGGGCATGGGCGAGATGGCATTGAGCGTGCTGGACGAGCTGCCGCTCCTGACCATCGTGACGGATGCCCACGCCAGGATTGCTTACCTGAACTCGGAGGTATCCCGGATCCTGGGCTGGACCCCGCGCGATCTCCAGGCGGCACACATCACACGCATTGTTGCGCCTGCCGACCACGAGAAAGTGCTGGACCTTCTTGATGACCGCGACCCGGCGCCCGGGGGAAATGCTCCCCATGCGGAAGTTGACCTGTTGGTGCTGCGAACCGACCACAAGACCATTGCCGCGAAATGCTCGGTTCGCCGTTTTCTTTTCCAGGGTGCCCGCCACGTCCGCCTGTCCATCCGCATTCCCCTGATTGAAGGCCTGGAGCTGCGTCTGGCCAAGGGGAAAATGCTGGAATTCAAACAGGCCAGCGAAAACAAGAGCCGCTTCCTCGCCAACACCAGCCACGAAATCAGGACACCGCTGAACGGGATCATGGGCATGATCGACCTGCTCGCTTCCACCAATCTGGACCCGGTGCAGCGCTCATACGTCAGCAGCCTCAAGGCCAGTTCAAAAAAATTGAGGGTTCTGCTCAATGACGTGCTGGACATCTCCAAGATAGAAGCCGGATTGACCGAACTGGAAAAACTTCCATTCGATGTGGTCGAAAGACTCAAGGCGGTGGTGGATGCCTTCCATCCGACGGCCCTGGCCAAGGGGCTGGACATCAGCTTCGAAAGTGATGTCACGCACAGGTTTTTTATCGGTGACCCGCACCGGCTGGCGCAGGTGGTCAATAACCTCGTCGACAACGCGCTGAAATTCACCGCGCAGGGGAGTGTTCGCGTGCGCCTGTCCGGGCAGGCGGTGAATGTGGCGCGCAGCCGCTGGCGGCTGGTTGTGTCGGTGATCGACACCGGGATAGGCATCAAGCCTGAGGGACAGGCACGTTTGTTCCAGTCGTTTTACCAGGCCAGCAGCTCGACTGCCCGGAAATATGGAGGCTCGGGACTCGGGCTGCATCTCTCCCGGGAGCTTGTCGAGCTGATGGGCGGAAAGATAGGCGTCACCAGCCAGCCCGGCAAGGGGGCAGAGTTTGCGTTCTGGATCGAGCTGGAGTCCACGCGCGAAGCCCCTCATTTCGTGGACACCGGGCTTCCTGCGAGCCTGGAAGCCCTGGCCGGTACGCGCATCCTGGTGGTGGACGATGACCTGACCAGCCAATCGCTGGTAGAGGCGTGGCTCAAGAGGGAGGGCTCTACCGTGCTGCTGGCGTCGAATGGAGAGGAAGCTTTGCAGTGCCTGATGGCCGACGATTTGCTGGATGCCGTGCTGATGGATGTTTCCATGCCGGTGATGGACGGACTGACGGCTACCCGTCTGCTCAGAAGCGGGGCAGCGTCGGAAACCGGCATACGTCGCCGCTACCTGGCAGAAATCCCGATCATCGGAGTCAGTGGGCATGCGCTTGACCAGGACAGGGAGCTGTGCCTGGTCTCGGGAATGAGCGGCTATCTCACGAAACCCTTGTCCCGGCTGGCCGTGTTTGAAGAATTGGGCCGTGTCCTGCAGAAGTAAAAGCCGGACGCAGAATGAGAATGCCGGGACTGCCGTGTTTCCGGCTTGCTTGGCTTCTGGAGGTCCGCGGAGAAGGGGCAACCCGCCAACTGCTCTTGCACCGCGTGCCTCCTGGGGGGAAGCAGTATGCGTATTGCGTGCTATTTTTCGTCCAGGCGACCGGGCCAAAAAACGGTGCGCGGATTTGCATGCATTTTTCTGACACACTGGCTATAATCGTTATTATCACAAAAATAGTTAAAAGCGTTTTTTAATAAGGAGAAGTGAATTTCCTTCATCTGCGGGGGTTCTCACCTCGCAATGAATGCTGTTAGCGGGTTTAGCCCTTTACTGCCGATAGTTGCCACTTATCGGCGAAGGAGCCAAGGATATTTATGTCTGAGCCAGGGATTTTCAGTGACCGGGCCCGGCGCCTCCGGAAAGTGCTTCGCCCCGTCCATGCGGCAAAAAAAATGCTTGACCGCTACGATATTGATGGCCATCAGTTATGTGTCGGCTCCATCGCTTTGCTGGTTTCCGTGTTGTTCTGTTGGGTTCTTGTGTATGCGGAGGGCAACAGCAGGCGCGCATCGATTGTCGAGATGGAGGCCAACAACAGGCGTCTTTCCCATCTTGTGACGCAATATGCTTCTGCGGCATTCCAGCTTGTCGATCAGACCTTGAAGCAGGGGCGTTCGGAATGGGTGGCCCAGTCGCGTTTGGGAGACCAGCGGGATTTCCATGAGGGCTTGCCCGACTTCAAGGCCCTGATCCTGCAGGTGGCTGTGGTGGATGCCTCGGGCATGAAGGTCGCAAGCTCAATGAACGCCAATGCCAGGCAAGTGCATCTGGGTGACGGGGCGCAATTCCTGGCGCATGTCAGCAATTCCAGTGATTCGCTATTTGTGAGCCGGCCGGTGGCGGGCGGTGCCTTGGCGCCTGCCAGCATTGAGTTTTTACGCCCCATCTTCCGCAGAAACGGCAGCTTCTCCGGCGTGATTCTGGCCAGCGTGGACACGGCTTTCCTCGGCCGTTTTCTTGGCCCGGCCCTGGCAACGCCCCAAGTCAATTTTGGTCTGATCGGATCCGATGGCATGCCCCGCGCCTGGTTCGGCGCCTCGAGCTTTAACCCGGCTCTGGCGATTCCCACCATGGCGCAGGGCCAGTCCGGTGCCGGCATGCACGGGTATTTCCTCACGGCTGCCACCGGCACCCAGCCTGAAGTGTCCTGGTATGCGGAACCTCTGGGCGACCTTCCTCTGAACGTCGTGGTTGGCACCGATGTTCCGGCGTTGACGTGGGCAGCCAACTGGCAGGAAATGCTCATGGCCGCCCTGTTCCTGCTCGGTGTCAATGGCTCGGCTGTTTACGGAATTCGCAACCTCCGTCTGAGAAACCGTGCCGCGCGGCAACTGCAGGAAACCCGGGCCAAGACAATTTCTGCCAATGAGATGAAGTCCCGTTTTGTTGCCGATATTTCCCACGAACTGCGGACGCCCCTGAACGGAATTCTCGGTTTTTCAGAACTGGTTTCGCGATCCAGTGACATGCAGAAGTCCATCGCCTACGGAAAAATGATCAACAGCAGCGCCAGGCATTTGCACCAATTGGTCAACACCATGCTGGATCTCGCAAAAATAGAAGCCGGGCGCATGGAGATAGGCGTGACCCCGTGCGACCTGCGCGAGGTGTGTGAATCGGTCGCGGGAATTCATCGCCATGCTGCGGCCGGGAAAGAGCTTGCCCTCAGCATTGACTACGCCCCCGGGCTGCCGAGAACGATTCACACGGACCGCATCAAGCTGATGCAGATCCTGAACAACGTACTTCATAACGCCGTGAAATTCACCGCGCGGGGCGGCGTTGTCCTCCATGTCGCGCAAAACGCCGACGGCTGGCTGTTCCGGGTAACTGATAGCGGGCCGGGCATGAGCCCCGGGCAACTGGAGCATGTGTTCGAGCGCTTCGGCCATTCCGGTTTCGGCGCCGATCCCGGTACGGCTGAACGGGGCAGCGGCCTGGGCATGGCGCTCAGCAGGGAACTGGTGGAGCTGCTGGGGGGCCGGATCTACGTCGCCTCCAGTTTCGGTGAGGGAACCACGGTTGAAATCCAGCTGCCGGCAAACACGGGAGTGGGCGATGTCGCTGCTCATTGAACGCGGCAGGGCGCTGGTGGTGGACGACGCCGAACTCAACCGGATTCTGGCGCGCGCTTACCTCGAGGCCTTGGGCTGGCGGGTGGACGAATGCCCGGAAGGCTACTCGGCCTTGGC
This sequence comes from uncultured Polaromonas sp., assembly GCA_964543355.1. GTDB lineage: Bacteria > Pseudomonadota > Gammaproteobacteria > Burkholderiales > Burkholderiaceae_C > Polaromonas. Next base: position 45,088 of record CAZIYA010000005.1, read on the forward strand.
CTACCTGCGTACCTGCACGCCCGAGTTCATCCTGCTGGACATCCGCATGCCGGGCATCGACGGGCTGGAGCTGGCCACGATCATCAGGAAAACCTGCCCGGTCGGCACGGTCAGGCTGGTGGCTTACACCGCCCACGCCATCATTGAAGAAGTGGCGCATATTCGCACCTTCGGGTTTGACGCGGTGTTGATCAAGCCGGTGTCTTTTGCGGATTTCCAGGAAGTCATCGGACGAGGAAGTCCTTGAGGCCACAGGTGCGAGAGCTCCGTGGCGTCAGTCCTCCCGCAACTGTTTTTCCAGTGCCATTTTTTCGCTGCGCCGTACAGCCGCTTGCGGCTTGCGGTGCGACCCCGCCTTGCGTTTCGCCGCGGGTACCACCAGCGGGTTGCGCGGCCGCGTGGCCTTGAGCTTGATCTTCGTTTTGCGGGCGGAACTCATCGGCCGATTTTAAGCAGGCCGGTGGACAGCGCCGTGCCGCACACGATGATCACGGCGCAAAGCAGCATCCACAACGTGACCGCTTCACTGAGAAACAGCGCGCCGTAAAAAACGGCAAACACCGGAATCACGAAGGTCACGGCCAGTGCGCGCGCCGGGCCGGCGTTTTCAATCAGCCGGAAGTACAGGATGTAGGCGACACCGGTGCACAGCACACCGACGGCCAGCAGGGCCAGCCACGCGCTGCTGCCGGGCATGCGGGCCGGCCACAGCCACCAGGCCGGCAAGGCCAGCCCCAGCGTGGCGCCAATCTGGCTGCCTGCGGCTGTGACCAGCGGCGGCAGCCCGGTCAGGTAGCGCTTGGTGTAGCTCGCCGACAGTGCATAACAAATGCAGGCCAGCAGGCAGGCGAGTACTGCCCAGCCAGGCGCCAGGCCCGACGCGTCGGGCTTGAACGTGGCCTTGTCCCAGGCCAGCATGGCCACCCCGGCAAAGCCGACGACCAGGCCCAGCAGGCGCGAGTGGTTGGGCTTGTCCTTGAGCCAGACCCAGGCCACCAGCGCGCCGAACATGGGCACGGTGGCATTGAGAATGGCCGACAGCCCGGTGGTGATCGACAGCAATGCAAACGCAAAGCAGGCAAACGGAATGCCGGAGTTGAACATGCCGATCAGGAACACATGGCGCCAGTTTTTCACCAGCGTAGGCCCGAGTCCGCGCAGCAGCACCAGCGGCAGCAGAAAGGCCGCGGCAATCGCCACGCGCACAGCCGCGGTAGGCAGCGCGCCAAACTCGCCCACGCCTATGCGCGTGAAGAGAAAGGACGCGCCCCAGATGGCAGCCAGCAGCACAAAGTCGATGGCCCAGTTTTTCTGCCGGGTTCCGGCGGACACGGCAGAAGATGTGACGCTCAAGACGGGCTCCCCTGAAGAACACCCTCGAGTGTAAGCAAGGCAGCCTTGCGGTCCAGCCCGCCGGCGTAACCGGTGAGCGCGCCATTGGCGCCCATCACGCGGTGGCAGGGCACGATGACGCTGACCGGGTTGCGGCCAACGGCGGCCCCCACGGCCCGCACGGCGGCCGGGTTGCCGATGCGCTGGCTCACCTCGCTGTAGCTGGCAGTACCACCCTGCGGAATTTGCAGCAACGCTTGCCAGACCGATTGCTGGAAAGCCGTGCCGTAGGCCAGGTCCAGCGGCACATCGAACTGCGTGCGCTGACCTGCAAAGTACTCTGTCAGCTGGGCCATGACTTGCTGCAGGACAGGGTGCGCCGGATCGCTGGGCCACGGGATGGGCCCGGCTAACTCCACAGGCAGGTGGCGCTGGCCCTCAAACCAGAGCCCGGCCAGGCCCTTGTCTGTTGCTGCAATGATCATTTTTCCCAGAGGGCTCTGGAAAGTGGTCTGGACGATGGAACGGTCAAATTTCATGTGGGTCACCTTTGAATGGTTTCGGGTTTCCGCCTGTCATCAGGCTGCTGTCGGGGCTTTCCCCTTTTGATACACAGGTTGTCAGCTATCAATTCAGTAGCAAATAACTTTCATCTGTCAAGCTTGCATATCAGGCGAAAAGAATCCTCCATCATTCATTTCTGATCGTCGCGCGGCTGCGTATATCAGTCCAATGAAATCGGGGTGCCTGATTCATTCCTTTAACGCATCTATACCCGGCCTGTCGGCCGCTTGCGCCATCGCACCACTCCAGGCGCGAATGACCGCATAACTTCGCCACGGTTTCCAGGCCATGGATGCCAGCTCGGCTTCCCTGGCCGGATTTTTCAGGCCCTGCACACCGAGCGCCTTGTGCAGCGCCACGTCGCCGGCGGGGAAGGCGTCGGGCCAGCGCAGCGCCCGCATGGCGATGTATTGCGCCGTCCAGTCTCCAATGCCGGGCAGC
>CAZIYA010000006.1:0-42643 GCA_964543355.1 uncultured Polaromonas sp.
TAAAAGGCCAGTTCTGGTTGAACTCGGTGTAGCTTTCTATGTTGTTGGCTACGCTCTTTGACTTCATCCAGCGAAAGCCGAGCAGGCCTCTTCCTGTGCCCTGCTCTGCCTTTAAGCCGCCGTAGTTGTACTGGACTGTGTTGACGCCGCCCACGCCGTTGCTGGTCGTTACCTCGCTCACTACGTACTGCGGGTATTGCAGATCAATCTTCGGATATGCGGAAGCGTTCGCGCCTGTGTCTTTGGTGTAGACCGTGGAGCCGGTAAGCGGCTTGTGCTCAATACTGGTTGCTGCACTCAAGCCTGTCGTGATGGTAGTAAGCCGATTCGACTGGGAGGTTGATAATTTGACGAAAATCCTGTCCAGACCCGACCCATAGTTATACACACACAGCTGATCCGCCATCCCATCTCCATTGACGTCAACCATCTGCGACAACTGACAACTCGACATGTGGATGCTCGGCGCGGTTGCTGGCCGCCAGTTTTGCCAGTCTGTAAACATATTGCCTTGATTGAGCCTGACGAAAGTGCTGTCCCAACCAGACCCGTAGTTGTAGCCGCACACCTGGTCAGCCAAACCATCGCCATTCACATCAGCGGTCTGCAGAAGTTGGCACATTGCCAAGTGCAAACCTGGTGCAGGCGGGGCACTCAATGTGTCCCACGCGGCAAATCCAACGCCGTTGCTCCGCCTGACAAAAACTCTGTCGTAGCCCGATCCATAGTTGTATGCACACAGTTGATCGGCCAAGCCATCGCCATTGACATCGACCATCTGAAGCAACTGACATTGCCCCATATACATACCTGGCGAAGGCGGTGGAGTCCAGGCTTGCCATTCGGTAAACGCATTTCCCAGGTTCAATCTCACAAACGTGCGGTCCAATCCTGATCCGTAGTTGTAGGCACACACCTGATCGGCCAAACCATCGCCATTCACATCTGCCAGTTGAAACAACTGACAGCTCGCAATGTGGATGCCTGCTATTGGAGGCGGACTCCAGGTTTGCCAATCGGTAAACCCGCCGCTCTGATTGAGCCTGACAAAAACCCTGTCAAGACCTGACCCGTAGTTGTAGGCACACATCTGGTCCGCCAGTCCGTCCCCATTGACATCCACGGTCTTCAGCAACTGGCACTGGGCCAAGTACAAGCCCGGCGCAGGGGGAGAACTCCAGCCTTGCCACCCTGTCAATGCATTTCCCTGGCTCAGCCTGACAAAGACCCTGTCCAAGCCCGACCCGTAGTTGTAGGCACACACCTGATCGGCAAGACCGTCACCATTGATATCCACCATCTCAAGCAATTTGCATTGCGCCATGTAGAGGCCCGCGGATGGCGGATCGCTCAGGGCTTGCCACTCCGTGAACCCGCCGCTCTGGCCCCACTTGACATAAGTCCGATCCAGGCCCGACCCGTAGTTGTAGGCACACACCAGATCAGTCAGGCCATCGCCGTTGACATCGGTCATCTGGAGCAACTGGCAACTAGCTACGGCAACGCTTGCTGTCGGTGGGGGGTTCCAGTCTTGCCAATCGGTCAATGAATTGACGCTGTTGTTCCAGGCCAGAGTGGTTGGCTGCAAACAGTTTGCCGCGCCTTGCCCATCACACTCGACCACACTTGTGAGTCTTGAGTTGTTATTGCTGCCGGCCTGGTCATGCAAAAATCTGTACTCACGGACCACCGCCGATTCGGCGTAAACCTGGATGCCGGTCATTCGTTTGGTGAGACTAAGCACTGACCCCACCTTGTACCCGGTAGCGGTGTCTGGCCTGGGCTGATAGCTGAATGTCACTTTTGCAGACGGAACCAAACCAGCGGCGTCGTTGCCGGTGTAGTCCAGGCGGCTGACATATGCCTCGCCGTTGACGTTGTCTTCTACATAAGTCGCGGTCAGGTAGTTACCCTTGACATCTGCAATTTTGTTAACAGACCATGCCCCGACTGTGGGCTTGCCTTGGGCTTCAATTCTGGAGTCTGCGGTGTTGCCGTACTCGACGGTAAGTCCCGCCTTGGTCTTGACGACAAATGACGACGGGCCGTTGCCCGTCTGACCGTTGGCAATAACTCTGCTGAAGCCTTCTTTCTCAACCCGGTATTCACTGCCGGCCCCTCCGTAAGCACCGCTCACCAGCAGCAGTCTTTGCCCGTCCATACAGAAGCGGTCGTTGTCATCGTAATTGACACTACCCCTCACCCCATCATGGGCCGGGTTTCTAGGGCATCGGGTGATTGAGGAGAGGCCGCTCAAACTCCAGCCCACACCCAACAAACCATTTCCACCCTGGCTGTTGTATTCCAGTGAGAGCTGCGGCTGCATGCCGGCCACGCCGGGAGGCACCTGGATGGGAATGGAATACGTTGCTGCGCCGGACTCGTTGACGCTGAACTGGCCGGGGGTGGTGCCGGCGACTGTGGTCTGCGCCCAGGCTGGCTGTGCGGCCAGCGCCATACACAGCATGACACCGGACAGCGCTTGTTTGTATAAATGCATCAGCCTCATGCCCCACCCTGCTTTTTTTGTTGCTGTGAAATTGGACTGCCGCGATGCTACCAAGAGCAGACGGCAATTCAGCCAGTGGCCTTAAAAAAAATAGCTCTTCCCCTCCTCCATTTGTAGGAGGCATCCGCTCCGAACAGTCCAAATGAACACTAAAGGAGCACTCGATGCAGGAACTGCAGCAGAGCCGCACACCCAGATCGATAAAATTTAAACACTAGGGTTTAGCCATTGAAATCAATGCGGCTGATTCATTTGCACCACAGTCAAAGGCAGAAATTCCGATTTCTGGGCATAGAATTCAGACGCTTTTACCAGCGGCGGATCATCTCACCTGTCTTCACCTGTGGCCAATTACCCTTGCATATCTGATGCTCCTCCCACGTATTCCGTTCCAGCGATGGCCGTTTCGCTATCACGTGCTGACAGCCAGCCTCGTTGTGGCTGCCACGCTCGTCGGCGGATGGTGGCTGACACGCCACATCTCTTCCCTGGCCAATGAACGCAGCACCGAACTCCAATCGTTGCAGGTGCAGTTGCAAGCCGCAAGGCACAAAGGACTTCAAAAACCGTCTGGGGACTTCACGCAAAGTCTCCCTTTGGTCTCGCGATCCGATGAAGTGGTCCACGAGCTGAGCCGACAGGCACAATTGCTTGGTGTGCAGATCACTTCGCTTTCCGTCATCGCCTCAGATCCCTCTGCCAGCGAACTCCGGAAAGTTCAATTCAATCTAAATACGAATGCCGAATACCGGGCCATCAAGACCTGGCTGGCCGAAGTACAGGGTCGTTATCCGTCGTTGGGCATTCAATCGCTTTCCATCCGCGGACTGCCCAATGGTTCCGTGCGTCAGGAAACCCAGGTAAGTTTTGTTTTTTACGTGAAAGACTGATGTGACCAGCCGCGTACAGGTCTATGGCATCTTGGGCGCAGTGGTATTGATTGCATGGGTTGGCGCCCGAAACTCCACTCCTTCGACAGCTATCGCAGATGGCGACAGGGTAGGCGCATCTTCCGGGCATTCCGCTCAGCTGTCTCCACCCATCCTTTCTTTGCCAGTGCAGCTTGAACGCCGTGCTCTGGAGCCGGCCAGTCGTGATCCTTTTGCGGCTCTGGCCCCGCCTGCGTCTGTCGTAGCCTTAAAAAAGCCTGCCCCAGCGGCTGCGCCACCGGCTCCATCACCACCTCCCTTGAATCTCCGGTTTACTGGCAAGATGACAGCGCCGGATGGCAGCCAGATCATCTTTGTGGCTTTTGGCGAAACACCCATGTCTTTGTCGCTCGGCCAGACTTTGCCCAACGGCTACAAAGTTCACGCGATCCATGAGCGCGCTGTAGAACTGAATTACCTGCCCTTGAATTTCACCGCACGTCTTGACTTGCCCGACCCACCCCGATACGAGATCAGATGAGACCTTCCGCCCTGCCACCGACTGCGCTGAGCAGCCTGATCCTGTTGTTTGTGCTGGGAGGATGCGCACAACTCATCCGGGATGACGCGAGCACCAAGCTGCGGGAGGGGGACTACGAAACCGCGATACAGGGGCTGCAGGAAGGCGTGGCGAAGTATCCGGAAAGCGCCACATTGAGAGCTGGCCTGGTGTCAGCCCAGACCGAAGCCGTCGCCCGCCTGGTTGCACAGGCTGCACAGCAGCGGGCGGCAGGCAGGTTTGACGATGCCGACAAGACGCTGTTGCGTGCCTTGGCGCTGGATCCGAGAAACGAACGCATCATGGCTTTGCAGAATGACGTGGTCGCGCAGCGCCGAGCGGAAAAAAGCCTGGACGAAGCGCTGACGCTGATGAACAGCAAAAAGAAGGAGCAAGCCCTTCGCGTTGTTGAATCTGGCCTTCGGGATTCTCCTCGTCAGCCCGAATTGCTGGTGCTTCAGCGCCGGCTGGAGGCTGAGCTTCGCTTTGAATCTGAACCCGCGGGCCAGCGCGGTTTGGCCGAAGCGCGGCCTATTACTCTCGATTTCCGCAACGCTCCCCTCTCGACCGTGCTGGAGGCCATTACTCGCGGTAGTGGCATCAATTTCATCCTGGACCGGGATGTCAAACAGGACAACCGGGTCACCCTGTATTTGCGGTCAGCACGCGTCGATGATGCCATTGACCTGGTAGCGGGCGCTCATCAATTATCACGGCGCATCATCGATCCGAAGACGGTACTGATTTATCCAAATACGCCTGAAAAACAGCGTGAACACCAGGAGCAGGTCATCCGCGTGTTTCATCTGGGGCACGCTGAAGCCAAGTCCACCGCAGCGTTGTTGCGGGGAATGCTGCGAATCAAGGATCCGTTTGTCGACGAACGCGCAAACCTGATTGCCTTGCGCGAGACTCCGGAAATCATCGCTTTGGCAGAGCGCCTGGTGGCGTTGCATGACGTTGGAGAAGCTGAAGTCATGCTGGAGGTTGAAATTCTGGAAATCAAGACCACCCGTCTGACTGAGTTGGGGATCAATTTCCCCAACAGCTTTTCGCTGACCCCCCTGCCCGTGCCGGGGGCAACCGGGTTGACTGTCAGCAGCATGAGAAGCTTGAACTCCGAGAGAATTGGCGTAGGCGTAGCGGGTTTGCTCGTCAACCTGCGCCGTGAAGTGGGTGATTTCAATATTCTGGCCAATCCCCGCATCCGCGCAAAAAGCCGCGAGAAAGCCCGCATCCTGATTGGCGACAAAGTCCCGGTGATTACCTCGAATTCAACCGCGACTGGCTTCCTGTCGGAAAGTGTCAGCTACCTGGATGTCGGCATCAAACTCGAAGTTGAGCCGACTGTTTCTCCGGACGACGAAGTCTCCATCAAGCTGGGACTGGAAGTCAGCAGCCTGGCAAAGGAAATTCGCACCGCCGGGGGATCGCTTGCCTATCAGATCGGTACCCGCAATGCCAATACCATCCTGCGTTTGCGGGACGGAGAAACCCAGTTGCTGGCGGGCTTGATCAGCAATGAAGACCGTTCCAGCGCCAATCGCGTGCCCGGCTTGGGTGACCTGCCTGTTCTGGGTCGGCTCTTCTCCAGCCAGAGAGACGACTTCCAGCGTACCGAGCTCGTACTGGCCATCACCCCACGCATTTTGCGAAACGCGCCTCGTCCCGATCTGGCTCAGGCAGAAATGTGGGTAGGCAGCGAAATGGCGACACGGTTGCGGGCCACACCAACCCGGGTTGCATTGGCCGCAAGAAGCACCCTGGCGACAAACACAACCAGCGCACCCCATACACCGACTGCGGCACTGACCACCAAAGCAGTCAACGCATCTCCGTCCTTGGGGGCAACCGACTCGGGCTCCGTTCGAGTCACCTGGCAAGCACCTTCCGATCTGAAAGTCGGCACGGAGTTTGTTGTTACGTTGAACCTGGCATCCGGCGCGGCGCTTCGAGGCGCGCCGCTTGAAGTAGCTTTTCCCGCTCAATCACTGGAAGTACTGGAAGTCAGCGAAGGTCCGTTTTTTAAGCAATCGGGCGGCGCGACAAGTTTCACTCATGCTGTCAACACGGCAACCGGGCGCATCAGCGCGGGAATCCTGACCAACGACGCCAACGGCGCGACGGGCCAGGGCGGTTTGCTGCTGTTGCGCCTTAAGGCCAAGTCAGCAGGGCCGATAGATCTGGCGGTCACCAGCCTGAAACCCATTGCCTTGAGTGGCGCTCAGGCCATAGGGGAGCTGCCAACGCTGCATCTTGACGTGAAATGACTTCCATTTCAACCACCGGCACCAAGGCTGGAGTTCGCGGATTTACCATCATCGAACTGCTGGTGGTCATGGCTGTTCTGGGGGTCTTGGCCGCGGCTATCATGCCGCTCGGTGAGACACTTTTGACTGCGCAAAGAGAGCGCGACCTTCGCCTGGCCTTGCGAGAAATTCGCGGGGCAATCGACGACTACAAACGGGCAGTCGATCAAGGGGCAGTGACAGCGGCCTCCGGCGAATCGGGCTACCCTGCCAATCTCAAGGTACTGGTTGAGGGGACCCCTGACACCCGACCGCAAGGCAGAGGAAGAATGCAATACTTCTTACGGCAAATTCCGCGCGACCCTTTTGCCGACGCACGCCTTCCCGCTGAGAAAACCTGGCGTCTGCGCAGCTACGCTTCACCACCCAATAAACCTGTTGCGGGTGCCGATGTTTACGACATTCACTCTTCATCGGACGGAATAGCCCTGGACGGTACGCCTTATGCAAAATGGTAGGTGGCAAATTTCCGGTGAGCCACGGAGCACGGTCGTGACGCGCTCCTACCCGGCCTCCACTACCGGCTTTACCTTGATTGAGTTGCTGGTGGTCATGGCCGTGCTTGCTGTGCTGGCAAGCCTGGTTGCGCCCAGATACCTCGACCGTGTGGACGATGCCAAGGAGACTGTGCTGCGGCAGAATCTGGTGGGATTGCGTACCGCCATTGATCAGTTCTATCGCGACAAAGCCCGCTACCCGGACAACCTGGAGGACCTGGTCAAGCAGCGCTATATCCGCGCCGTACCGCTAGACCCCATCACCAAGCGCACTGACTCCTGGATTCTGATTCCGCCCAAAGCGTCCTCTGCGGGAGTTTTTGACGTGAAAAGCGGAGCTACCCAACGTGCCAGGGACGGGAGTGACTATGCAGCCTGGTAGTTTTTCAACACCGCTGCCACCATCGCACCGGCAACAGGGCTTTACGCTGCTTGCCGTGCTGGCCGCCATGTTTATCCTTGCTCTCGCAACGCAGGGTGTCATGACTTATGTATCGCAGCAGGCGCAAAGAGAACGGGAAGGCGATCTGCTTCGTATCGGGCAGGCTTATATGCAGGCCATCGGCACCTATTACGAAGCATCACCCGGCAATGTCAAACGCTGGCCACGCTCGCTCGAAGACCTTGTTGATGACAAACGGTTTGTGGGCATCAAGCGGCATCTGAGGGAAATTTATGGCGATCCGGTAGCGCGCTCCTCAAACTGGGGCATCGTTGTATCTTCTGATGGCGGCATCGCCGGCGTTCATAGCCTGAGCGTGGAGCGACCGTTGCGCAGTGGTGCGATTGAAATGGGTGCACTGGTGCTCCCGCCTGTTGAACGTTATTCCGACTGGCTGTTTGTCTATCAGCCACCACCCGCAGCGGCTGCGGCGCTGCCGAAGCGCTGAGTCATGCAGTATCAAGTCCGCAGCTTGCGCCTGGGTGACTTGACTGTCAGCGAACAGCTGATGGACTCAAGCGATGAGCCGTCGTTGCGTGCTTCCCTGCATACTCAGGGAAAAACAGTTCTCAGCGTCCGCAAAGTGTCCAAACCCTGGCAATTGAAACGCGCGGTACCGCGTAACCGTTTCCCGGTGTTCTGCCGCGAAGTAAGAACCTTGGTTCATGCCGGAATGACCATTGTGGAAGCTGTAGACACACTGTCGGCACGTGAGCGTATGGAGGGACGTAGCGACAGCTTATCGGCTGCGCTTTTGGCGCGCCTCCAACAAGGTCAGTCTCTGTCCAAGGCACTGAGCGGTCTGCCCAATACGCCTGCGGTCCTGATTGCCGCCGTGCGGGCGGGCGAGCGTACCAGCAATCTGATTGAAGCGCTGGACGATTATTTACGCTTCAACAATCTGGTGGAGCAGTTGCGCACCAAAGTGATCAGTGCGTCCATTTACCCCGCGCTGGTGACCACGCTGGGGTTGGGTATTTCCCTATTTCTGCTGCTGGTGGTCATGCCCAATTTTGCGGGCATGTATGAAAACCTGCGCGGCGCCTCCACCGGCAGCACCGCGCTGACCATCGAAGTCAGCCAGTTCATCGGCAAGAACAGGAACGCTGTTTTAACCAGCATGGGTGTTGTAGGCGCAACACTGGCCTTCTGGATTGCCAGCGGCGGCGCCTCACGCTTTGCCGCTCAGTTGGGGCGCTCAATTCCGTGGATACGCCAACGCGTAGAAGATTTTCAGCTCGCGATGATGTACCAGGCCTTGGCTTTGTTGCTCAAGGGCGGTTACCCCATGACGGAAGCCATGGCAGTTGCCTGTCAGTCTGCCTTGTCATCTCATTTGAAAACGGCACTTGAGCAGGCGCTTGGGCAAATCGAGCGTGGCGGCCTTGTTTCCCAGGCACTGGCCGAGTCCCATCTGTGTGATGAAGTCGGGCGGCGTTTGATGGCGGCGGCCGAACGCAATGGTGATTTTCATCTCGCTGCCGATGTGGTTTCACGTTTGCATGGCGAGCGATTTGAATTGTTTGTCGAACGCGCCACCCGCATCGTTGAGCCACTGCTTTTGCTGGCGGTCGCCCTGATGGTAGGTACCATCGTTGTCATGATGTACCTTCCCGTTTTCGACATGGCAACGAATTTGCGCTAACAGGAAGCTGCACCGATGAACATGACTGCATCAGCAAAGTCTTCGGCACAAGCGCAGCTAGACGTCGCGCTGGTAACCCTGCGCCAATCTCCCCCCCCCCAGGACGGGAGCCTTTGCAAGGCCTTGACCAAGACTTTGAGTCTCAGTGAGACTGCTCTGGCCGACCTGCTTCTGGGCGGCCATGGCATAGCGATGATCGACGATGAGCAGTGGACTCATGCCAGAGCAGACCCAACCATAGAGCCAGCAAGTCAGACGCCGGCTTCCATGAGGATCATGCTTGGCGGAAAAGCGATCCTGCTATGCGAGGATCCCTGGTCCAACGAAGCCACTTCTGCACTGGCAAAACCTGCGCAAACCCATCTTCAGCTTGCCTTGGCGCGGCCAGGGCAGTTGGCATCACTTCAGAAAAATCGGAAGACGAAATCTTCCGGAACGCTCACTTCCGCAAAAGCTGGCAATGCCAATGATGCCTTTCCCGTTGTGCAGTTTGTAGACCAGGCCATTGCAAAAGCCTACAAAGAAGGCGCAAGTGACATTCACTTTGAAACAGACCGACAAGGTGTAGGCATCAAGTACCGGTTGGACGGGGTAATGTCTCCTGGGGAACGACTCGACGATGCGCGAGCGGAAGAAGTTATTTCCCGCATCAAGGTGTTGGCACAACTCGATATCACCGAACGCCGCCGACCGCAGGACGGACGCATTCACTGGCAGCAACAAGACGGGTCCAGTATTGATTTGCGTGTTTCCATCATGCCCAGCATTTTTGGGGAAGACGCGGTGTTGCGTTTGCTGGACAAGGCCCAGTTGCGCCATAGCGAGCAAAGCATGTCGCTTGATGTATTGGGTTTTGACGCCGCCGTAGCCGTCGTCATCAGGGAATTGGCAACACGCCCGCACGGCATGCTGTTGATCACCGGGCCAACTGGCAGCGGTAAAACCACCACTGTTTACGCCGCGCTGTCCGAAGCTAATGATGGCCTGGAAAAAATCGTGACCATTGAAGATCCGGTGGAGTATGAACTGCCCGGGGTACTGCAAATTCCGGTGAACGAGCAGAAAGGCCTGACCTTCGCCACGGGACTTCGTTCGATCTTGCGCCACGACCCGGACAAAATTCTGGTGGGTGAGATCCGCGATGCAGAAACAGCCGAAATTTCCATTCAATCTTCTCTCACGGGGCATCTGGTATTTACCACCGTACATGCAAACAGCCTGTTCGACGTGCTGGGGCGCTTTCAGCATTTTGGCATTGACCCGTTCGCGCTCGCCTCGGCCTTGAACGGTGTAGTGGTTCAACGGCTGTTGCGCAAGCTCTGCCAGCATTGCATATCCTGGAGAGACTCCACCCAGGCCGACCGGGAAAAACTCGCGGCGTTGAGTTTGCCCGTTCCTGAGGTACTACCGGTAGCGAAAGGCTGCGAACACTGTCGCCAGACCGGTTATCGAGGACGCTTTGTGGTGGCAGAAGTTCATGAATTGACGGATAGCGTCCGTGACCTGATTGTTCGCAAACCATCCATGACTGAGCTCAAAGAGGTTGTCTATCGCGACGGGAGTACCCGTCTGTTGACGCAAGCCTTGAACAAAGTGACGCAAGGCACCACAACTCTCGAGGAGGTTGCCCGTGTGGTCGGCCTGGTCTGAAACGACAGATATCTACCTCGGTCAAGGTCTTGCCATGTTCAAGGCTGGCTCCGCGGCCTCCATGGTCATGCACCACGACGCGGCACTGCCGCTGGCGAGCGTATTGCAGATGCTCAATGAGCAGGCAGATGTAAATATAAAGAAAGGCAGCAGGCTTCGTATTTACCTCAGCGCTGCCTTCTGCCCCGCCCTTGAAGTCGCAACGCCAAAAGAGGTGAAGCAATGGCAGGAGCGGCAGCAAATCGCGAAGGCTGCGGCTGCGCACACCTTGGGTGCAGGTATTGAGCAGCTCGCCTGTGAAATCGACGCCATTCACTCGGGCGTTGCGGCGGCCGTTAGCCTCGCGACTATTGAAGAACTGCGCCGAGGAACTGTCCAGTTGGGCGGCCGCCTCGTCTCCATTCAGCCACTTTGGTCGGTTGTCACGCAGTGTTCGGCGGTTCGCCACCCGGGCATCAAAAGTGTGGTGCTTCTGGAACCAGATGCCCTAACTCTGCTTGCAAGCGATGGCCAAAACGGTTTTCACGTATCGACCCTGCCCGGCCAGATCGATTCAGCCACGCTGTTGATGCATGCCCGGCGCTGGCAGGTCAGTCACAGCCTCACAGACAACCAGGTCATAAAAATCGGATTTGGCGTCAAAACAGCGACTGTCATGCCAAAAGGCCCCAAACAATGGCCAGCCCACTGGTACCAGCCATGAAACCCATTCAGATTGATTTCATCGAGGACAGGCGCTGGCAATGGGTATGGGCGTTTGCAGTGCTTTTCGGCGTGTGTGTGATGGCTTGGGCCTCCTGGCACTGGCAAAAAACCAGTAGCACCGTGCGCGACGCAGAAAACCGAATCGGTGTTGCCGGGCAACAATTAAAGCTGTTGGATGCACCCAAGGAAATACGGCTCAACCCCAGGCATGCCAGTGCAGAACAAGCGGCGAAGCTTCTTCAGCAAGATTTGAACAAAGTATTTGCCACTGTGGAGAATCTCGCCGAACCCGGTACCCGACTGCGCAATTTAAGTTTGGACGGATCGTCCGGCATCCTGCGTCTGGAGTTCGAGCTCGACTCGATGAACAGAGCCGCATCACTGACCACCCTATTCAACACAGGGTATGAAAACCGCCCCTGGCAGCTGGAAAGCGTAAGCAGTGTTGCAAGCAACAACCCGATGGGGTTTGCAGTGGCTCAGGTAATTCGCGGAATATGGACTGTACAGCTCGACAAACTTTAGGTTGGATCCAATATTGCCATAATAACTTTCTGAATAGGCCTATCGATAGGACACATCAGCGTTGTCAGTGTCTCCACCAGGTTGCCCATCTTTCCCATAAGAAAGCAGATCAAAATCACCGCCGTTGCTGATGCTGCGATAGATATAGGCTCGACCCCATGGATCCAGAGGTACCGCTTTTTGAAGATAAGGGCCCTGCCATTTCGATTCACCATTTGGCTTGGTAACCAAAGAGGCCAATCCTTTTTCGGTAGTTGGGTAATACCCGGTATCCAGACGGTAAGAATCCAAGGCTTTGCCAAATGCCTCGATCTGGGCTTTTGCGGTACCCTGCTCGGATTTGCCCAGCTGGGCAAAGTAACGCGGCCCCACGTACGCGGCCAATAAGCCAATAATCACCATCACGACCAAAAGCTCCAGCAAAGTGAAGCCGCGAAAGTGAGAGCGCCGCATGTGCCAGTCCGTCAAGGATTGGCATTTTTTTACATACAAATTCCAAAGCATAGATTCTGTGAGTACCTCAAACGCGATTGCCAGCTGCGAATTCTACGTGCCGCAGCCAGGTGGGTATGCAGAAATTTTGAAGCTGCCCGAGGATGGAGCTGAAGCGTAGCGTTTTACTTTCGCACCTTCCGCGCTTCCAGGCATTCGCGAAAAGCTGCCACCCAACGGCAGGCAACACGTCCCAATGAAGCCTTCGTTCAATCCCTCGCCAGCACGCGCTGCAAGGTTTCCAGCAATTCGGCGTTGGACGTCTGCGACTTCACAAGTACGGCATCGGCCCGCATGCCCTGCTCCCGCTCCACCTCGCCGGCCGTGAAAACCACCACGGGCGGGGGCGGCTCGAGTGCCGCGATGTCGGCCAGCAAGTCCCAGCCAGACCCTTCAGGCAGGGTCAGGTCCAGCAGGATCAGGTCAAAGCGCTGGTCGCGTAGCCGCGTTCGGGCCTCCTGCAGCGTGGCGGCAAACTCGAAGGTGGCGAAGTCCTGCGCGATGGCTGCGGTGATGCGCTGGATGTCCAGGTCGTCTTCGATGTGCAGGATTCTCGGCTTGCCTTGGGCCCCGGCTATCGCGCGCCTCAGGCCCAGCACCAGCAGGTTTTCGTTGATGGGCTTTTCCAGCCACTCTGACACCGTTAGCAGCTGGTTGTTGAACTGGATCTGCCCTTGGTCAGCCTCGGCCGAGACCACCACAATGGGCAGATCCTTCGTGGCAGCCTGCGCGCGCAGATGGCGAATCAGTGTGATGCCGTCCTGGTCGGGGAGCTTCAGGTCCACCGTCATGGCGGCATAGGAAGTCTGGGCCAGAAGTTCCAGCGCCTGCGCTGCAGAATAAGCCATGTCGGCGTCGAAACCTCCTTTGTCCAGCATCATGCTGATCAGGCGTGCGATGTCCTGGTCATCCTCACAGATCAGGATGCGTGGTCGGACCGGCTCCGTGCCTGCATGTGCGTCAGGCGCCGGAGCAGGCAGTTTTTTCCACTCCGGCAGCTCAAAATAAAAGGTGGTGCCTGTGCCGGGTGCGGTTTCAAAACCGATGTTGCCACCCAGGCGTTCGATGATGGCCCGTGAAATGTTCAGGCCCAGTCCGGTGCCCCCCTTCACCCGTGCGTCGGACGAGTCAGCCTGGGAAAACTTCTGGAAAATGCGCTTGCTGAACTCCTCCGGAATGCCCGGCCCGTGGTCACGTACCTCCACCCGCACACCCAGGCCGGCCTGCAAGACATGGACCTCCACCACGCCACCCGGCGGAGAGAACTTCATCGCGTTGGACAGCAGGTTGGTCAGGACCTGGGCCAGGCGGTCGCTGTCGACGCGAAGCCACAAATCCTGGTCAGGGAAATGCAGCTTCAGGCTGACGTTCTGCGCAGCGCCAAAACCTTCGTTGGCTGCCAGCACCTGTAGCAGCAAGGGCTTGAGCTCGATCACCTGGAAATCCAGACGCATCTTGCCGGACTCGATTTTCTCGATGTCCAGAATGTCGTTGATCAGGCGGATCAGGCGTTCGCAGTTGTTCCTGGCAATGCCCACCAGCGTCTTGACCGCCTCCGGCAGTTCACCGGCGACACCGCCCGAGATCAACCCCAGGGAGCCGCGAATGGACGTGAGCGGCGTGCGCAGCTCGTGGCTGACCGTGGAAACAAACTCGTTTTTCATGCGGTCGATGCGCTTGAGTTCGGTGACATCGGTGCCCAGTGCATAAAAGCCAATGACCTGCCCTTCTTCGGCACCGTCGCCATAACGGGGAAAATAGTTGACGATGAAGTCCCGGAAGTCCCCGTTCGGGGTTTTCCGGTGGCGCTCGAAAGTCACCGGGTAGCCCGACAAAACCTCTTCGATCCAGGGCCGCGCAAGTTCATACCCTTCTTCACCCAGCACCTCCTGCATGGTTCTTCCATTGATCTCCTCGCGCGACAGACCCAGGCCCTCTGCATAGGCGCGGTTGTGAAAGCGGAAACGCTGGTTGGCATCCACGTAGGAAATGATTGCCGGCAAAGTGTCGGTGATGTCGCGCAGCTGCGCTTCGCTCACGCGCAGGGCTTCGGTGACCCGGCGCATTTCGGTGTTGTCGCGGCCGGTCCCGTGATAGCCGGTAAAGCGCCCCGATGCGTCGAAAATCGGTGCCCCGCTGATGCTGATGTAACGGACCCTCCCCTTGCGATCACGCTGGGGGATTTCAACGTCGCGGAAAGGCTCGTGACGTTCGAGCTGGACCCTGTAAGTCGCCCAGACACTGTCGTCCATGCCAACATGGTTCAGTTCCCAGGGCGTCTTGCCTATCGCCACGCGGGAAATGGCGGTCATATGGGGTGCCTCGCCTGAAACCTGAACAAAGCGGTAGTTTTCATCCTGCTGCCAGAACCAGTCGGAAGACAGCTCGGTGAGCGCACGGAAGCGCTCTTCGCTTTCGCGCAATCCCTGCTCGGTCAACTTGCGCTCGGTGATGTCCTGGACCTGCACGATGAAATGCAGCGGCTCGCGGTCAGCATCGCGCACCAGTGAACAGCTGAGGTAACCCCAGACAATGCTGCCAGAGCGATGGATATAACGCTTTTCCCACTGATAGGTTTCGATTTCGCCGGCGAGCGCCCTGGCCCGCTGCACCAGGTCCCACTCGATGTCATCGGGGTGGGTGATGTCATGGATGGTGCGCGACATCATCTCCGCTTCGGAGTAGCCCAGCATCTGGCAGAAGGCACTGTTGACACGGAGCCGCCGCGAATCGACAGCGATCAGCGCCATGCCGATGGCTGCGTGCTCGAAGGCGTTGCTGAACTGCTGGTCGCGGATGGTGAAAGCGTCGTTGTCGCTGCTGATGGGCGCCCCGGTCGCGCCTTGGAACAAATAGCGGGAGCGCGGGGCCTGCGCCAACGCAATCCGCGAGTCATCCAGCGTGTCGGCATCCGATGCAGCAACTTTCTGCTCGCTCCCGATGGTGAAATAAAAGGTACTTCCCTCGCCCAGCGCCGAGGTGGCCCAGATCCTGCCCCCGTGGCGGGTGATGATGCGCTTGACCGTGGCCAGGCCTATGCCACTGCCTGCAAATTCATCGGGCGAATGAAGGCGCTGGAAGGTGCCGAAAAGTTTGTCCGCATAGGCCATGTCAAAGCCCGCGCCGTTGTCCCGGACAAAATAGACGACCTCCTGGTCAGCACCGCTTTCCTTGCCAACGGAAATACTGGTCAAGGTTTTTTTTGAGCTGAATTTCCAGGCATTGGCAATCAGGTTCTCCAGGACCTGGCGCAGCAGCGAGATGTCGGCCCGCACAGTCATGCCAGGCTCGATCGCTGCTTCCACCAATCGCGAAGGGTCGCTTTCAGCCCATTGCCGGATGATTTTTGCGGCCTCCTCGCTGAGGTCCAGCCATTCCCACTTGAGGCTGGTGCGCGACAGCTGGGCCAGGGCCAGCAGGCCGTCGGTGAGTTCTCCCATGCGCTGCACGCCGCTGCGTATCCGCGTCAGGTAATGATTGGTACGTTCGCCGGAGTTGGGAGGTATTGCTTTTTGCAGCAGTGCGGAGTACCCATCAATGGAGCTCAGCGGAGATCGCAAATCGTGCGCCACGGAATAGGAGAACGCCTCAAGCTCCCTGTTGGCCGCTTCCAGCTGGAGCGTCCTGCGCAGTACCCTGTTTTCCAGGTCCACATTGAGCCGGACGATCTCCATTTCATCGCGTTTTCGCTTGCTGATATCGGTGATGGTGGTGACAAAACCGGAAGGCGTGCCGGAACCCTGTTCAAACAGGGGCTGCAGGTTCAGCAGCACCCAGAGCGTGCTGTCGTCGGGCTTGCGGTAACAGATCACCACGTTCGACTGCGGCCGGCCGGTACGTATGGCCATCGTGCTCGGGCGCTCATCTTCAGGCAGGAGCGAGCCGTCTTCACGCAGCATCTGCCACCCCGAATCGACCGTGACCGACCCTTTCATCTGTGCCAGGGTGCGCCCGAGGATGCGTTCGGCGCTTGCATTGCAATCAACTATTTTTCCATCGGCATCGCGCAGCACAACGCCTTCTGCCAGCACCGCGATAACGGTACGGAAACGCGTTTCACTCGCCCGCAGCCCCGCCTCCGCCCGCTTGCGTGCCGTGATATCGGTGCCTACGCCGCGGTACCCGGTGAACTTGCCGTCAGCGTCAAAAACGGGCTCGCCGCTGATGCACAAAACCCGCCGGCCGTCGTCATCCTCCCGCTCATACTCAAAATCACGGAAGGTTTCATGCCTTTCGAGTTGCGCGCGATGCGCTGCCCAAACGGCCTGGTCACCCGGCGTGCGGCCGATTTCCCAGCGGGCCTTGCCCAGAAACCTGGCAATCGAGGCCTTGATCTCATCGGTCGTGCCGCCGGACAGCACGGTAAAGCGAAACTGCTCATCCACCTCCCAGTACCAGTCCGAAGAAAGCTGGGTCAGGCTGCGAAAGCGTTCCTGGCTGTGTCGCAGGCTGTCCTCAGTGGCCAGGCGCTCGGTGATGTCCTCGGCGGTGATCAGGATATGTGTCACCGCGCCACTGGCGTCTTTGAGTGGAACCTTGCGCAGGTGGACATGAATGAGGCCGCGGTGCGCAGTCGCGACCAGGCGATCAGGAAAGTCCTGCGGCTCGCCGCTGTCAATCACCCGCTGGTCCGCCGCGTACATGCGTTCCGCGTCGGCCTTGGGCCAGAGGTCGTAAACCGTGCGGCCTATCGCTTCCTCACGTTTCAGGCCATAAAGTGCCTGGGCCGCCTGGTTCCACATCACCACCGGGTGCCCTTCCTGCCCCGACATCATATGAAAGGCAAACGGGATGTTGTCGACCACGAGATCCAGAAAAACCGCGGTCTGCCGCTGGGCTTCTTCCGAGCGTTTACGGTCGCTGATGTCGCGCGTTGTTCCCCGGTAACCCATGAACTGGCCCTGCTTGTCGAACAGCGGCATGCCAGTCGCAGAGAAATAGCGTGGCCGCCCGCCCGCCAGTGGTTGCATGTATTCGAAATCCCGGAAGGGCTGATGGGCATCCAGCACCGCGCGGTGTGCCGCCCACGACATGCTGACGGGAACCACGCCCGACAAGTCCCAAGGGCAATGGCCAATTGCGTCGCTCGCAGCGGTGGTGTCCGGCAGGCCCGCGTCCCGGGCGGCAGCAAATTCGGTGAAGCGGTAGTGAACGTCCTGCGCCCAGTACCAGTAGCCTGAGATGGCGGCCAGGCCGCGCAGGTGCTGGACCTCGGTCCTGAGGGCATCCAGGGCAAGCTGTTGCCTGGACAATTCCAGCGCCTGGGCTGCCAGTCGCTCGTTGACCTGAATCAGTTCCTCGTCGCGGGTCACCCCTGAACCTCCCGGGCAGGAGCTGCACACAGCTTGGAGCACGGGGCAGAGCGTAGCCACAGCGGGTCTGGCGCGCGCGGGGCCAACACGTCACTATTTCTGTGGTTCATGCCCAGGCGGTACCTTTCCTCACTAGTTGCGGGTTGTACAGCTTGCGGTACGGCGTAAGCCGTTCAAAAGCGCGGTCTGCATTAAGCAGTTTTCATTAGTATGAACCAAATCGCCGGGACAGCGGCGAAATCTGGAATCTCCTTCTCTCCTGCTCCGATACCGGCACCGGGCTGAAGCCGGCATTCGCCGGAAATCCGTTCGCACCCGCTTCCCCTTTTCGCATTCTTTCCTCATCAGGCCGGAGAAAACGCCTGACCGCGCTTTCTTTTTGATCCATCTCAATGCTGGACGAATTCACCCTCCCCCAGTAGCATGAAAGCGCTTGGTCCCTGTGTGATGATGCCAACCGGAAGCAGAGGAAATCATGGCAACAAACGCGCAAACACCCCTTCAAACCGTGCCTGTTGCAGGCCTCGTGCCGGCAATTCGCTATCTCGCGCTGGAGGCCTGACATGCGTGTTGCACTGGTCACCGGCGGCACCGCCGGCATTGGGGCAGCCACCGCCGAAGCCCTGCAAGCTGCGGGCTACCGCGTCGCCGCCAACTACGGCGGAAACCACGTTGCGGCAGAGGCTTTCACCGCCCGCACCGGCATTGCCACTTTCACCTGGGACGTGGCCGATGCGGCCGCCTGCACTTTCGGTGTGGCGCAGGTCGAGGCCGCACTTGGCCCGGTGGAGGTACTTGTCAACAACGCCGGCATCACGCGCGACGCGATGCTTCACAAAATGACGGAGCAGCAATGGCGCGAGGTCATCGGCGTCAACCTGGGCGGCTGCTTCAACATGTGCCGCGCGGTGATCGAAGGCATGCGCGAACGGCGCTTCGGCCGCGTGATCAACATGGGCTCGGTCAACGGCCTCGCGGGCCAGGTCGGCCAGGTGAACTATGCAGCCAGCAAGGCCGGAATGATCGGCTTCACCAAGGCGCTGGCGCTCGAGGGCGCTTCCCGCAACATCACAGCCAATGTCATTGCACCCGGCTACACCGACACCGCCATGGTCAGCGCGGTGCGGCCCGAAGTTCTGGAACAGATCCTGAAAACCGTGCCTGCCGGCCGCCTGGCCACCCCGGCGGAGATCGCCCGGGCCGTCGTATTCCTCGCCGCCGATGAAGCGGGCTTCATCACCGGCATCACGCTGTCGATCAATGGCGGGAAGTACCTGGACTGAACGTCGCCAGGGGTTTCAACAAGCGGTGGCATTCGGGCTGGTAGCTGAAAACCGGGGGGCCGCTACGTCCACCTTCCTCTGGGCATTGTCGCGTCTTGGTAGACTTTTTTTTGAACGTACCAGCGTTGGAAAACGTCGTCGATTCCCTCTATTTGGAGGATGCTCTCCATGCGGTGGCGGTTTTATGATAGCGGAGATGGCGCTCTCACGAATCGCACGAATGTCAATCAAACAGGTGCAGGATGGAACAACACAAAACACACAAACTACCGGTTGATTTCAATCTATGGGAATGGGTGAAGGCGGTCTGCGCAGTAATTCTCACTGCGGTTGTCGCATTCAAAATCTATTCAATGGAGATCACTACAACCATTGACTTTTCTGCGCTGCTATCGCTTCTTCTCGCACTTTTCGCAGTTGGTCTTTCAGCCCTCTTTTATTTCAAGGCAACCGATACGAGTAATGCTTTCTACGACAACACATACAAGTTCACCAAAGATATAGCGGAGCTTTTAGTGAAGATTGAGAGCGGCTTTGGCGAGAAGCTTCGTCACCTCGATGAGGGCTATTCATCAATGCGTAACTACCTCCAAAACACTACGCCTCGCGTCCAGGACGTAGAGAAAACGAAGGAGAAACTTGAAACGGAACGGCAGGAGATAGAAAAAGTTCGTGCTGAACGGGATGACATAGTTAAACAGCTAATAGAACGATCACAGCTGGAAAAAGTGGAAAAAGACCGCATCACGATGGAGCTACTCGAAAAAGAGAAAGAACTCGCCCACTCACAAGCTGAGATTGCAAAACTCAACAAGCGTTTAACCGTTGATAGATTACTGCGGCCTACACATCGCAAGGAAATTCCGACAGTCGATGAGCCTTTTATTAAATTCACATACGAGCGAGTAGTGAAAGTACTTGGAGCTGATAGAGTTCGAGCAGCACACCCGGAGAATCTCATAGCCGAATTTGACGACTTGGAGCTTTCCTTACCAAGAGGTTATCTTAAGGATCTGGCAGCCTTTGGTTTTTATGATTCCTGTCTCACCATAGACGGGGTAAGATTTTTAAAAGACACTGCAGTCAGATTTGATGGCAGCACTATGTAGATGCCTCTTCCAGCTTGCTCGGGACGCGCTTGCGAACCATAGAAGGACCCCCCGGATCAATCGAACTCGAGCTTACTTTATTCCAATCCTGCGGCACTTTTCCCTTTCTGACTCAATCCTCATCCTGCCTGTCTTCACCCCTTTAACTTTCCCAAGCAACCCCAAGCTGTGTAAGACAAGGGAGCAAACTGCCAATGGCCGCTTCCCCAGCAGTCAAACTGTCACGATGCATCAATTACGCAAGAAATCAATTTCCCTGAAGGCTGCAGCCAGCCTGCTGGCCGTCACGGCCTGCGCCGGTGGCGCCCTGGCAGCCCCGGCCGAATCGGGCGCTGCGGCGCTGCAGACCAGGTACACCGCCCTCACCTCGCAGCTGGCGAGCAACGAGTTCCAGCGGCCGCTGGTGATTGAATCTTCTGAATCTTCCAGCGCGGTCAATGGCAATGCCTATGCGGTCATCAACTACCCGTTTGCGGCAGTGAACGCCGCGTTCAAAAACCCCGAGAACTGGTGCGACATGCTGATGCTGCACCTGAACACCAAGTTTTGCCGCGCCCAAGGCGACAGCAGCCCGTCGGTGCTGGAGGTCAGCATCGGCAAGAAAAACAGGCAGGAGATCAAGGACGCGTATCCCCTGGCGTTTGACTTCAGGGTGGCGAGCGCCACGCCGGACTACATGGCGGTGCAGCTCAATGCAGACAAGGGCCCGCTGGGCACGCACAACTACCGCATCAACTTGCGGGTGGCGCCTATTGCCGGCGGCAAGACCTTCATGCACCTGCAGTATTCCTATGGCTACGGCATGGCGGGGCGCATCGCCATGCAGGGCTACCTGGCTACGGTGGGCAGCGGCAAAACGGGGTTCACCCAGGTTGAAACCGGCGGGCAGAAAACCCCTGTAGACGGCATGCGGGGTGCGGTGGAGCGCAACACCATGCGTTATTACCTGGCGATTGACGCCTACCTGGTTTCGCTGGCCGCGCCACCTGCAGAGCAGCTGGAAAAGCGGCTGCACCACTGGTTCGAAGCGACGGAACGTTACCCGCGCCAGCTGCGCGAAATTGACCGCACCGCTTACCTGACGATGAAACGCAGCGAACACCGGCACCAGCAGGCGGCGGAGTAAACCCCACCCACCAAGCCCCCGCGCCTGAAGCGTCTGGGCTTGCGCTTCGCACCCACAAAAAAAGCCGCTGACCCGCAGCGGCTGATGCGAACCCGCAGGAAGCGCCGGGCCGCTCTGGCGGCGCCCGCCTCCCCCCTTCCCTATTCTTCCCTGTTTATTTGCGCAATATCTGACGCGCTGCCGCCATGTCGCGGTCATACACGGCTTTGGCTTCCCGCCGGCAGGCGGTGCGCTCGGCGGCAGCCATGCTGGCACATTCTTCCAGGTAGAGCTTGTAGCCGCCGCCGGCCTCGTTGATGGCGGTGCGGTATTTCTGCTGCGGCGTGGTGTCTTCCACCGCGCCGCGTTCAAGCAGCTTTTCTTCCATGGCGGCGGGCTGGGCCAGCACCGCCGAAGCGCTCGCAAGCAGCCAGGCTGACACAAGAAAGGTGGAGAGTTTTGTCGGCATGATGAAGTCCTTCAATGACAGCCGTGTGCGCTGTCGGGCAGCGTGGTTCCGGCTCATCACACCATAGGGCAGCCTCCCGAGGGGAGGTGTCGTCGGCCGGAGGCAGTGTATGTAGGAGGCCGTCCACACCGCCCCGGCCGCCGCCGGCTGTGCGAGCGGCTCAGGGCCGCAGCGTCATCTGCCCGCGGATTTCACCGGCCGGGAATTTGGCAGTGTGGATGTTGGCGTACCACTTGCCGGCCATCAGGTCGGCAGCCTGTGCGGCTGTCAGGGTGGCCTGGCCGGACATCGGGCTGGTGACGGGGCCGGTGAAGGGCAGCGCGACCCCTGCGTTGGCACCCACCATCGCCGGACCGTGAAAATGACCTGCCGTTGCCGGGCCGCTGAGGCCGGAATAACTCAGCTGCCAGCGCAGTAGCCCGGTGTCCTTGTTCAGCACGGCATCAACCTGGCCGTTGGCGTTGGAAGCCGCCGGCGGCACTTCGTTGGCGCCGCGCATCTGCGTGGTGAAGGTCACCAGGTTGGACTGCGGCGCCGGCATGAGCTTGCAGCCAGCCAGCAGGACAAGAGTGGCGGTCACCGCCAGAGCGGCGCGGAGGGTGTAGCGGGCAGGGGTCGTCATGGTTGTCTCCAGTAAAAAAGAATGGGGCTGAATGAAATTTCAATCTTAGACCCTGCGGGTCCCCGTTGGCATGCCGCGCCGGAAGTTGAGAGCCAAATCTGCCTCCAGCCCTTTCCGCACGGGCGCAAGCAGCTACCAATCTCATAGCAGACAAGCACCGCCCCGGCACGGCCTGATGGCGCCGTCGTCCTACCGCGGCCTCCGGTACGCACCGACACACGGGCCTCGGCACAAAAATAAACTTGGGTTCTGGACATCCCTCACCGGAAGGTTTTCGCCATGGCAACAGGACCCCGCGTTTTATGGAAAGGCGCCATCAGCTTCGGGCTGGTGCACATTCCCGTGGCCCTCCATTCGGCCACTTCGGAGAGCGGGCTTGATTTTGACTGGCTCGACAAGCGCACCATGGACCCGGTCGGCTACAAGCGCATCAACAAGAAGACCGGCAAGGAGATCACCAAGGAAAACATCGTCAAAGGCCTGGCCTATGACGACGACCAGTACGTCATCCTGAGCGACGACGAGATTGCCGCGGCCTACCCCAAGACCACGCAGACCATAGAGATCGAGACCTTTGTGAACAACACGGAAATCCCGTTTGTCTACCTGGAGCGGCCCTATTACGTGGCCCCGATCAACAAGGGACAGAAGGTGTACGCCCTGCTGCGCGACACGCTGCTGAAAAGCGGGCGCGTCGGCATTGCCCGTGTGGTGATCCAGACCAGGCAGCATCTGGCGGTGCTGGTGCCGTCAGGGCCGGGGCTGGTACTGAACCTCTTGCGCTGGGGCGCGGACATCCGCTCGTGGGAAGGCCTGAACCTGCCGGCCGAAGGCGCCAAGGCGGCCGGGCTGACCGAGAAGGAACTTGCCATGGCCAAACAGCTGGTGGACGACATGACGTCGAAATGGAAGCCCGAGACCTTCCGCGACTCCTTCAAGGACGAGATCATGGCGCTGGTCGAGAAAAAGGTGAAAGCCGGCAAGACCGAAACCGTGCTGCAGCCGCAGGAGGAAGAACCGGGCCGCGGCGGCGCGCAGATCATCGATCTGACCGAATTGCTGCAGCGCAGCCTGCGCAACAAAGGCGGTGATGGTGGCAAGGCTCCGGCCAAAACAAAGGCACGCGCCAAACCAGCTGCCAAGGCCGCCAGCAAAACGACGGCCGGCAGGCGCCGCGCCGCCTGAACGAGCGCAGCGCACAGCGACGGCGCTGTAGGAGCAGCATCACAGGGCCATGGCCGCCGCGCTGACAAGCGCTCGGCGCTCTGGCGGGTGTCCACCCGGCCGGTCGCCCCGTATCTTCAGCTGAAGTTCCATCGGCGCCGGGCAGCATCCTGGTGCTGGATGGCTCTCCTGCCTCTTGCCCCCGGAGCATGCCATGAAGCATTTGTTGACTGCCCTGCCCGTCCTGCTTGTCCTGGGCCTGCTCGCTGGGTGCCCGCAATCGAAGGTACCCGACAAGCCACCCATGGTTCCCGAACCCAAGGCGAGCCTGAATTTGCAACGGCACATCCTTGAAATCTGAAACTTCCCCGCCCGCCTTTTGGCTTTCCGGCCTGGCTTGCGCTGGCCTGGCAGCACTGCTGACCGGCTGCGGCCTGCAGGGACGGCAAGCTGAGTCACCCCCGCAAACCGTGCAGCTCGACGGCCAGGCGTACCGGGTCGAGCAGATCACCCCCAGCACCTGGTCGGCACGCGCCCCGCGCGGCCTGCCGGAAGGTGCAGAGAAAACAGCCCGACTGGTCAAGGCGATTGAGAAGGCCTCGAACTGCAAGGTGACCGACAGCAGCTTCGGTGCGCAGGGCACGGTGCTGAACGCCCAGGTGGACTGCGGCAGCAGGCTTAAAAACTAGACAAAAACAGCCCAAAGCCCTTACTGCACCTGCGCCAGCAGCTATTTAATCGATAGCAGACACAGGCCCTTACAACTCCGGCCTGCCCTGCGTGCAACTTTACGCCGCATGCGGTACGCCACGCGCAGCGCCGGAACACACTGCATCAACAACCCCCAGGAGACCTTCCATGACCTTTCACCGCCCGCTCAAAAAAATCCTGCTCGCCGCCCTGCTCACGGCTGCAGCCGCGGCGCCGGCTCTCGCGCAGATCAGCATCAATATCAATGTGGCGCCGCCGCAGCCGCGTTATGAAGAAGTGCCTGTGCTTGCACCCACCCAGGTCTGGGCGCCGGGCTACTGGGCCTGGACGGGTGAGCGCCACGTCTGGGTGCGCGGCCACGCCATCATGCAGCGCGAGGGCTACCGCTGGGCGCCGGACCGCTGGGAGCAGCAGGGCAATGGCTACCAGCGCCATGCCGGTTACTGGGTGCGTGACACCCAGTATGTGAGGGTCAAGGATAAAAAGAACAAAAAAGACAAGCACGACAAATACGATAAACATGACCGGGACGATGACAACGGCCATGGCAAAGGTCACGGCAAGGGCCACGGGCGCTAGGAGCCTGGGCGCCGGCTGATTCGGCAGCCGCACAAGCGCAAAAAAAAAGCTGGCAGCATGCCAGCTTTTTTTACGCCTGCAGCGTCGGCGTCAGGAGGCGGCGTTCAGCGCGTCGCGCATGGCCTTGATCTGGTCATGGTTGCGCTGTGTGCCCTGGGCCTGACGTTCCACCAGGCTTTTCACTGCGGGCGGCAGATTCTCCTTGAGTGCCTTGCGGTAGCGGGCCAGCGCCGCGTCTTCGCCGCGTTCGCACTCCTTGAGCATGGCCAGGTCGGTGTAGCCGGCCAGGGTTCCGCGCACGGACACCCAGCCGCGGTGCATGGCGCCGCTGACGGTGCCGCCTTCGTCCGGCTTGCCACCCAGCTGGCGGATCTGCGTTGCCAGCTCGGCCGCGGCGCCGCGGCACTCGTCGGCATGGCGCAGCAGCAGGGTTCTCACGTCCTGCGCTTTCACGTGTTCCGCGCAGGCGGTAAAGCCATATTCGCCATCGCGGCAGGACTCCACCAGGTCGTTGAGTATGTCGATCACGTCGTCGTTGTCCTCGACCTGCCCGGCCATCGTGCTCGGCGTGAGTTGTTCGTCCACCCGCGTCCAGGCTGCACGGCTGGCAGCCTCGGCTTCCGGCCAGCTCAGGGTGGAGCTTTCCTTGCGGCTGTCCCAGTGAACGGACAAGTCGGTTTGCGCGTCGTCAAACGTGCCGATGTAATTGGTGCGTCCGTACAAACCCAGGCGGTAGGCCGGCGCATAGTCGTCGAAGCTGCGGCCCGTCTGGTAATACGGCTCCCGCGTGTATTGCTGGCGCCAGTAGGCTTCCTCCGCGGTCGGGTTGATGGCTTCGGCCACGGCCTTGCCGCCCAGCCCACCGGCCACGGCGCCGACCACCGCACCCGCCACGGCACCTGCCGGGCCGCCGAATGCACCAGCGGCAGCACCTGCCGCTGCACCACCCGCCGCAGCGCCGAGACCGGTGCCCACCGGGTGTGCGCCCGGCGCATCAGTGATGGGGTCGAGGTTCTGGTGTTGTTGCTGATCCTTGTCGTATTCGTCGAGTGCCATGGTGTTGCTCCTTCAATGATGATGGAATAAATGAGGACCGAATCGACACCCGGCTGGTACCCAGGCGTCTGGCTGCATGAACAATTTCAGGCAGTTTTTTCGGTTCAGGATTTCATCGTCGCGCGGTGCCCCAGTGCCTGTGGTCAGGCGAGGACAGACCGGGCTGTAGGAGAAGACGCCGTGCGCGGCTTCAGGCGTCCAGCTCGGGATAACGCCGGAAAATACCGTCTTCGTTGAAAGGAATGCGCCGCTCGCTCGCGAGGTAGGCCGCCACGCGCCGGTGCTGCGCCACCCAGCCGTGCAGGCTGGTGACATGCGGCGTCCGCTTGAGGGCGCGCCGCGCTGCCTTGGGGAAGGCATACAACAGGCCCTCGACCAGCTGGAACAGCGACAGATCGGCATAACTCAGGCGTGCGCCTACCAGATGGGCCGGCCCCGATGGGTTGCGCGCGAGGACGCTTTCGAACCAGGCGAGGAATTTGGGAATACGCTGCTCACGGAAGGCCTTCGCCCGCTTGGCCGCCTCTTTCTTCTGGTCTTCGTAATACAGGCCGGTGGCAATCGGGTGGTGGGTCTCATGCACCTCCGCCACGGCATCGGCAATGGTCAGTTGCAGCTGGTGCGTCCACAAACGCTTCGCCTCGCTTTTGCCGACCAGGCCCAGACGCGGCCCGAGGTACAGCAATATCGCCGCGGTCTGGCCGACGATGAGCTTGCCATCGACCAGGAAGGGCGGTGCAAACGGCGGGTGCTGCACCCGCGGGCTCTCGAGGTAATGCATCATCGGCCCCTCGCCCTGCCCTTGGCTTCCGGGGCCGCGCGCCACGTCAAGATAGCTGGCACCGGCTGCCTCCAGCGCCAGGCGAACGAATTCCCCGCGGCCCTGGATCGTCGGCCAGTAATGCAGTTCATAAGGCATGGGATTCTCCTTCCTGAAACAGCGTTTAACAAAAATGACTTCCAGCCCTTATTGGACGGGCGCAAGCAGCTATTCTTTTTATAGCCTATTCAGGGCGCCGCATGGGCGGCCAGGCGCCAGAGGGAAGTGACTTCAGCCGCACGCGCGGCATGGAGCGCATCGCTTGCATCGCCGGCCTTGGGATGTTGTGGACGGGTATCGACGCGGGACAGCACCTGCAAACCGGCAGCGTCTATCCATGCCAGCAGCTCGCTGCGCGGCCGCAGGCCCAGGTGTTCGGCCAGGTCCGACAGGATGAGCCAGCCTTCACCGCCCGGCACCAGATGCGCAGCCAGCCCTTGCAGGAAGCCGCGCAGCATTCGGCTGTCCGGGTCATACACCGCGTGCTCGATCGGTGAGCTGGGCCGCGCCGGCAGCCAGGGCGGGTTGCAGACCACCAGCGGCGCACGTCCCGGCGGAAACAGGTTCACCTGCTGCAGCTCGACGCGCCCGGCCAACCCGAGCCGTGCGAGGTTCTCGCGCGCGCAAGCCAGCGCACGCGGGTCCTGGTCCGTGGCCACCACCTGCAGCACACCCCGGCGCGCGAGGATGGCCGCGAGCACGCCTGTGCCGGTGCCGATGTCAAAGGCCAGGCTGCCGGCGGCCAGGGCCGGCGGCAACGGCGTGTCGGCCACCAGGGCCAGGTATTCGCCGCGCACCGGGGCAAACACGCCGTAGTGCGGGTGGATGCGCTCACCGCCCAGGGCGGCGATCTCCACACCTTTCTTGCGCCATTCGTGCGCGCTGATCAGGCCCAGCAGTTCGCGCAGCGAGGTGACATAGGCGCCCTGCGCCGCGTTGCCCGGACCATAAGCTTCGCTGCAGGCCTGCGAGACATCCGGCGCCCGCCGCAGGGCGATGTGGTGCTTGCCGTCAAACTCCAGCACCAGCATGGCCAGCGTGCGTGCGCGCTGGGACTGGGCCTGGCGGTGCAGGTTGAAGGCGTCCAGCGGCGAGACGGGGGCCGCACCAGGCTTGGCCTTTTTTTCCTTTTTGGGTTTGTCGATGCGCCTGGCCAGGGCTTGCAGCAGTTGCCGCGCATTCTGGAAATCGCCGCGCCACAGGACGGCCGTGCCTTCGCTGGCAAGGCGGAAGGCAGCATCGGCCGTCAGGGTGTCGTCGGCTACCTGCACCCGTTTGGGCGGCATCGCGCCGCTTTCAGAACGCCAGCGCGCAGAACGGGTTTGTTCGCCTTCGGTCCATTGGATGCGGACCGGCTCGGTCACGCCGGTACTTTCGATGCGGGGCTGGAGGAAACGGCGTGGAAAAGTGGCTGCAGACGCAGGAAGAAAAAAGGCATCGGATCAACCCGGTCAGTGAACAGACCGTCATTATCCTGCCCGCGCTGTTGCGGGCGCGTTCGCCACCCGACGCCGGCTAGCGGCTGTCCTTGCTGTCCGGGCCGGTCAGCGGCGCAAGGTCGGACGAGTAGGTGCGGTCACCGATGGTCATCTCGCTGCTGTTTTGCCAGGCAGATTCAAAGGCGGCCAGTTCCTGCGCGGTGGCGCGTTCATAGCGGCGCACATTCGCGGCCCGCTTTGCTTCGGGGGAAAGTGGGCCGCTGTCCGGCCCCGCCACTGCCTCGACACGCTGGGGGTCAAAGCCCCGGAGCTCTTCGTTGACGCGCCAATAGACCGCAGACACACCCAGGCCGTAACGGGCCAGGGCATTTTTTCCGATGGTGGTACCCAGGGCCGCCAGTGCCCGCTGGCTGCCCTGCTCGCTGTCCATGAAATCCGTGGACAGGTCCACCATCACCACGAAGCTGTGGCCGCGTTTGTCGGCGCGCACGACCTTGAACTTGTAGCTTCCGCTCAGGATGCCCCGGCTCTCCATCGTGGTTTTGACGGAGTCGAAAAGCATCTCACGGCGAAATGCCATGCGTTCGTCCAGGCTCATTTTGACCGGCCCGGTTTCTCCCGGATCGCTCTCCTTCTGGTTGTGCGAAGAAGAAAAAAGGTTTTGAAAAAATGACATGGCGCAAATAACTTGTTGAATGACGTATGCCAACCCTGTTGCCAATTTCCTTGGGCTTATGCGTGTTGACAAAGCCTGCATACCACCCGGCCAACACAAACATCGTATGCTTTTAGTTACAGGATGTCATCTTCTGATACACGGCAATTTGATGGCGTGCCTCTGTGACAAATGGCATGAAAGAGGGCGAAATACCTCACTTCTCGAGAGGTATTTAGAACTTTTAACTCATTGACGCGCTTTTGCCGACCATCGGCTTTCTCCGACAAGCGCAAGGGCGCGCGCCCGATGGATGCAAGGCGCGTCGCCGCTGATACTGGCCCCTCCACTTCAGGAGGAAGACATGTCTTTTGCACTTTATATGGTTGGCTTCGCGATTTTTCTGGCCGGCCTGGTCTGGGGCGCGTTCGAAGCCGGCATTCCCCATGTCTATATCGGCATCGGCGCGCTGGTGATCCTGGGCATCGGGATTTTCAGCGCGGTCAGCCGCACGCGCAGCAAAGATCCTTCATGACAGCAGAACAGCTTGGGAAAGGGCGTGATCCGGCGACGCATTGACAATGCACCCCCCATACATCGCACTTTCTGCCACGCCTCGCTCATGCGGGGCTTTTTTTTGTGTGTCGTCGCCATGGGGAGCTACTGTCCCACAGCGTGACGGCCCACGCGCCGATACGTTGTGGATTTCCCCCGCCTGATGCTCGACCATCACGGCGCAAACAGGCCGCGATGCCCACTCTCATTTTTTTAACGCATCGGCTTTTGTTTGAAGGACACGCCATGAAACTCACTCACATCAGAACCTTTTCTGCCGCCGCAGCCGCGCTTGCCTGCATGAGCCCGGCTTTGCTGATGGCCCAGATGATTGACAACCCGTCGACCTACATCATGCCCAGCATCAGCGTGGTGGATCCTGATGACCGATTCAACGGCGGCAAGAATTTCAATGCGCTGGGCCTGCGCCTCGGTAAAGCGGTGTCGCCGTCATGGGACATCCAGGGGGGCGGCACGCTGGGCCGGTCAACCCTGAACGGCAACCGCTACGAGCAGGCCACGCTGGGCGTCGATGCGTTGTACATGTTCAATCGCAGCAACTTCCGGCCTTTCCTGCTCGCAGGGATTGGTGCGCAGCGCGACAAACTGCCCACCGCCAGTGCGACCTCGCCTTACCTGAACCTGGGCGCCGGCTTCCAGGTGAGCCTGTCCGAGCAGTGGTTCATGCAGGCCGACCTGCGGCGCAGCCGCGCTTATGTTCGCCACAACACCTTCGGCGCAGACCACCTCACGACCAATTCGCTCAACTTCGGCCTGAGCTACTACTTCGACAAGCCGGCAAGCACCCAGGTTGCGCAGTACACGCCACCGCCGGCACCGGCACCTGTCGCGGCACCCCCGCCTCCTCCTCCGGCCGCCGCGCCGGCACGGTTTGAGCGTGTGACCCTGGCGGCCACGGAACTGTTTGCCTTCGATAGCGCCCAGTTGCGCATGCCGCAGACCAAACTGGACGAGATTGCACAGGTCCTGGGGGCCGGCCAGTACAACGGCAATGTCACCATCACCGGCTATACCGACCGTCTGGGTTCGGACGCCTACAACCAGAAGCTGTCACAGCAACGCGCCGAAGCCGTACGGAACTACCTGACCAGCAAGGGCGTTGCCGCCAATCGCCTGACGGCTGTCGGCAAGGGCGAAAGCAACCCGGTGGTCACCTGCAATGACCGCAAACGCACAGACCTGATCAATTGCCTGGCGCCCAACCGCCGCGTGGAAGTCGAGGAAATCGTTATCGAACGCCGCGTCAATTGAGGCGCCCCAATGCCCGTTAGCACCGGGCATTGGTGGCCTTTCGGTAAAAAGTAAAAACCGGCCCTGCGCCGGTTTTTTCTTGCGCGGCCTCCTAGAATCAGTTTTGCCCGCAGCACCCCGCCTGCACCTGAAATATGAATGAAACAGCGCCCCGGCCCTTATTTATCGGGCGCAAGCAGCTATCAAATAAATAGCAAAACGGAGACCCGCCATGCACTACAAACACACCGACCTGAAGGATTACGCCACTGCACTGCTGGGCGCCGCCGGCCTGGACGCAGACAAGGCCGCGGCCGTCGCCGACATCCTGGTGCAGGGTGACCTCATGGGCCACAGCACCCATGGCCTGGCGCTGCTGCCGGGTTATCTTGCCGAGCTTGAATCCGGCGCCATGCGCAAGCAGGGCGAGCCCGGCGTGCTGGCCGACCACCCTGCCGCCCTCACCTGGGACGGCCTGCGGCTACCGGGGCCCTGGCTGGTCCTTCGCGCCATGGAGATCGCCACGCAGCGCGCCCGCACCCAGGGAACCTGTACGGTGGTCATCCGCCGCAGCCATCACATAGCCTGCCTGGCCGCCTACCTGAAGCGCGCCACCGACCAGGGCCTGCTGATGCTGCTGACCTGCTCGGACCCGAACACCGCCAGCGTGGCACCTTTCAGCGGGCTCGATGCCGTGTTCACGCCCAACCCGATTGCCGCGGGCATCCCCACCAATGACGTTCCGGTGCTGATGGATGTGTCGACTTCGGCGACCACCAACGGCCTGACCAACCGCCTGCACAAGGAAGGCGGTCGCTTGCCCGCTGCCTGGGTTATGGACGGCCACGGCGTGCCGGGCGACGACCCGGCGGTGCTGTTCAAGGAACCCAAAGGCACCATCCTGCCGCTGGGCGGCATGGACTCGGGCCACAAGGGTTACGGCCTCACGCTGCTGGTGGAAGCCCTCACCGGCGGCCTGGCGGGCCACGGGCGCGCCGATGCCAAAGAGGGCTGGGGCGCCACGGTGTTTTTGCAGATCATCGATCCGCGCGCCTTCGCAGGGCTCGATGCCTTCACGCGGCAGACCGGCCAGGTCACCGATGCCTGCCGGGCATCGCGTCCGGCGCAAGCGGGCACGCCCGTGCGGACACCCGGCGAAAAAGGCGTGGCGCTGGCCAGCGAACAAAGCCGCTCGGGCGTGGCGCTCTACCCGTCCATCCTGCCGGCGCTAGCGCCGTGGGCAACAAAGCTGGGCGTGCCGGAGCCCCCTGTCATCGGCTGACGGCTGGTGCCTGCAGCTCAGGCCGGCACAGCGGCGTTGCGGCGCCGCAGCCAGCCCATGGCGATGGGCGTGAACCACAGGAGGAGGGTCACCGCGGCGAGTGTGGCGGCAATCGGCCGCCCCACAAAAGCCAGCATGTTGCCGTCGGCCTTGATCATGGAGGTGATGAAGTTTTCCTCCAGCATGCCGCCCAGCACCACGCCGAGGATGGCCGGCGCGATTGGAAACCGGTTTTCTTCGAGCACATAGGCGATCACGCCGGCGACCAGCATCACACCAACTTCAAACAGCGAGTTGTTGATGGCGAAGGTGCCGACAATGCAGAACATCAGGATGACGGGCATGAGCAGGTTGCGCGGCACCCGGAGGATGCGCCGGGCGGCCTTGATGCAGAGAATGCCCAGGGGAATCATGATGATGTTGGCAATGATGAAAAGCAGGAACACCGCATAGATGTTCTGCGGGTGGGTGGTGAACAACGACGGGCCGGGGTTCATGTTTTTCATGTAGAGCACACCGATCACGATGGCGGTGATCGAGTCACCCGGAATGCCGAAGACCAGCGCCGGGATCCAGGCACCGGCCAGGGCGCTGTTGTTGGCGGCACCCGACTCCACGATGCCTTCGACATGGCCGGTGCCGAACTTCTCGGGCTCTTTCGAGAACTTCTTGCTTATCGCGTACGACATCCACGCCGCGATGTCCGCGCCCGCACCCGGCAACGCACCCACCGCCGTGCCCAGCACGCTGCCGCGCAGAATCTGTCTGGGGTATTTTTTTGCCAACGCCCACTGCCCGGCCAGCACGTTGCTCACTTTCTCGACCACCAGTTCAGGCGGCGGGCCGGTGTCCACCACAAAACGGATGAGCTCAGCGATCGCAAACATGCCGATCATCATGGCGATCATGCCGATGCCGCCCATCATCTCGGTGTTGCCGAAAGTGAAGCGCGGGAAGCCGGCCGGGTTGCCCAGGCCCACACAGGCCACAAGCAAG
The DNA here is from genome assembly GCA_964543355.1 of uncultured Polaromonas sp. Classification (GTDB taxonomy): domain Bacteria; phylum Pseudomonadota; class Gammaproteobacteria; order Burkholderiales; family Burkholderiaceae_C; genus Polaromonas. Next base: position 32,611 of record CAZIYA010000006.1, read on the forward strand.
CCAAGGAACAGGGTGACCAGGCCCTTGACGGGACGGTCCGACGTGATGAACACCGCGCAGGTCAGGCCCAGCAGCACCAGCCAGAAATACTCGAAGGAACTGAACCGGGTGGCGAACTCCGCCAGCGCGGGAGCCGCCACGATCAGCACCACCGTGCCGAACAGGCCACCCACCGCCGAGAACACCAGGCCGGCACCGAGGGCCATTTCGGCCTGGCCCTTTCTGGTCATGGCGAAGGCCTCGTCGGTATAGGCCGCTGATGCCGGTGTGCCGGGAATGCGCAACAGGCAACCGGGAATGTCGCCCGAAAAAATCGCCATGGCGGTGGCCGTCACGATGGCCGCAATGGCCGGAATCGGCGCCATGAAAAAAGTCACCGGCACCAGCAGCGCGGTGGCCATGGTGGCCGTCAGGCCCGGCACCGCGCCCACAAAAAGGCCATACAGCGAGGCAAGCACCATCACCATCAGGGTGTAGGGCTCGAAAACCATGGAAAAAGCCTGTCCAACAGCGGTCATGGCGCGTCAACTCCCCGATAGGTGGATGGCAAGGGTGTCTACCAGGCGTAGCTTTGCAGCACGCCCCAGGGCAGCGGCACACGCAGCAGCTTGTAGAAGGCAAAGTGAATGACCAGCGTGGCCAGCACGGCGACCCCAAGCGACTTGCCCGGAGGCACCTGCAGCGCATAAAACAAGGCCGAAAGAATGATGGCCGAGCTCAGCAAAAAGCCCAGCTTCTGGGACGCCAGCATGTAAAAAACGATGGCGCCTATCAAGACTGCCAGGGCCAGCAGATGGCGCGGCGAGCGTGTCCAGTCCTGCAGCACCAGCCAGGGCACCGAGGCACGTTCGCGCCAGCCGCGCACCAGCAGGATCAAGCCGCCCACACACAGCCCGGCGGCGATCAGGCCCGGGAACAGTGCCGGCCCCACCTGCTGCCCCGGTATCTTCGGGAATGCCTGCACGACGAACAGAATCGTGGCGCCCAGCACCAGCAGCAGCACGCCGAAAACGGCGTCGTTGAGTTTCATGCGCGGCTTTTGGCTTTTACTTGGCGATACCCACGGCCTTCATGGTGGCGCCGAGTTCGGCATCCGACTTGGCCATGAACTTGGCGAAATCGTCAGGCCCGGCATAAATCACGCCATAGCCCTGCTTGGCCATGAACTCGTTGTATTCCTTGCTGGCGGCGATTTTCCTGACGGCGGCACTGAGCTTGTCGCGCGCCTCGGCAGGAATGCCCTTGGGCGCGACGATGCCGCGCCAGGCAGCCATGGTCCAGTTGCTGCCGATGGCCGATTTGAGCGTCGGCACATTCGGGTAAAGCGCGGAAGGCTTGTCATTCATGATGGCCAGGCTTTTGACCTTGCCCGCATCGATCAGCGAACGCGATTCCGGCAGCGAGACCGGGGCCACTTCCACACCGCCGGCAATCATGTCCTGCAGACCCGGCGCCGCGCCGTTGCTGGGCACCCAGGGCAAGGCGGCAGGGTCGATTTTCTGGTCGCGCAACAGCCCGGCAATGGCCAGGTGCCAGATGCCGCCCTGCCCTGTGCCCGAGGCCTTGAACTTGCCGGGGTTGGCCTTGATGGCGGCGAGCAAATCGTTGATTGTTTTGTAGGGCGCGTCGGCACGCACCTGCACACCGGCCGGGTCGGCGTTGACCAGCCCCAGGGGTGTATAGGAAGCGCCGGTGAGTTCGGTCAGGCCCTGCCAGTGCATCATGCCGATCTCTACCGTTGCCATGCCGATGGTGTAGCCGTCGGGCGCGGCCGAGGCAATCGCCGAATGCCCCACGACACCGCTGCCGCCAGTGCGGTTGACCACCGTGACGGGCTGGCCGATCTCTTTTTCCAGCAGGCCGGCGATGATGCGGGCCGTGGCATCGGTGCCGCCACCGGCGCCCCAAGGCACGATCAGCGTGACGGGTCGGGCCGGGTAGCCCTGTGCAGCCGCTGGAAGGGCTGCCCCCACCAGGGCCAGACCCGCCAGGGCGGCTGCGGCTCGCATGACAAATGAACGGCGTGAAGAAGCGTGCATGAGTGTCTCCTTGGAGGGGGTATGAATAAGGTGGTGGAATGCCAGGCAAGCACATTTTTGCGGCGGGCTGTCTGTGTAGCAAGGCGTCCGAAAGCAGTTCCGGAGTCACTCTAGAACAATTGCCCGGCCCTGGGCACTAGGGCGAACCATAGTATCGTATGACGATAGCGATTTTTCGCGTGATAAAGAAATGGCGCGAGAATCCCAGTCGTAGCCTGAATCTGTTGCTATCAGATATGTAGCATTCCTTCGCAATTTTTGGATGATGCGTCGGGCACCGGCACCTGGCGACCAGCGTGTGGTGTTACAGAAATTGTCCAAATTTCCAGCAATGCCCCGCATCCCGGGGGTTTGTCCCTAGGCCCGGAAATTCTCGGGTCCACATAATTAGTGCGTCGTCCAAACTAATCCTGTGGTGGCTGCTTTTACAGCAGGACGATGCAGGACCTGGCCGAGCTTTTTTTCAAAAATCACATGCCTGACATGGGCAGAACCTTCGGAGACCATCATGAAACTCAAGACTTCCCTCACTGCATTGGCACTCAGCCTGGCCGCCGCTGGCGCATGGGCACAGGTGACTGTTGGCGTCAGCTGGTCCAACTTCCAGGAAGAACGCTGGAAAACGGACGAAGCCGCCATCAAGACGCAGCTTGAAAAGCTGGGCGCCAAATACATCAGCGCAGATGCCGCAGGCTCTCCCGAAAAGCAGCTGGCGGACATTGACGGACTGATGGCCAAGGGTGCCAAGGTCCTGATCGTGCTGGCCATGGACAAGGACGCCATCCTGCCCGCCGTGAACAAGGCCACCAAACAGAAGGTGCCCGTCATCGCCTACGACCGCCTGATCGAAGCTCCCGGTGTTTTCTACATCACCTTCGACAACAAGGAAGTCGGCCGCATGCAGGCACGTGCCGTGTTCAAGGCCAAGCCCAAGGGCAACTACGTGATGATCAAGGGTTCGCCTACTGACCCGAATGCGAATTTCCTGCGCGAAGGCCAGCAGGAAATCATTGATGCCGCCGTCAAGAAAGGCGACATCAAGATCGTGGGCGAAGAATACACAGAAGGCTGGAAGCCCGAAGTCGCGCAGAAAAACATGGAACAGATCCTGACCAGGAATGGCGGCAAAGTTGATGCCGTGGTCGCCTCCAATGACGGGACGGCCGGCGGTGTCGTCGCCGCGCTGAGTTCCAAGGGCCTCAAGGGTGTGCCGGTGTCCGGCCAGGACGGTGACTTTGCAGCCTTGAACCGCGTGGCCATGGGCACCCAGACGGTGTCGGTGTGGAAAGATGCCCGCGACCTCGGTAAACAGGCCGCCAGTGCAGCCGTCAATCTGGGTGCCGGCAAAAAAGTCGATGGCGCGACCTCCTGGAACGGCGGCGAGAAAAAAATCACCCTGCAGGCCCAGTTCCTCAAGCCCGTGCCCATCACCCGCGACAACCTCGACGTGGTGGTGAAAGCCGGCTGGATCAAGAAAGAGGAGCTCTGCAGGGGTGTCACCGGCAACGTCGCAGCCTGCAAGTAAACAGGCTTTCAACCACCCTGCTCCCGTTCTGCGCAAGCAGACAAGGCAACCAGCCTGTCGGTTGCCTGCGGGAGCGCTGCATCCTCATGACCATGCATTTTCCTGCCCGATCCCTGCGTAATGCCGCCGTTGACTGGCGGCTGGTATTCATGGGAGGCGTCCTTGCCGTTCTGGCGGGCGTGTTCCATGTGCTGTCGGGTGGCATTTTCCTGTCACCTGAAAACCTCTACAACATCGCCCAGCAAACCGCCGTGGTGGGCATCGTGTCCACTGTCATGGTACTGATCATCGTGGCCCGGCACATCGATCTGTCGGTCGGCTCGGTGATTGGTTTTGTGGGCGTGCTCATCGCCTATCTGCAATACACCCTGGGCTGGTCCTGGCCGGCGGCGTCGCTCGCCGGGCTGGCCGCAGCGGTGCTGGTGTCGATGTACCAGGGGTGGCTGACCGCCATGCTCGGTGTGCCGTCTTTCGTGGTCACGCTGGGGGGCTTGATGTCCTTTCGCGGTGCGGCCTTTCTGGTAGCCGACGGCAAGACCCAGCCCGTCAGCGACGAGACTTTTCTGCAGCTGGGTGGCGGTTATGACGGTGGCATCGGGGTGACCGCCACCTGGATCCTGACGGCAGGTGTGAGCCTGCTGCTGGTGGTCCGCATGGTGTTGCGCCGCCGCGCCTCCACGCACCATGAGATGCCCAACCATCCCCTGTGGATGGACGTCTTGCTGGTGGCGGCACCTGTGGTCCTGCTGGCCGCATTTGCCGCGGTCATGAACAGCTATCAGGTTCCCAACAAGGAGGCTCCCCAGGGCATCCCTGTGCCGGTGCTGATCTGGGCGGCCGTGGCTGTGACCATGTCTTTCATCTCCCAGCGCACCCGTTTTGGCCGCTACATCTATGCCATGGGCGGCAACCCCGACGCCGCGGTACTCGTCGGCATACCGGTCAAGCGGGTGACACTCATGCTGTTTGCCCTGCTCGGTGTGCTTATCACCATCGCGGCCATCGTGTCGGTGGCCCGCTTGAACGCCGGTACCAACTCGCTGGGCACCGGCATGGAGCTGTTCGTGATTGCCGCCGCCGTGATTGGCGGCACGGCACTGGCAGGAGGCAGCGGCACCATCATTGGCTCGGTCCTGGGTGCGCTCATCATGCAGTCGCTGGACAGCGGCATGCTGCTGCTGGATGTGTCCATCGGAAAACGCATGATCATCATCGGACAGGTGCTGATTGTTGCGGTGGTATTTGACGTGCTCTATCGCAAGTGGGCACAGGAAAGCTGACATGCAAACCACCACCGAACCCCTGGTCGAATTCAAGGACATCCGCAAGGCCTTTGGCGGTGTTCATGCCGTGGATGGCGTGAACCTGAACCTGTACGCGGGCGAAGTTGTGGCCGTGCTGGGCCACAACGGCGCGGGCAAATCAACGCTCATGAAAATGCTGGCTGGCGCTTTTCCCATCGATTCGGGCGAAATCCATGTGATGGGACAGAAAGTGAATCTTCGGACCCCGGCTGACGCGCAGCACCAGGGCATCGAGACCATCTATCAAACGCTGGCCCTCGCCGACAACCTGGATGCGGTAGCCAACCTGTTCCTGGGCCGTGAAAAAATGACGGCCTGGAATACGCTGGACGACTACTTCATGGAAGCGCAGGCACGCAAGGTGTTTGGCCGCCTGAATAAAAATTTCACCAACATCCACACTCCGGTACGGCGCCTGTCGGGTGGGCAGCGCCAGGTGGTGGCCATCTCGCGCGCCATCTACTTCAACGCCCGCATCCTGATCATGGACGAACCCTGCGCCGCTCTGGGCCCGGAGGAATCCGCCATGGTGGCCAACCTGGTGCTCCAGCTGAAAGCCGAAGGTGTGGGGATTTTCCTGATCACGCACGACATGCACGATGTTTTTTCGCTCAGTGACCGGCTCTCCGTGATGAAAAACGGCCGCCTGATAGGCACCTATCGAACGACCGACCTGGACGAAGACCAGATTCTCGGCATGATCATCGCCGGCAAGCAGCCCGAAGGACGAGCACAGGCGCCGCACCGCATCGCCTGAACCATGCCATCGGCCATGAAAACCACAGGCGACCAGCAGCTCGTCAAACGTATCAATCGCAGCGTTCTGCTGCGCTTGCTGCGCAACCAGCCTGGCTGTTCGCGTGCGCAACTGGCCAGCCACAGCGGGCTGACCAAATCGACGGTCAGCCTGCTGGTGCGCGAACTCATTGACGAAGGCTGGCTCAGCGAAACCAGCCTGGCCGCCGCCAGCGGTGTAGGGCGGCCCTCCACCCCCTTGCAGATCGACACCCGCTCGCGAGGCCTGATTGGTGTGGAAGTGGCCGTGGATACCTTGCGTGTGGTGAGCGTCTCCTTGCTGGGGCAGGTGCTGTGGTCAACAGAAGAGCCTTTGCGCGGCACCCGGCCGCAAGACGTCTGCAGCCAGATCGCCGATCTGACGGTGCTGGCCCACGCGCAACTGGTGTCGCGCGGTATGCAACTTTCGGGTGTGGGCGTGGGGTTGCCAGGCGCTTTTGACGAGGCCACGGGTGTGCTTCGTTTTGCCCCCAATCTCGGCTGGCGCAACGTGGATTTTGTACCGCAGATCACCCGGGCGCTGGCTCATGCAGGCCTGCCCCCGGTGCCCGTGCATGTGCAAAACGAAGCCGACACCGCTGCGCTGAGTGAATACGAATTTTCGGAAAACGACAGCAGGGACTCGCTGATTTTTGTCACCTGCGACGTCGGCGTGGGCGCGGGCATCGTGCTCAACGACCGGCTGTTCACGGGCAAGCAGGGCATGGCCGGCGAGATCGGCCACAGCATTCTGCAAATCGACGGCCCCCTGTGCTCCTGCGGACGGCACGGCTGTGCGGAGACCTTCATCGGATCAGGCGCCTTGGGCCAGCTGGCCGATGCCCGCCGGTCGGGGCACTACTTGGGTGTGCTGCTGCAAAACCTGTGGACCACCTTCGATCCCAGCGTGCTGGTGGTCGGCGGTTCGTCGTGCCACCGTTTTCCCGACATGGTGCAGGTCGCGCAGGAGACGCTGCAAAGCTACGCCGCCCAGGCGGGCATGGCCGCGCCCGCGGTGCGCGTCGCCCGTTACGGCCTGCTGGCGTCAGCAGTAGGCGCTGCCGCGCTGGTGTTGCACCAATACCTGCGCCCCATGCACCCGCGCAGCCACCTCGCTGCCCATGGCGTTCCGGCGCGGGCTGAGGCTTTTCTGTAAGCAATTTTTCTTCAAAACCCATCATGTTTCTTGGAATCGACATTGGCACCTCGGAAATCAAAGCCCTGTTGCTTGACACCAAGCACAGGGTGGTGGGCTCGGCCGGTGCCGCGCTTGCCGTGTCCCGCCCGCACCCCGGCCACAGCGAGCAACAGCCGCGCGACTGGTGGATGGCGACACAGGCTGCATTGGCTCAATTGCGCCAGGCCCACCCCGAAGCTTATGCAGCGACCGGGGCGATAGGCTTGTCCGGGCAGATGCATGGCGCCGTGCTGCTGGACGCCCGGGACGAAGTGCTCAGGCCCGCCATCCTGTGGAACGACACCCGTTCGGCCGCCGAATGCCGCGAGATGATGGCCGAGTTGCCCGGCCTGCCTGCACTGGCGGGCAGCCTGGCGATGCCTGGCTTTACCGCACCCAAGCTGCGCTGGGTGGCCCGCCATGAACCCGAAATATTCCGGCGAATTGCCAAAGTCCTGTTGCCCAAGGACTACGTGCGCCTGATGCTGACCGGCGACTTCGTGACGGACATGTCAGATGCCAGCGGCACCTTGTGGCTGGACGTGCAGCGCCGCGTCTGGTCGGATGAACTGCTGGCCCTCACCGGCCTGAACCAGGCCCACATGCCGCGCCTGGTGGAAGGCAGCGCTGCAGGTGGCCAGCTCAGCGCGAAGGCGGCCCAGGCGCTGGGTCTGCGGGCCGGCACGGTGGTGGCCGGTGGTGCGGGCGACAACGCGGCCAGCGCCGTGGGCATGGGCGCTATCGAGGCGGGCCAGGGATTTTTATCGCTGGGCACCAGCGGCGTGCTGTTTGTGGTGACCCCCGCCTACCAGCCCAATGCGGCCAGTGCCACCCACGCCTTCTGCCATGCCCTTCCCAACCGCTGGCACCAGATGAGCGTGATGCTGTCGGCAGCCAGTTCCCTGCAGTGGGCTACCCGCCTGCTGGGCGCACCATCGGAAGGCGCCTTGGCCACACAAGCCAGTGCGCTGACCCTGGCCGAACGTGCGGCAGCGCCCATTTTCCTGCCCTACCTGGACGGTGAAAGAACACCCCACAACGACGCCGACATTCGCGGCAGCTTTCACGGCCTGAGCTTCACGACAGACGCCGCCCGGCTGGCCTATGCGGTGATGGAGGGCGTGACCTTCGGCCTGCGCGATGGCCTGGCCGCCCTGACGGCCGCCGGCAGTTCGGTCCAACGCCTCTCGCTGGTCGGCGGTGGCGCCCGCAGTGCCATGTGGGCCCAGCAACTGGCTTCCAGCCTGAATGTCGAAATCCTGACCCACAGCGACTCAGTGGTCGGAGGAGCCCTGGGGGCCGCACGCCTGGCGTGGTTGTCTACCGGGGCCGCGCTGCAATCCGTGTGCAGAACCCCGGCGGTGGAGGTGGCCTATGCGCCCGACGCCGGCGAGCAGGAGGTGCTTTCCCCGCGTTACGCCCGCTTTAGGGCACTCTACGCCCCGTCGCAGGCCGGTGCGCTACCTCATTGACTTTTCGCGAACAGCCATCCTGGCTTCCTGTCTCGGCTGAATTCTTTTATCCCGGCAGCGGCGCTATTTGCTCCCCAGGCCCATTGCGCGCGAAATCACTTCCTTCATGATTTCGTTGGTGCCGCCGTAGATGCGCTGCACGCGGGCATCGGCATAGGCGCGGGTGATCGGGTACTCCCACATGTAGCCGTAACCGCCGAAGAGCTGCACACATTCGTCCATGACCTTGCCCTGCAGGTCTGAACACCAGTACTTGGCCATGCTGGCCGTTGCGGTGTCCAGCTTGTCGGCGGCCAGCAGTTCGGTGCACTTGTCGACAAACACGCGCGCCACCTGCACCTCGGTCTGCAGCTCGGCGAGGGTGTAGCGCGTGTTCTGGTAGCTGGCCACCGGCTGGCCGAAGACCTTGCGTTCCTTCACGTAGTCCAGCGTCCATCCGATAGCGGCCTGGGCTGCCGCCACGGCGCCGATGGCAATCTGCAAGCGCTCCCACGGCAACTGCTCCATCAGGCAGATGAAGCCGCGGTTCTCTTGCACTTCTCCTCCGAGCAGGTTTTCAACCGGGACGCGCACGTTGTCAAAGAAAAGCTCTGAAGTGTCCTGTGCCTTGAGACCCAGCTTTTTCAGCCGTTTGCCTGCTGCAAAGCCTGGCATGCCGCGCTCGACCAGCAGCAGGCTGGTGCCTTTGGCGCCGGCTGCCGGGTTGGTCTTGGCGACGACGATCACTAGGTCGGCATGCCAGCCATTGGTGATGAAAGTCTTGCTGCCGTTGAGAAGATAGCCGCCATCGGCCTGCCTGATCGCGGTGGATTTCACACCTTGCAGATCCGAGCCGGCAGCCGGTTCGCTCATGGCAATCGCGCCGACCATCTCGCCGCTGGCAAGCTTCGGAAGGTACTTTTTCTTCTGCGCCTCAGTGCCGTAATGCAGGATGTAGGGCGCAACGATTTCGCTGTGCAGGCTGTAACCGATGCCGCTGAAGCCGGCCGTGCTGAGTTCTTCCATCTGCACCACGGAGTACAGCTTGTCGGCACCCGACCCACCATATTCCTCGGGCATGGTCATGCACAGGAAGCCGTTCGCACCCGCCTTGCTCCAGACCGCGCGGTCCACATACCCCTGCTCTTCCCATTCGGCGTGAAAGGGCGCGATTTCCTTGTCCATGAAACGGCGAAAACTATCCCGAAAGGCTTCGTGGTCGGGGCTGAAAAGAGTTCGTTCGATCATGGTGCTGCCTCGTTGAAAGGAATATTGAAAGCCCGGAATACATTTATGCAAAGCGTTTGCTTGGTGAAATGAATATACTCTACCCAGTGTTTTCCTTCATCCCGGGCCGGATCCGGGATCCATGCATGGCGGGATGAGCTGCCGTGACCACCACCGGAGTACTCCATGACCGAAGCATTCATTTATGACGCCATCCGCACCCCGCGCGGCAAGGGCAAGAAAGACGGCAGCCTGTACGAAGTCAAGCCAGTCAACCTGCTGGCCGGTGTGCTGACCGAGTTGCAGCGGCGCAATGGCTTTGACACGGCCTTGGTCGATGACGTGGTGATGGGCGTGGTCTCACCCATCGGCGAGCAGGGTTCCGTCATTGCCAAAGTGGCCGCACTGAAAGCCGGCTGGGACTTCCGCGCCTCGGGCGTGCAGATCAACCGTTTTTGCGCTTCCGGCCTGGAAGCCGTCAACCTGGCCGCGCAGAAGGTGCGCTCCGGCTGGGAAGACCTGGTGGTGGCCGGTGG
>CAZIYA010000007.1:0-35846 GCA_964543355.1 uncultured Polaromonas sp.
ATGTTCAGCCTGCCGTTTGCGCTGGGCGTGTTGCGTTAAAGGGCCTGTTCTCAGCTACAGGGCAACCGCAATCACCACGGCGGACTCGTCCACGCTGGCCATGGCCGGGCTGCGCACCTTCAGCCCATGGCCCGGGCCGGCAAAACCCACCAGTTGCAGGCCGCCATCGAGCTCCAGCGCCACTTCACCGCCACCAGCGGCGCGCGAGACACGTGTGGCGCGCCCCCGCAGCAGGTTGACGCCTTCGCCAGGCAAGGCCTCTGCCGATACCTTCACGGCAGTTGCCTTGCACAAGGCCAGCACCTGCCGGCCCGCGCGCAAGGCCAGCAGTTGCGCACTCTCCCGCGTGATGCGCGAATAAAGCAGCATCCCGCCGCTCAGCGCCAGTTTCACACGCACCGCCTGCCCCTGTGCGTGCAGGCCGGTGACCATGCACGGGAACTGGTTGCGCATGCTGGTGCGCAAACCCAGCGCAGCCAAAGATGATGGACTGGGCATCCGGTTTCCCTTGCCCGTCAACCGGGCGAGCACCTCGGTTCGTGCCAGCGCCAGTTCGTCCGAAGCCCGCAACAGCTCGCGGCCTGCGTCGGTCAGGCGCGCCCCGCCTCCGCCCGAGCCGCCCACCATGCGCTCAACCAGGGCTGCACCGGCCAGGTTGCTCAGCGTATCAACCGCCTGCCAGCCTGCCTTGTAGCTGACGCCGGCGGCTCGCGCCGCTTCCGAAATGGAGCCCGCCTCGCCGATACGGCGCAGGATGTCGATACGCTTGTCGGCCGCATCATGGCCAAGCGCACCGGCGAGCTGGAGTTGGGTTTTCTTCATGCGCGCATTGTCCACCCACACCTTCGTTGAACGTTATACTTTCGCTATTCCTTTTAAGAATAGCGAGGCACTGCCATGAAATACTTCCGCCTGCTGGTTGCACTGGCGGCATGGGCGCTAGGTTCCGCGCATGCCGGCGAGGTCACGGTGGCGGTGGCTGCCAACTTTGCTGCGCCCTTGCAGGCCATCGCTGCCATTCTGGAAAAAACCACCGGACACAAAGCGAACATCGTCGCCGGCGCAACGGGCAGGTTCTACGCCCAAATCAAGAACGGCGCACCCTTCGACGTATTTCTGTCGGCGGACAATGAAACGCCCGAAAAGCTTGAAAAGGAAGGGTTTGCGGTGCCCGGTAGCCGCTTCACTTATGCGAAAGGCAAGCTGGTGTTGTGGTCCGCTGAACCTGCGCTGGTCGATACACAGGGGCAAATTCTCAAAACCGGCGATTTCAGGAAAATCGCCCTGGCCCAGCCGAAAGTGGCGCCTTATGGCGCAGCTGCCATGGAGGCCATCACCCAGCTCGGCCTCGCCGGGCGGCTGGGTCCACGGCTGGTTCTGGGTGAAAGCATCGGGCAAACCTTCGGCTTTGTTTCGACCGGCAACGCAGAGCTGGGTTTTGTCGCCATGTCGCAGGTCCTCGAAGGCGGCAAACTCAAAAGCGGGTCGATGTGGGCCGTGCCCACCACGCTGTACCAGCCCATCGTGCAGGATGCCATCGTCCTCACGCGCGGCAAGGACAAGCCAGCCGCGGTGGCGCTGGTCACCTTGCTGAAGTCCGACCGCGTCAAGGATCTGATCCGTTCTTACGGCTATGAGATCTAGCAGGACCACCTGGCCTGGAGAACCCAATGCTCAGTGACGCAGACCTCGGGGCAATCACACTCACCATCAAGCTGGCGGGGCTGGTCACGCTGATCCTGCTGCTCATCGGCACGCCTCTGGCCTGGTGGCTGGCGCGCACACGGTCATGGCTGAAAGCACCGGTCGGTGCGGTGGTCGCGCTGCCACTCGTGCTCCCGCCATCGGTACTTGGTTTCTACCTGCTGGTGGGCATGGGGCCGAATGGTCCGCTGGGCCAGCTCACGCAGTCACTGGGCTGGGGCGTGCTGCCATTCACGTTCTGGGGACTGCTGGTGGCGTCGGTGTTCTACTCGATGCCCTTCGTGGTGCAGCCGCTGCAGAACGCCTTTGAAGCCATCGGCGACCGGCCCATGGAAGTGGCGGCCACATTGCGCGCCTCGCCGCTCGATACTTTTTTCAGCGTGGTGCTGCCGCTGGCCCGTCCCGGCTACCTCACCGCCATGGTGATGGGTTTTGCACACACCGTGGGTGAATTCGGCGTGGTGCTGATGGTGGGGGGCAACATACCCCACCAGACCCGTGTCGTTTCGGTACAGATCTACGACCACGTTGAAGCCCTTGAATACGCTAATGCGCATCGCCTGGCCGCCATCATGCTGGCATTTTCCTTCACCGTGTTGCTGGCACTGTATGCGCTGAACCCGACCGGCCGCCGGCAGAAGGGCCGCTGATGGACCGCATCCTGGCCGATTTCAAAATCAGCTATCCCGGCTTCACGCTCGACGTTCAGCTCAACCTGCCGGGCCGCGGCGTCAGCGCGCTGTTCGGCCGTTCGGGCTGCGGCAAGACCACCTGTCTGCGCGCCATGGCCGGGCTGGAGCACGCGCGCGGTGGCCTGGAGATTGCTGGCGGTGTCTGGCAGGACGATGCGCAAAAACGCTTCCTGCCCACGCACCGCCGGCCGCTGGGCTATGTGTTCCAGGAGTCCAGCCTGTTTCCGCACCTCACGGTTCGCGGCAATGTGGAATACGGCATGCGGCGTGTCCCTGCACCCCTGCGTCAGGTGTCACTGGACCAGGCCGTGGACCTTCTGGGCATCGCTCCGCTGATGGACCGAAAGCCCGAAACACTTTCCGGCGGAGAACGCCAGCGCGTCGCCATCGCCCGGGCCCTCGCCAGCAGTCCCCGTTTGCTGTTGCTGGACGAGCCGCTCGCTGCCCTCGACGCACAACGCAAAAGCGAAGTGCTGCCCTACCTGGAGCGGCTGCACAGCCAGCTCGATATCCCGATGCTCTACGTGAGCCACGCCCTGGACGAGGTGATCCAGCTGGCCGACACGCTGGTGGTGCTCGATCAAGGCCGCGTCGTGGCCTCGGGCGCTATGGCGCAGACGCTGGCGCGCATCGACACGACCCTTGTTCTGGGTGACGACACAAGCGCACTGCTGGAGGGCACGGTGACAGAACGCGACGAGCGCTGGCATCTGGCGCACATAGGCTTTCCAGGCGGCGGCCTGTGGCTGCGCGACAGCGGCCTGGCGGCAGGATCCCGCGTGCGCGTGCGCGTCCTGGCGCGCGATGTGAGCATTGCCACGCAGGAACCGCAAGCCACTAGCATCCAGAATGTGCTTCCCTGCGTGGTGCAGGCCATCGCTCGCGACACCCACCCCTCACAGCAACTGGTGCAACTGAGGTGCGGCGAATCGCTGCTGTTGGCGCGCATCACCGCGCGGGCATGTGAGGCGCTGGATCTGGTGCAGGGCAAGCCTGTCTGGGCTCAAGTGAAATCGGCCGCGCTGGTCGGGTAGCGCAGCTCAGCTCAGCGCACCGCATCACTTCACCGCGTTGGGGAAGAACAGCTGCTCGCCGCCAATCCTGTAAGACGCAATCACGTTCTGGCCTGTTGGAGAAACAATCCAGTCCACGAACTTCTGGGCGTCGGCGAATTTGAGGTGCGGATGCTTCGCAGGGTTCACCACCATCACACCGTACTGGTTGAACAGCTTGGTGTCGCCTTCAACCAGCACCGCCAGGTCGGCGCGGTTTTTGAAATTCAGCCAGGTACCGCGGTCGGTCAGCACATAGGCGTTGGACGAAGCACCAATATTCAGCGCCGGGCCCATGCCGCAACCGCATTCCTTGTAGCCGCTGCCTTTCTTGTCCGCCACGCCTGCCTGCGTCCAGTAGCGCAACTCGGCCGCGTGCGTGCCGCTCTTGTCGCCGCGCGAGATGAAGGGCGCGTTGGCGGAGGAAATTTTCTGCAGCGCCGCACCAATGTCCTTGCCTCGGGTTCCCACGGGGTCGCTTTGGGGACCGACCAGCACGAAGTCGTTGTACATCACCGCAAAGCGCTTGACGGAAAAACCGTCAGCCACGAACTTTTCCTCGGCCAGCTGGTCGTGGACGAAGAGCACGTCGGCATCGCCGCGCCGCGCCATGTCGATGGCCTGGCCCGTGCCCACTGCCACCACCTTGACGTCCAGCCCGCTGGCCTTCTTGAATTCGGGCAACAAGTAGCCAAACAGTCCCGACTGCTCGGTGGACGTTGTGGAGGCCATGGTGATGGATTGGGCCCACGTGCCAGTCGCTATTAAATTGCTAGCTGCCAGCGCAAGCACCACAAGGGCAACGGGCCGAAATGACGAGAAGATTTTCCTGAAATTCATGTTGTTTCTCCTTTAACGAACAAATCAGCCTCGCGCGATGTTTCGCCAAGGCGCGGGCCGTTGAAAAACTCCTGCGTCGGCAGGTCAGCCAGCACGCGGCCCATCTCGAGGTACACCACACGTGTCGCCAGGCGTTTGACCTGGCCCAGGTTGTGACTGGCAAACACCAGGGTCATGCCGTTCTCTGCGAACTCGGCCATCAGCGCCTCCACCTCGCGCTTGGCGTGCGGGTCCAGACTGGAGGTGGGTTCGTCGAGCAGCAGCATGTCGGGCCGCAGGCTCCAGGCGCGCGCCAGCGCCAGCCGCTGCTGCTGCCCGCCGGAAAGCGCGCGCGCGTTGCGCAGGGCCACTTCGCCCATGCCGACACGCCCGAGCGCAAGCAGCGCCTGCTCTTTCGCCAGCTTCCATGGGGTACCGCGAATCCAGAGCCCCAGCGCGACGTTGTTCATGGCGCTGGTGCGCAGCACGAAGGGCCGCTGAAACAGCATGGCCTGCCGCATCGCGCTGTCGCGCAGCACAGAGCCGCGGCTGGGCGGTATCAGGCCATGCAGCACGCGCAGCAGGGTACTTTTTCCGCTGCCGTTGGCGCCGATCAGCGCCACACGCTCGCCGGCCGCTATGCGCAGTTCAACGCCGCTCAATGCAACCACGGCACCGAAACGGAGGTCCACAGCCTTGAGTTGCAGGAGAGCGCTCATACTGCGGCCCTCAACAGCACGGGCTGCCCGTCGCGGCCCATGCGCCAACGCCGCACGGCAGCAATCAGTGCATTGAGCACAAGCACCACACCGAGCAACACCATGCCCAGCGCCAATGCCAGCGGCAAATCGCCCTTGCTGGTCTCCAGTGCAATGGCCGTGGTCATCACTCGCGTGAAACCGTCGATGTTGCCGCCGACGATCATCACAGCACCCACTTCCGAGATGGCCCGACCAAACGACGCGATCACCACGGTGAGCAAGGCATACCGCTCGTCCCAGGCCAGCAGCCAGCTGCGCAGCAGCGGACCCGCGCCCAAGGACCGCAGTTGCTCGCCATTGGCCTGGTCCGCGTCCTCCACCACCTGGCGCGTCAAAGCGGTGACCACCGGCAGCACCAGGATCGCCTGCGCCAGAACCATGGCCTTGAAGGAAAACAGCCAACCGAGAAAACCTAGCGGACCAGAGCGCGACAACACGAGATAAACGACCAGACCGACCACCACCGAAGGCAGGGCCAGCATGGTGTTGAGCACGGTCAGCGAGGCGCCGCGGCCACGGAAGCGCGCAACACCGAGCCAGGCGCCCAGCACCAGGCCTGCGCCGCAGGCCAGCAGGCAGGCGCACGCGCTCACTGCCAGCGACCGGAGGACGATGCTGCCGAGCAGGGGGTCCAGGGAGGTCATCAGCGAAAAGGCCGTACCGATGCTGTCAGAGAAAGTGTTCATTCAGAAAAATGTTGAACCTTATCGTAGAGGCGAAGGCCTTCGGCAGCCATTGGGAATCACGAGCTATGAATCCGCTTGCATAAGAAGCGGCGTCCCGCCCTGGCCTTGCGACCATAATCTGCACACTTCGCCCTTACCATGCACAAAGTCGAACTCTCCTACCTGCTGTCGCCCAAGCGCGGCACGGACACGCTGATCCGCAATCCGCTGATGGACCTGCTACACGCCGTGCGCGAACAGGGTTCCATTTCGAAAGCGGCACGTGCGCTCGACCTTTCCTATCGCCATGTCTGGGGTGCGCTCAAGAAATGGGAACAGACACTGGAGCGCCCGCTGATCGTCTGGGACAAGGGCCAACGCGCCCAGCTCACCGAGTTCGGCGAAAAGCTATTGTGGGCCGAGCGCCAGGCCCAGGCCCGGCTGGCACCGCAGATCGAGGCGCTGCGCGGCGACATTGAGCGGGCTTTTTCCACTGCCTTCGACGACACGGCCCATGTGCTCACGCTGTATGCCAGCCACGACGCCGCGCTGAGTGCATTGCGCGAGCAGACCGCAGCGCGCGGCCTGCACCTGGACATTCGTTTCATGGGCAGCGTAGATGCGATTGCGGCCCTCAATGCCGGGCGCTGCATGATGGCGGGCT
Organism: uncultured Polaromonas sp.; assembly: GCA_964543355.1. Lineage (GTDB taxonomy): Bacteria > Pseudomonadota > Gammaproteobacteria > Burkholderiales > Burkholderiaceae_C > Polaromonas. The sequence continues at coordinate 6,358 of CAZIYA010000007.1, forward strand.
TCCACACGCTGGACCAGCCCGGCAGCAAGTCGGTGGCCGCGCAAATCTACCGCAGCCTGCTCAAACCCGGGCAGCACAAGCTGATTGGTTTTGCGCACCGCCAGCAAGGCCTGATGGTGGCAAGGAACAACCCGCTGGCCATCACCGGCCTCGCCGACCTGAAGCGGCCCGGCCTAAGGTATGTCAACCGCGCGGAAGGCACGGGCACACGTGTCTTGCTCGACGAACTGCTCGCCCAGGGCGGGCTGGAAGCCGGGAGCATCGAAGGTTATGCCACGCAGGAACCGTCACACGGCGCGGTGGCGCAGGTCATTGCCAGCGGGGCAGCCGACGCAGGCCTGGGCATCGAAGCCGCAGCGCGCGACAAGGGCCTGGACTTTGTACCGCTGGTCCGTGAACGCTACCACCTGGTGTGCCTGAAGTCCGCCCTGCAGGAAGCGCCGGTGCAGGCGCTGATGGCCGAGCTGCGAAGCCAGGACTGGCAGGCCCTGCTGGCCCGCCTGCCCGGTTACAGCGGAGACTCGGCACAATGTGGGCAGGTGCTCTCGCTGCGGGCCATGTTGCCGTGGTGGAATTACCGCAAGGCCAAGGCTTTTCCATCTTGAGAACTCAGCCAGGGAATCTGATCAAGCCCCGTTGAGCGGCCGGACGTTGGGATTTTCAGTGAAGGGGCGGGTTTTCACGCTCAATTGACGTGCTGAGCACCGCTTTCGCGGCCTCCCGGTGCGCTCTTGGCCCGCTACGGGCGTGGCAATGCCAGCAATTGCCTGCGCACCATGTACAGGTTGGCCAAGGCCGCAGCCACGAACAGCCGGTTGCCATTCTTGGCCAAACCCCGGTAGCGCACCTTGGTGAAGTTGAAGATGCGCTTGATCGTGCCGATGGCATGCTCGACCCGGGCGCGCACCTTTGACCTGCTGCGATTGATGGTGCGCTGCATCTGGCTCAGATACTTGTACCCCTTGCCCCGGCGCTGCGTCAGATCCTGCGCCCAGGGGCGGCCCGCTCGATGACTTCGCTTTGACCAGCGTAGGCGCTGTCACCCCATACGGCGCTTTCCTTGCCGTGCAAGAGGCTGGACAGGACCCGGCTGTCGTGCACATTGCCGCTGGTGGCTACAACCCGATGGATGAGCTTGCTCTTGGCATCCACCGCCAATGGGCTTTCATGCCGAAGTACCACTGGTTGCCCTTCCTGCTCTGGTGCATCTCGGGGTCACGGCTTTGACCCGCGTTCTTGGTCGAGCTCGGTGCGGCGATCAAGGTGGCATCCACGATGGTGCCTGTGGACAGCCGAAAGCCCTTCGCTTGCAGGTGAGCACCGACCTGCTCGAACAGTCTGGCGCCCAGTTCATGGCTTTCGAGCAAATGGCGGAACTTCAAATCGTGGTTTCGTCTGGCACCGACTCGCGTCCCAGATCGATGCCCGCGAACTGGGGCATGGATGCCGATTCGTACAGCGCCTCTTCCACGGCCGGGTCCGACAGGTTGAACCAGTGCTGCAGGAAGTGGATGCGCAGCATGCGCTCAAGACCCACTGGCGGTCGGCCGTTGCCCGCCTTGGGGTAGTGCGGCCTGATCAGGGCGCATAACTGGCCGTATGGCACGACACGCTCCATCTCGGCCAGGAAGGCCGCGCGCCGGGTGGTCCTGCCGTATTTCTCGAAACCGCCTCTTGCCAGTGTCACCTGCTTGGTCATCTCGGTGTCCCATCAATTGCCTTGTGTAGCAACGTTCAAGAGGCAATGACGGTGGACTTGATCAGAGTTTCCCTAGACGAAGAACCCTACTTCCCCATCAACTGGTTCAGCTTCTCGGCCTCAAAGGTTTCCTGGAAAGCCGCATCGTCCGGCACGCAGTCCCGGTGCGCTTTGCCGCTTTCAGACAGCTTCTCGATCGCCTGCCAGAGCAGCGCAATCTGGTGCTCCTGCGAGGAGGCGTTGTCGATCAGGCCCTTCATCGCCTGGGACACCGGGTCGTCTTCCAGCGTGATGCCGTAAGCCGAAAACTTGCCCTGCGCCGTCGTGACGTCCGCGCTTTCTCCGGTCTTGGAGGGAATGATGCGCGCCGGGATGCCGACCGCCGTGGCGCCCGCCGGCACCGGCTTGATCACCACCGCGTTGCTGCCGATCTTGGCGCCGTCGCCGACCAGAAAACCTCCCAGCACCTTGGCACCGGCACTCACCACCACGTCCTTGCCCAGGGTCGGATGCCGCTTGGTGCCCTTGTAGAGCGAGGTGCCGCCCAGCGTCACGCCCTGGTAAATCGTGCAGCCGTCGCCGATTTCGGCGGTTTCGCCGACCACCACACCCATGGCGTGGTCGAAAAACACACGTTCGCCGATGACGGCGCCGGGATGGATTTCTATGCCCGTCAGCCAGCGCGAAAGGTGCGAGATAAAGCGGCCCAGCCACTTGAGGCCATTCGTCCAGCAGGCATGTGCCAGGCGGTGCAGCAGGATGGCGTGCAGGCCCGGGTAGCAGGTCAGCACCTCCCAGGCGCTGCGCGCGGCAGGGTCGCGGTCGAGGATGCACTGGATGTCGGAGCGGAGTCGGGAAAACATGGTGCGAGTTTATGGCTTGGCGCTCGTCTCTGCTGGCGCGGCCGTTTGGCCGCCAGCCGCGAAGGCTTTTTGGCTCATGGCCTTGGCCACGCCGCGCAGGATGTGGATCTCTTCGGGGCTCAGTTGCGCCCGGTTGAAGAGCTGGTTCAGGCGCGGCATCAGTTTCTTGGGCGAAGCCGGGTCGAGGAAACCGATGTCGGCCAGCGCGCGCTCCCAGTGCCCCAGCATGCCCGCCACCTCGGCGGCATCGGCCAGCCGGTGCTCCGCCGTTGCTTCCTGCACGGCAAAACCGCCCAGCGCCTGGCGCCAGTCATAGGCAATCAGCTGCACCGCAGCCGCCAGGTTGAGCGAACCGAACTTCGGATCGGTCGGGATGCTCAGCGCCACATGGCAGCGGTAGACGTCCTCGTTCTGCATGCCGAAGCGCTCGGAGCCAAACAAGAAGGCCACCCCCTCTGGTTTTGAAGCCAAATCGGCCTCCAGCCCTTGTCCGGCGGGCGCAGGCAGCTCTCCTTTTAATAGTAAATCAGCAATGCCCAACAGCTCGGCGAAATGTTCGCGCGGCGCCCGGGTGGGCGGGCCGAAGTCGCGTGGCGTCATGGCGGTGGCGCACAGGTGCGTCATGCCGTCCAGCGCTTCGTCCAGCGTGGCGACGATGCGGGCGTTTTTCAGCACGTCGAGTGCCCCGCTGGCGCGCTGGATGGTTTCCTCGCGATTCAGCACATTGGCCCAGCGCGGCGCCACCAGCACCAGGTCACCAAAACCCATGACTTTCATGGCGCGCGCGGTAGCGCCTACGTTGCCGGCGTGGCTGGTATTGATCAGGACAAATCGGGTCTGCATGGGCTGTATTGTCTTATGCTGGCGGTTTCTGGCGCCTGATGCGGCCCGAACCAGAGGGGGCTTTTGCTCAAAAGGCCGGTTTCGTCATGGCCGAGGCCGCCGGCTAGCCTCGCCAGGGTGCCGCTTCCAGCCGCCGGATGCTGATGGATAGGGGTCGAGGCCCGTTTATGGGAAAATACCGCCATTGCCCGTCGCCCGCATCGCCAGCGCCGGTTCTTCCCGTTCTTCCCTACAAATTATGTCGTCCCCCAATCTGCATCCCATGCTCAATGTGGCCATCAAGGCTGCGCGCGCCGCCGGCGCCATCATCAACCGCGCTGCGCTGGACGTGGAATCGGTCCGTGTCTCGGCCAAGCAGACCAACGACTTCGTCACCGAAGTCGACCATGCTGCCGAAGCCGCCATCATCGAAACCCTGCTCACCGCCTACCCGGGGCACGGCATCCTGGCCGAAGAATCGGGCAGCGAACACGGCGCGAAAGATTCCGAATTTGTCTGGATCATCGACCCGCTGGACGGCACCACCAACTTCATCCACGGCTTTCCCGTCTACTGCGTCAGCATCGCCCTGAGCGTCAAGGGAAAGATCGAACAGGCCGTGGTTTACGACCCCACCCGCAATGACATCTTCTGTGCCACCAAAGGCCGCGGCGCCTACATGAACGACCGCCGGGTCCGTGTGGCCAAACGCACCCGCCTGCAGGAATGCCTGATTTCCACTGGTTTCCCCTACCGCCCGGGCGACAAGCTCAAGACCTACCTTCACATGCTCGGCGAAGTCATGAGCCAGTGCGCGGGCGTGCGCCGTCCCGGCGCGGCCGCGCTGGACCTGGCTTACGTGGCGGCCGGCTTCAGCGACGGCTTTTTCGAGTCCGGCCTGAAGCCCTGGGATGTGGCGGCCGGCTCGCTGTTGGTCACAGAAGCCGGCGGACTGATCGGCAATTTCACCGGCGAAGCCGACTTCATGGACCATGGCGAATGTGTGGCCGGGAACCCGCGCATTTATGGCCAATTGGTGACCACGTTGGGCAAATACAGCAAATTTGCCGGTGCCGGCGACAAGGCCAGTGTGCGCCAGGCCGTGCTGGATGCGGCGCAGGCCGTCGATGCCGACGCCCCCAGCCAGACGCTGTCGGTTCCGCGCAGCGCACGCGCCGCCAGGTCTGCCCCGCCCGATGGGTCCGGCGAGCCCCTGTAAGCGGCACCACCAGAGGCGCGCACGGCGGTTTTTACGTCTTGTTTCGTTTTGGACTGACAAGCCCGAGGGGTGTATGCCTACATCTTCTCTGGGAGCGTAAAACAATGTCAGTTACCATCAAACCACCACCCTGACCGGGGCGCCAAGCGCGCCAGCACAGCCTCCCTATTCGCAAAAAAACCAGGTCTTACACGATGCCAGAATCTTCACTCCAACCCTCCGCCGTGCCCGTGGTCGCCGATGCTGCCCTGATGCGCGAAGTGGCCGAACTGGTGGTCACTTCCCTGAACCTGGAAACGGCCGCCGCAGACATCCAGCCCGATGAGCCGCTTTATGGTGACGGCCTGGGGCTGGACTCGATCGACATCCTCGAAATTGCCCTGGTATTGTCCAAACGTTATGGCCTGCAATTGCGCGCGGACCACGAGGACAACACGGCCATCTTCCAGTCGCTGCGCAGCCTGAGCGACCATATTGCCCTGCAAAGAACGAAGTGAACCCCGGCTTGACGGCAACACTGCTGCGCGGCTTGCGCTGGGCAGCCATTGCCGGCGCCTGTCTGGCCTATGCGGTCCTGTCCCACCTGGCGGCAGCAGACCCCCACCCTGACCTGTGGGATGCAGCCGTTGCCATGGCGCCCCTGGTCCTGCTGGCCGGGGTGCTGGCCTGGCGCTCGCCGCACCGCCTCTGGATGCTGACACTGTGTCTGGCGGGTGCGGCCATTCTCTATGCCATAAGCGGATGGCTGGTGCAGCACTACAACTGGGTGTTCCTGCTGCAGCACGCCGGCATACAGGCCCTGCTGGGCCTGGCCTTCGCACGCACCCTGCGTGCCGGCCAGGTTCCCATGGTGTCGCGTTTTGCAGCCGTCATCCACGGCCCCCTATCACCCGCGCTGGCGCGTTACACCCGGCAGGTCACCTGGGCCTGGACGCTGTATTTCGCTGTCATGACCGGGTTGTCGCTGCTGCTGTTCTGGCTGGCGCCGGTGGCGGTCTGGTCGGCCTTTGCCAACCTGCTGAACCTGCCGCTGCTGATCCTGATGTTCGCAGCAGAGTATGTGGTGCGCCTGTTCCTGCTCGCACCGTCTGACCGCGCCGGCCCTCTGGAAGCGATCCGCGCGTACCGGCAGGCCGGGTCGCACCGGTCGCCGCCTTCTTCCTGACCCGCTTGCCTGCCCGTCCCATGACCACCTACGCGCTCATCAGCCACAACAGTGCCAACGACATCCTGGCCTGGCGCTACGGGGAAAAAATCCCGGTGCGCCAGTACATCGCCGACGTGCGGAAACTGGCCGCGGCGCTGCCCGCAGGCAGGCACATGCTCAATGCCTGCAGCGACCGCTATCACTTCGCGGTCGGCCTCGGCGCGGCACTCCTGACGAGAAAAATCAGCCTGCTGCCGCCCACGCACACGCCGGAAATGATGCGCCAGCTGCGCACCCTGGCTCCCGACGTGTTCTGCCTGTCCGACGCTCCCTACGCCATCGACCTGCCCGGTTTTGTGTACCAGGACGCGTTTGCGGAAGGCCAGACGGAAACAGACCCTGAAGAGCCCTGCGACATCCCCTACCTGCCCGGCGACCAGGCCGTCGCCGATGTCTTCACCTCAGGCTCGACCGGCCTGCCGCAAGCGCACCGCAAGACATGGGGATCGCTGGTGCACAGCGCGCGCGCCGAGGCGCAGCGGCTGGGCCTGAGCGAAGAACAGCCCTGCACTATTGTTGGCACGGTGCCGCCGCAGCACATGTTCGGCTTTGAGTCGACGGTGCTGCTGCCCATGCAGTGCAATGCGGCATTACACGCCGGCCAGCCGTTTTACCCGGTCGACATCATCAGCGCGGTCAAGGCTGTGACAAGCCCGCGTATGCTCGTCAGCACACCGGTGCACCTGCGCGTGTTGCTGGCTTCGAACCTGGAACTGCCCGAACTGGACCTCGTCCTGTCGGCAACGGCCCCCATGACAACGGAGTTCGCGCAAAACTGCGAAAGCCGCGCTGGCGCGCCGCTCTACGAAATCTATGGCTCCACCGAAACCGGGCAGATCGCCTCGCGCAGGACGGCGCTAACTGCGGAGTGGGAGCTGTTTCCGCTGGTCACGCTGACGCCCCACGACAACCGGATGTGGGCCTGCGGCGGCCATGTGGACAAGGTGGTTCCGCTGAACGACGTGCTTCAGGCAGTGGACAACCACCGCTTCCTGCTGCACGGGCGCCTGGAAGACCTGGTCAACATCGCCGGCAAACGCAACTCGCTGGCTTACCTCAATCATCAGCTCGTCAACATTCCGGGCGTGCTCGACGGTGCGTTTTTCATGCCTGATGAGGATGGCCACGAAAGCGTGGTGCGGCTGATGGCCTTTGCCGTCGCCCCCGGCATGAGCGCCGCCGCCCTGCAGTCCGCCCTCAAAGAGCGCATTGATGCGATCTTCCTGCCGCGTCCCCTGGTCATGCTCGAGTCCCTGCCGCGCAACGCCACCGGCAAACTGCCGCGCGACGTCCTGCAGGCGCTGGCCCAATCACACCAGGCGCGTCCCGCGCGGGAAGGCGGACCTCGTGCAGAGTGAGAAAACCACCTTGCACTTTGCCACCGGACACCCTGCTTTTGCCGGGCATTTTCCGGGCCGGCCGATGGTGCCGGGCGTCTTGCTGCTTGACGCCGCCCTGCACGCCGCCGCGCAGGCGCGCACTGCTGCAAACGCAGCCAACAGCCAGAATCCCGGACCGGCGCCGCGCTGCCTGGTCAACTCGGCCAAGTTTCTCAGCCCGGTGCTGCCCGACGAAATCCTGACCATTTCCTGCACAGCCACCGCTGCGGGCCATACCCGTTTTGACATCGCGTGCGAAGGTCGGCCGGTGGCCACAGGCACTTTTGTGTTCGAAGGCAGCCCATGAGCCAGGCCGCGCCGAACCCGGACAGCCAGGCCAGATGGCAAGACCGCCCCGAAAGCAGCAACATGCTCCTGCTGCGCGTCATGACCTGGATTTCGTTGCGCCTGGGCCGTGCTGCCGGGCGCGTCGTTTTATACGGTATCACCGCCTATTTCATCCTGGCCAATGCCGAAGCGCGCCGCGCATCGCGCGACTACCTGCACCGGGCACTGACACTGCCCGCACAGGAACCCGTGGGCTGGCGCCACATCTTCAGGCATTTTCTCAGCTTCGCATCCGTCATTCACGACCGGGTCTACCTCGTCAATGAACGCTTCGGACTTTTCGATATCCATGTCCACAACGAACACCTGGTGGCGGACCTCACCGCGGACCGCAAAGGCGTGTTCCTCATGGGGTCGCATGCCGGCAGCTTTGAAGTGCTGCGCGCGGTCGGCCGTCGTCAACCGGGCCTTCGCGTGGCCATGGTGATGTACGAGGAAAACGCGCGAAAAATCAACGCCGCACTGGGCGCCATCAACCCGGCGGCGCAACAGGACATCGTGGCATTGGGCCATGCAGACTCCATGCTGCGCGTTCATGACCTCATCGAAGGCGGAAGTGTCGTCGGCATGCTGGCCGACCGCCGCCTGAACAACGACACCACCAGGCCCATGACTTTTTTGGGCGAACCCGCCGAGTTTCCCGTCGGGCCCTTCCGGATGGCCGCCATCCTGCGCCGTCCCGTCCTGTTCATGGTCGGGCTTTATGGCGGCGGCAATCGTTACGATATCCATTTTGAAACGCTGGCCGATTTTTCCGTGCCCTGCGCAGGCGGACGCGAAGCGGCGGTGCAGGCCGCCATGGTCCGCTACGCCGCGTTGCTGGAGCAGCATTGCCGCCTGGCACCTTACAACTGGTTCAATTTCTTCAATTTCTGGCAAGCGGCCGTTCCGCCCGCGGCCAAACCCGGTCCCGCCCCATGACTGACGCACCGTCCCTGACCTCTCCCCCCTTCAAGGCCTGGCTGGCAGGCGCCGGGCTGCTGATCGGCCTGCTTTGCAGTCCCGCCCACGCGGCATGGGATGTGGCCCAGCTGATGCAGGGTCTGGCCCAGAACAAGTCGGGACGCGCCAGCTTTGTCGAAAAAAAATACATCGCCATGCTCGAGCAGCCCGTGGAGTCTTCCGGCGAGCTGCTCTACACCGCACCCGACCGGCTGGAAAAACGCACACTCAAGCCCAGGCCGGAATCGCTGCTGATCGAGGGCGCCAGCCTCACGGTGGAACGCGGCCAGCGCCGCATGCAACTGCGCCTGCAGGACTACCCCGAACTGGCGGCCTTCACCGAAAGCATACGCGGCACCCTGGCCGGCGACATCGCCGCCTTGCGCCGCGTCTACAACCTGGAGCTGGAAGGCTCCGAAGAGCGCTGGACCCTGGTCCTGCGGCCCATGGAAACGCGCATGTTGCAGGTGGTACAGCGCATCCGCATCGGCGGCAACCAGGCCGAGGTGAAGTCGATTGAAATCGAGCAGACCGACAAGGACCGCTCGGTGATGACGATCACCCCCCTGGTCAAGCCATGACAGCCCGATGGTTCCGGCGCGAGCTTCTGCCGGTCTGGCTCTGGCTCGCTTTTTTGCTGGCCTGTGGCGCCATCATCAGCCGAACCCACTTCACCACGGACCTGTCGGCCTTTCTTCCGCGCACGCCCACCGCCGAGCAGCAGTTGCTGATGGACCAGCTGAAGGACGGGCTGGCTTCGCGCCTGATCCTCGTGGGCATTGAAGGCGCCGACGCGCCTGCTCGCGCCCGCGTGTCCAAACAGGTGGCACAGGTCCTGCGGGCCAACCCGGCTTTTGTCACCGTCAACAACGGCGAACCCGTCAACAAGGAACGCGACCAGGCTTTTCTGTTCAACAACCGCTATTTGCTGAGCCCCGCGGTAACACCTGAACGCTTCAGCGCCGACGGCCTGCACGCCGCCCTGGCGGAAAGCATAGACCTGCTGGCCTCGCCCGCCGGGCTGCTGGTCAAATCCCTGCTGCCGCGCGACCCGAGCGGCGAAATGATGCAACTGCTCGAGCAACTGGGCAGCGCCAGCCAGCCCCCCCTGGTGGACGGCGCCTGGGCATCGCGCGATGGAACGCGCGCCCTGATGCTGATGCAGACACGCGCATCCGGCTCCGACACCGACGCCCAGGAAAGCGCCATGGCAGCCATACGGCAAGCATTCGAGACGGGTTCCGCGCAAAGCCCCGACGCCCGGCTGGTGATGACCGGTCCCGGCGTGTTTTCGGTGACCTCGCGCGAAACCATCAAAAGCCAGGTCAGCCGCCTGTCCATCATCAGCGTGCTGATGATCGCCACCATCCTTCTGCTGGTTTACCGGTCCTTCAGTGCGCTGGCGCTGGGCTTGCTGCCGGTCATCAGCGGCGTCCTGGCGGGAATCGCGGCGGTCAGTCTGGGCTTTGGAACGGTGCACGGCATCACCCTCGGATTCGGCACCGCGCTGATCGGCGAGGCGGTGGACTATTCCATTTACCTGTTCGTGCAATCGGAGCAGGGCAGCACCGACCAGCAGGGCTGGGTCAAACGCTTCTGGCCCACCATCCGGCTCGGCGTGCTGACATCGATCGCCGGCTTCTCTTCGCTGCTGCTGTCGGGCTTTCCTGGCCTGGCACAACTTGGCCTGTATGCGATCACCGGGCTGCTCGCTGCTGCGGTCATGACACGTTTTGTTCTGCCTCATCTGCTGCCTGCCGGTTTCCGCATCCATGACGTGACAGGCATAGGGCAGGTCATGAGCCGGCTGGTTCGCCGAGCAGGCGCATTGCGCTGGCCCGCTGCCGCCGTCCTGCTGGCGGCCTGCGCCGTCCTTGCCATCAACCACGAACATCTGCTCAATGAAAAAATCTCGGCACTGAGCCCCGTGTCACAGGCCGATGTGGCGCTTGACGAAAGCCTGCGCACCGACATGGGTGCGCCGGACGTGCGTTACCTGGTGGTGGTTTCCGGCGGCACCCGGGAGGCCGTCCTGCACACCGCCGGACAGGTGTCCGACCTGCTTCAAACGCAGGTGGACCAGGGCAAACTCGCCGGTTTCGAGAGCCCCAGCCGTTACCTGCCCAGCCAGGCCACCCAACAGGCCCGCCGGGCCAGCCTGCCTGCCACGGCGCTGCTTCAGACGCGCCTGGCGCAGGCCGTCCAGGGGCTGCCGGTGCGGGCGCAGTTGTTCGCACCTTTTCTGGCCGACGTGGAGGCCGCCCGCAGCCGGGCCCTGCTGCAACCCGACGATCTGGCGCAGACCTCGATGGCCATGGCGGTCGATGCTTTGCTGCTGCAACAGGCGCGCGGCTGGACCGCCCTGTTGCCGCTGAGGGCGCCGGAAGGTGCCGACATCAACGCCGGCGAGCTTCGCGCGGTGTTGGGCGCCACCGGTTTGCCCGATGTGCTGTTTGTCGACATGAAGGCCGAATCCGACCGCCTGTATTCGGGTTACCTCAACGAAGCCGCCTTGCTTTCCCTGGGGGGACTGGCGGTCATCATCGGTCTGCTGCTGCTCGTTTTCCGCTCACCCACGCGCGTGCTGCGCATCATCATGCCGCTGGCCGCGGCGGTGGTCACGGTGACGGCCGGACTGGCCCTGTTCGGCCAGCAACTGATCATTCTTCACCTGGTCGGACTGCTGCTGGTGGTTGCGGTGGGCTCGAACTACGCCCTGTTTTTTGATCGACCCGATCCGCATGAGCCGATTTTGCCCCGCACGCTGGCCTCCATGCTGTTTGCCAACCTGACAACCGTCGCAGGCTTCGGGCTGCTGGCCTTTTCCAATGTGTCCATCCTGCAAGCCCTGGGAATTACCGTGGCGCCGGGTGTCATCCTCGCGCTGGGTTATGCAGCCATTTTTGCGAAACCTTCCCATGCCTGATCCGCGCTGGCAACTTCCCGCATTGATCCGTGCGTCCATCGTGCTGCACGCACTGGCGCTGGCCCTCGTCCTGGCGCAGCCCGGGCTCTGGCCCTGGGCGCTGGGCGCCGTGGTCCTCAACCACGGGCTGGTGGCCGCGGTGGGCCTGTGGCCGCGCAGCCACTGGCTGGGACCAAACTGGACGCGCCTGCCCGCAGCAGCAGCCGCAAGAAACGAAATCGCCCTGACCATCGACGATGGGCCTGACCCGCTCGTCACGCCGCAGGTGCTCGACCTGCTGGACCGCTACGGCGCCCGTGCGACTTTTTTCTGTATCGGCGACAAGGCAACACATTATCCGGAGCTCTGCCGGGAAATCGTGCGCCGCGGTCATGCGGTTGAAAACCACAGCCAGCACCACCGTCACCATTTTTCAGTCATGGGCCCGCGTGGCATGAAACTGGAGATCCAGGCCGCGCAGGACACGCTGGCGGCGATCACCGGCCAGCGGCCGCTTTTTTTCCGCGCACCGGCCGGCCTGCGCAATCCTTTTCTCGATCCTGTGCTCACGCGGCTGGGGCTGCGGTTGGCCAGCTGGTCGGTGCGCGGTTTCGACACGCGGGTCGGCAATGCGGCGCAAGTCACCACCAGATTGCTGCGCGGCCTGAAGGCCGGCACCATCCTGCTGCTGCACGACGGCAACGCTGCCCGCACCGGCACCGGCGTACCGGTCATCCTCGAAGTACTGCCGCTTGTTCTCGAATCCGCTGCGGCCGCCCACTTGCGGCCCGTCACCCTGCCCCAGGCCCTCGCATGACCACACCCCTCCACCAGGAAGCTCAGCCCTGGTACCGCCAGGCTGCACGGCTTGTGCCCCTGGACCTGGGCCTGAAAAGTATTGGCATACCGGTTTTTATTGCCGTGTTTTTTGCCGCCTACTTCTATGTCCTCAAAAATCCGGCCTACCCCGTCACCGTGATGCCGGTCACCCTGCTGGACCGGTTGATCGGCTTTCAGCCCATGGCCCTGCCCCTGTATGTCTCCCTGTGGGTGTATGTTTCCCTGCCACCGGCCTTTCTGGCGAACCGGCGCGAACTCTATGTCTACGCCCTGGCCATGGCCGGCACCTGCCTGACAGGTTTGATCATTTTCTATTTCTGGCCCACCACCGTTCCCGTGGCCAATATCGACTGGGCCTTGTATCCGGGCGTGGATTTCCTCAAGAACATGGACGCCTCGGGAAATGCCTGCCCGTCCCTGCACGTCGCCACCGCTGTTTTCTCGGGGTTCTGGATGCATCACCTGCTGCGCCGTTTCGGCGCACCGCTGTGGGTTCGCCTGTTCAATGTGCTGTGGTGCACAGGCATTGTTTATTCCACCGTCGCCACCCGCCAGCATGTGGCCGTGGACATGTGGGCCGGGTTCGCCCTGGGCGCGTTCGCTGCGTGGTGGGCCTTGGGCCATGTGCAACGTACCGGAGCCCACCATGACAAGCTGTCCACCGCTGCCTGACCCGTGTTCGGTAAAAATCAGCACCTCCACACCTTCCACCCGGCCGAACCCCAACCGGTCACGTTAACTGCGGCCCAGTCATGAATCCCACGCCTTCCGCCTTCGTCAAAAAACTCATCTCGCTGGCTGCGGCGCCCTACAAGCCGGTGGGTCTCTACACCTGGTTGTTTGCCCGCGGCAAGCTCGGCGGCGATCCCGTGTTTGTCCATCTGCTGGCTGCGGGCCTTCTGGCCGGCCGTTCGCGCATCCTGGACATCGGCTGCGGCCAGGGTTTGCTGACCTCCTGGCTGCTCGCCGCGAAAACATGCGCCGCGCGCGGCCAGTGGCCGGCGACCTGGCTGCCCGCGCCCTCGGCATCCCATGTGCGGGGCGTCGAACTGATGGCCCACGATGTCGAACGGGCGGAACGCGCCCTGGCCGGCGCCGTTCGCGGAGGACATGCCCAATTCCTCCAGGCAGACATGTGCCGCACCGAGTTCGATCAAACCGATGCGGTGGTGATTCTGGATGTGCTGCATTACGTTCCGGTTGCCGCGCAGGATGAAGTGCTGCAACGCGTGCGCCGGTCGCTGGCTCCCGGAGGTGTGCTGTTGCTGCGTGTCGGCGATGCCGCTGCCGGCCTGCCCTTTGCCATCAGCAACTGGGTTGACCACGTGGTGACCACCCTGCGCGGCCACCGCCTGGGAACACTGCACTGCCGTACCATCGCCGAGTGGGAAACGGTGTTGCAAAAACTCGGGTTCACGGTGGAGGCCAAAGCCATGAGCCAGGGCACCCCTTTTGCCAATGTGCTGCTGGTGGCACGCCTGCCCGCCGCCTGAGCGGCCACCTCCGCGTTTGCTACCATGAATTCATCACCCCGCTCATCCCCAGGCACTGTGCGACCCATCCTGCTTTCCCACTTCACCGCAACAAGCTGTATTGGCCAGGGCTTGCAGCCGACCCTGGCCGCGTTGCGGGCGCAGCGCAGCGGCCTGAAACCCTGTGATTTCGATTCGGTCGATCTGGCTACATGGACAGGTACCGTGGAAGGCCTGGACAACGAGGTGTTGCCTGCGGCACTGCAGGCCTACGATTGCCGCAACAACCGCCTGGCCCAGCTCGGCCTGCGGCAAGACCAGTTTGACGAAGCAGTGCAGGCCCTGGCTTTGCGCGTCGGGCGCAAGCGCATTGGCGTGTTCCTCGGCACCAGCACCTCCGGCATCCTGCAGACCGAGCTGGCCTATCGCCAGCTCGATCCCGTGACGGGCAAACTGCCTGACAGCTTCAGGTATGCAGCCACGCACAATCCCTTTTCCGTCACTTCCTTTGTGTGTGAATTTTTCCGGCTGGAAGGCCCGGCCATGACGGTGTCCTCAGCCTGCTCTTCCAGCGCCAAGGTGTTTGCTTCGGCGCGCCGCATGATGGCCGCCGGGCTGATTGACGCGGCCATCGTCGGCGGCGTGGATTCGCTGTGCCTGACAACCCTGTATGGCTTCAACTCCCTGGGCCTGACGTCCACGCGGGCCTGCCGGCCATTCGACGCGGAACGCGACGGCATTTCCATCGGCGAGGCGGCGGCCTTCGCCCTGCTCGAGTGGGCACCCGGGCATCTGGACAGGGAAGCAGTGCTTTTGCTTGGCGTGGGTGAATCCAGCGACGCCCACCACATGTCCTCGCCCCATCCCGAGGGCCTGGGCGCACGCATGGCGATGCAGGGCGCCCTGGACATGGCCGGGCTGACTGCAGCCGATATCGGCTACATCAATCTGCACGGCACCGCCACACCGAGCAACGATGCAGCAGAAACCAAAGCCGTGGTCGCGCTGTTCGGGTCCGGCACACCGTGCAGCTCCACCAAGGGCGCAACCGGCCACACGCTGGGCGCAGCAGGCGGTGTCGAAGCGGTGATCAGCGCGCTGGCCCTGCAAAACGGCCTGCTGCCCGGGGGACTGAATACACAGGTGCTGGACCCGGCGCTGCCTCTGAACTACCTGCTGGAAAACCGCGACGAGGCCGTGGCCCGCGTGCTGAGCAACTCATTTGGTTTCGGCGGCACCAACTGCAGCCTGGTTTTTGGCCGTGCCGGGTAAAACAACGATGACACATCCACCCACCGCGCCCACTCTTACGGTTTTTGTCGAAGGTATCGGCCTGCTCGGGCCTGGTTTGTCGGGCTGGGAACCGGGCGGCGAACAGCTGGCGGGCCGCACCCCTTATGAAGCGGCGCGTTGCGTGCTGCCGCTGCCCATGGCCCTGCCCGCGGCAGAACGACGGCGCGCAGGCGCCGTGGTCAAGGTGTCGCTGGCGGTCGCCCAGGAAGCCGTGACGGCCTCGGGCCGCGCTGCAGCCGACCTGCCCTCGGTTTTTTCATCCTCCAGCGGCGACGCCATCAATTGCCATGAAATCTGCAGCGCCCTGGCGTCGGGCGACAGGCTGATCTCTCCCACACGTTTTCACAACTCGGTGCACAACGCCTCCTCCGGCTACTGGAGCATTTCAAGCGGAGCCATGGCCACCTCCTCGGTACTTTGCGCATACGACGCCAGTTTTGCCGCCGGCCTGCTCGAAGCCATGACCCAGGCGGTGGTTGAACAGACCGCGGTACTGCTGGTCGCTTATGACACCGATTACCCCGAGCCCTTGCGCAGCGTGCGCCCCCTGTCGGACACCTTCGGCGTAGCATTGGTGCTGGCACCCCAGCGCAGCGAACGCAGCCTGGCGCAGTGGACACTGACACCGGCGACCTGCCTGACAAGCGCCAGCGCAACGGTCATGGCAGACAGCACACTGGAACACCTTCGCACAGGCATTCCCGCCGCGCGCTGCCTGCCGCTGCTGCGCAGTGTCGCCGCACGCGATGCGGCCGACGTCGTGCTCGATTACCTTGAAGGCCTGCAGCTGGCCGTGCGGGCGGCACCGTGCTGATACCACCGCATCTTCCGTCCACCCTGCAGCACGATGACATTGCGCGCCGCATTCCCCATCAGGGCGCCATGTGCCTGCTCGACAGCGTCAGCGCCTGGGATGCGCAACATATTGTTTGCCAGGCCAGCAGCCACCGCGCGCCCGACCATCCCCTGCGGGCCCATGGCCGGCTGGGCGCGGCCTGCGGCGTCGAATACGCGGCGCAAGCCATGGCCGTGCACGGCACGCTGGTGGCCCAGGCCCTGGCCGGTGAAAGTGCTGAAAACACACCGCCCCGTGCCGGCTACCTGGCCAGCGTGCGCAGCGTCACCATGTCGGTCGAACGGCTGGACACCATCGCCGGCCCTCTGACCATCCGCGCCGACCGGCTCACGGGGGATGACAACACCATCCTCTACAGCTTCAGCGTTCAGTCCGGCGACCAGAACCTGCTCGCCGGACGTGCTGTGGTGGTACTCGACGCCTCGGCGCTTGCGCTCCCTCCGTCAACACAACAAACTGCAGCAACAGGCCTATCTCCATGACATCAAGTCACAAACGCGCACTGGTCACCGGCGGAAGCGGCGGACTCGGCTCCGCCATCAGCCGGCGGCTCGCGGCCGACGGCTTTCACGTCATCGTCCACGCCAACAGCCATCTGGCGAAAGCCCAGGCGGTCGCCGTCGATATCGTGGCGCAGGGCGGCCGGGCGCAGGCTGTGGCTTTCGACGTCACCGATCCCGTCGCGACAGCTGCAGCTTTGGAAGCGCTGCTTGAAGAGGGCCCCATCCAGGTGCTGGTCAACAATGCCGGCATCCACGACGATGCCGTGTTTCCCGGCATGCAACTGGCCCAGTGGCAGCGTGTGCTCGACGTGTCGCTCAACGGTTTTTTCCACGTCACCCAGCCGCTGACCATGCCGATGATCCGCACCCGATGGGGCCGCATCATCACCATCACCTCGGTGGCAGCGGTAGCCGGCAACCGGGGCCAGGTCAACTACTCGGCGGCCAAGGGCGCCTTGCACGCCGCCACGAAATCCCTGGCGCTTGAAGTGGCCAGCCGCGGCATCACGGTCAATGCCGTGGCGCCGGGCATCATAGCCACCGCCATGACCCAGGGCGCCTTCAGCAAGGACGTCATCGATCGCATGGTTCCGATGAAGCGGGCCGGCAAGGCCGAGGAAGTGGCCGACCTCGTCGGCTTTCTGGCCTCGGAACAGGCGGCCTATATCAGCGGCCAGGTTATTTCCATCAACGGCGGCATGATCTGACCCGCGTTCGGGCCCTTGTCCGATTGACGCCAGAAAAAAGACGCCTGAAACTTGTGAATTCGGCGTTCAGGGCATGACCTTCATCAGGTAAGAGCGCGGCGCCGATCGAGCTACCTCTCTGAGCACGCCTGGCCGCGTACTCCTGCCGGCAGGCGTCCACCTGCTTTTTTTTGTCGCACCTTGCCAACGCACGCCCATGACGGCCATTCCAGGGCACGTTCAACTGCCGCTTCAGGTCCCAAAGGTAACAACCCATGAAGACTTCCCTGCCCATCCCTGCGGCACACGCACCCCATCACCCGCTCACCGACTACTACCAGACCGAGCAGGACAGGCAAGCCTATTTGCGCAAGATTTTTGACAATACCGCTGCGGATTACGACCGCATCGAAGCCATGCTGGCATGGGGCACCGGTTCCCGTTATCGGCGCCAGGCCCTGATCCGGGGCGGCTTGAAAGCGGGCATGCAGGTGCTCGATGTAGGCGTTGGCACAGGTCTCGTTGCTGCGCAGGCCTGCCTCCTGGCCGGTGATCCTGCCCTCGTGACCGGGGTCGATCCCAGCCCCGGCATGATGGCGGCCAGCAAATTGCCCAGGACCATGGTGCTGACGGAAGGCCGGGCCGAATCATTGCCCTTCCCGGACAACCACTTCGATTTTCTGAGCATGGGCTACGCACTGCGGCACATCAGCGACCTCGGCGTGGCGTTTGCCGAGTTTCAGCGGGTGCTGAAGCCCGGCGGCCGCCTGTGCATTCTTGAAATCACGCAGGCCAAAAGCGCTCCGGGGCGGTGGCTGCTCAAAACCTATATGCGCAGCGTGATACCGCTGCTGACACGCTTGGTCTCCCGGCAAAAGGACACCGCAACCATCTGGCGCTACTACTGGGACAGCATTGAAGCCTGTGTCCCACCGGAGCAGGTCATGGCCACGCTGAGCGCGGCCGGGCTGGTACAGGTCAGGCAGCACCTGGAAGTGGGTGTGTTCTCCGAATACCAGGCGATCAAACCAGGCTGAGACCTGTCGGGGCGCACGTTCTGCGCACCCGCGACCGGCTCAGACCTGCTCGCGCAGCCACTGCGCCAGTTCCGTCATGACTTGCAGGCCAACGGGTGAAACCGCCGTGAAATGAATGCATGCGTGAATGGCGCCGGGATAGTGGCGGTGCGTCGTCGCCACGCCGGCTGCGTCCAGTTCCTCCGCCAGCGCATGGCCTTCGTCGCGCAGCGGATCATGGCCCATCGTGGCCACCCAGGTGGCAGGCAGAGACTCCAGTCCCACAGAGCCCAGCAAGGCATAGTCCGGATGGTGCACAGCCTCCGCCTGTCCACCCAGATAACTGGCGATAAACCATCGCACTGCCCCGGTGGTGAGAAACTTGCCCTCACCGTTCTCACGGTAGGACGCGCTGGATTCGTCAGGATGTTGCGCCACCGGGTAGATGAGCCCCAGTGCACGAACGCTCGCCGAATGCACTCGGCGCGCAGCCACCAGTGCCAGTTGCGCACCGGCGCTGTCACCGGCCACGGCGATGCGACTGACGTCGCCACCCCAGGTAGCGGCGTTCGCCAGCACCCACCGCAACGCAGCCTCGGCGTCGTCGGTCGCTGCAGGAAAGGGATGCTCCGGCGCCAGCCGGTAGTCCACTGCCACCACCAGCATGCCGGCGTGGCTGCACAAGGTGCAGCAAACCTTGTCATGGGTTTCCAGGTCGCCGATCACGAAGCCGCCGCCGTGTACATACAGCAGCACAGGCCACGGGCCGGCAGCTTCAGGGCGATACAGGCGCAGGCGCATCGGACCACCCGGACCGGAAAAGGTGATGTCATCCACTTTCCCAATCGGCGGGGGTGATGAACCCAAGGCGTCGGCCAGCTCGCGGTAAATCTGCCGTGCCACGACAGGCGGCAAGCTTTCCAGGGGCGGGTTGCCCTGCGCAGCGGCTTGAGTCAAAAACCCGGCCAGGGCAGGGTCCATGGCGGCCGTCTCCAGCACAGAATTGACTACAGCATTCATTCGAGTTTCTCCAATGGTTCCAGGGGCTTTGTTTCAGCGCTGCAGCACGAACTGGCCGCCTTCGATCTTCAGCATCACGGCGGCGCGTTCGTCAAAGCCGATATGGTCGGCCGGTGTGAAGTTGAGAACTCCATGCGAAATGACAATTTCCTTTTCACTCTCCAGCGCGTCGCGCAGCGCCTGGCGGAATTCCGGTGTGCCCGGCCTGGCCTTCTTCAGTGCCAGCGGCACGATGCGTTGCAGCACTTTCAGCGCGTCGTTGGCATGGGCGCCAAACTGCGTGCGCGAATTGGCGCCATGCGCTTTTTCGAAGGCATTCACGTAGTCAAGCGCCACCGGCCTGATCGGGTTGTTGGCGGCCAGCTGTTCAGCCACCAGCACGGGCCCCGCCGGCAGGATGGCACCATTCATGGCCTTGCCGCCCACGCGCACGAGGTCGGGCGAGGCAGCACCGTGGGTCTGGTAGATGGGGCCACTCCAGCCGCGCTCGCGCAGGTTGATCTGCGGCATCGCGGCGGCCGAACCGGCACCCACGATCAACATCGCATCAGGCTTGGCCGCCATGGCCTTCAGCGCCTGCGAAGTGATGGCAGTGTCCGGCGGCGCGAAACGCTCGGTGGCGACGATCTCCAGTCCGGCTTTTCTCGCTGAGGCGGTGAAGGCCTGCAGCCACATTTCTCCATAACCTTCGTTCCACCCCAGGAAGGCCACCCTCTTGACTTTGTCGGCCACCATGCGCCTGGCCACTGCATCGGACATCAGCGGCACCGGCTGCGGCAAGGGAAAGGTCCAGTCGTCCTTGCCACCGGGCCGAGGCGCCGGTGCAAAAGCCAGTTGCACGGTTTTCGCCTCGGAGGCCACCGGGGCCATGGCCAGCACCGCTGGTACGCCCGAGGAACCCAGCAGCACATCGACCTTGCTCTCGATTACGAAGCGGCGCGTATTTTTGACGGCAGCCGTGGTGTCTGAGGCGTCGTCGAGCACAAGCAGCTTGACCTTCTCGCCCGCAATGCGGTCGGGCCAAAGATCCAGCGATGCCTTGATCGGCAACCCCAGTGAAGCCAGCGGCCCGGTCAGCGACAGGCTCACGCCGATGTTGATGTCGGCGTGTGCTGTTCCCGCCAGTGCGAGCAGCGCCGCCATGACTGTTTTTCCAGAAATGTGTTTCATGATGTCTCCGTTGATTCGTGGTTATTTTTTGAGGCGCTTCAGAGGTAGGTCGAAGCCAGGCCGCCATCGACGGGAATGTTGGCGCCGCTGACCCAGCGCGCTGCGTCGCTGCAGAGCCAGGCAATCACGGGCGCGATCTCATCGGCAAAACCGGGACGCAGCATGCGGTGGGCATCGGCCTGGACCCGCTCCTGTCCGAGCATGGTGACGAAGTCCCCCAGGATCGGCGTGAATACCGGCCCGGGAGCCACGCAGTTCATGCGCACGCCTTTGCCCATGAACCATTCCTGCGATTGGGTGGCATTCCAGACAATCAGGGCTTCCTTGAAATACTGGTAGCAGGTCGCGTGCGGCACGGGGTGGTCGCGCAACCAGGCAGCGCCTGCCTCAAAACCCTTCGCCGCCGCCAGCTCCTTGTGCAGGCCCAGGCGTTGCGGCCATTCGGCCCCCAGTATGGAAGCCACGTTGACAATGCTGCCGCCGTGTGGAATGCGCGCCAGTACCTTCTCCGTCAAATGCCTCAAACCCAGGTAGTTCACACGTGCCACCAGGTCGCCATCGGCCGTACCGGGCACGCCGGCAATGTTGCACAAAGCGTCAATGTGCCCGGGCAACTGGGCTACCGCGGCATCAATGGCGGCGACGGTCCCCAGATCAGCCTTGACGAAACCGTCCAGCGTCAGGCCAGGGTCGTTGCGGTCCACGCCAATGACCCGGGCTCCCTGAAAGCGGGCAAGCCGGGCAACCTCGGCGCCAATGCCCGACGAGGTGCCTGTGATCACGATGGTTTTGCCATGCAGACTCATTGTTTGTCTCCTTGCAGAAATGAAATTGAAAAATGCGCGGCTCAAAACGGAAACATGGTCGCCGCGTCCTTGACAGTGATCCATTGCCACTGGGTGTATTCCTCCCAGTCCGCAGGTCCGCCCACGCTGCTGCCATTGCCCGCGATACCGGGTCCGCCGAAGGGATTGACGCAATCGTCATTCACCGTCTGGTCGTTGATGTGGACCATGCCGGACCTGAGCTGCTGCCCGATCGCCATGGCGCGCCCCACCGATCGGGAGATGACGGCAGAGGCCAGGCTACCGGTGTTGTTGTTGGCCAGCGCAATGGCTTCTTCGTCGGTTTTGTAGGTGACGATGTTCGCCACCGGGCCGAAAGTCTCTTCGTCAAAAACGCGCATGCCGGGCTTCACACCTGAAAGCACGGTGGGTTTGTAAAACAGGCCATCAAACGTACCGCCCGCTTCCAGCCTGGCGCCGGCCTTGACGCTGTCCTGCACGATGGCATGCACACGGTCGCGCTGCTTCGCATCGATCAGCGGGCCCAGCGCCACCTGGCCGCTGGCACCATCGCCCACCGGCAAATGCGTGGCCTTGGCTACCAGGCGCTGCGTCAGCGCGGCAGCAATGCTTTCATGCACAAGAATGCGGTTGGAAGCCATGCAGATCTGCCCCTGGTGCAGGTAAGCCCCCCAGGCCGCATTGCTGGCAGCCACGTCCAGGTCGGCATCATCCAGGATGATCAGCGAGTTGGCCCCACCCAGCTCCAGCGACACTTTCTTCAAATGCCGGCCTGCCAGTTCACCAATGCGCCGGCCCACTGCGGGCGAACCGGTGAACGCGATCATGGGCACCAGCGGATCGGTCACCAGGGCCTCACCCACTTCGGCGTCGCCAGGCAAAACCTGCAGCAGGTCTTTGGGCAGGCCCGCTTCCGCAAAAATGCGGGCAATCATCAGACCTCCGGTGACCGGCGTGCGGGTATCGGGCTTGACCACCACCGCATTGCCCGCCGCCAGCGCCGGAGCCACGGCACGGATCGTCAGGATCAGCGGAAAGTTGAATGGAGAGATGACCCCCACCACGCCATGCGGCACGCGGCGCGCCATGCTGGTGCGGCCCGGCACACTTGGCAGCACATGGCCCTGGGACTGCAAAGGCATGGCAGCGGCCAGATGGCAAATCGTGATGGCCTCGCGAATTTCATGCTGGCCTTTGGGCAGGATGCCGCCGGTTTCCCGCGTGGCATACAGCGCGAGCTCGTCAAAGTGTTGCTGAAACAGTGCCCCTGCGCGGCGGAATACTTCGGCTTTTTCACGCGGCGGCACCGCCGCCCAGTTCTTTTGCGCGGCGGCGGCGGCCCGCGTGGCTACAGCCACATCCGCTGCATTGGCCAGGCCCACCGCGCACAGGGCCTGCCCGGTGGCGGGTTCGATCACCTCGCGTATCCCGCCACCCAGGGCTGCGGGAGCCAAGGCTGAAAAATTGAAAAATGCCATGGAATCTGATGCACCCATTTGCTGGTCCTTCCGGTTGTTGATTCAAAACGCCGCCTGTGTGCGGCATGCCGGCTTTATTGCAATGCATGGACCAGCAGCGCCCTAACCGGCAGATTGATGCACCGCACCAGGGCATTTTTCGCAGGGAAATTAGGGACATACCCTAAATCAGATTGCCGCAATGCAATACCGGAAAATCGTCGGCATTTATTGATCAATTGATCAATAACCTGGACTATATTTACCCTATTGATTAACCAAATGGACAAATCCATGCACAACTCCGAACGCATCTCCCTGGCAGACGTCGCCCGCGCGACCGGAACGACGCTGGGTAGTTTCGACAGCGCTTCGGTTGCCAAAGCCCTGGGCGGTTTTGCCAGCACGCAGGCTGGAGGAAACGCGCACCCCACGGTGTCGGACATCAGCGAATGCCTTTTTTTCTCCCCGGGCGACGGACGCATCTGGCTGCAGGACCAGCGCATGGTCCTGCTGCACACCGAAGCACTGGGTTCCCTGCGGCGCGAGATGATCGACAGCCTGGGGCTGGAGCAGGCACGCGGACTGTTTACCCGCGCCGGCTATGTCAGCGGCGCACGCGATGCCCAGCTGGTGCGCAAGCAGTGGCCGGAAGCCGACCCGCTGGCGGCGGCACTCGCCGGCACGCGCCTGCATGCACTCGAGGGGGTCGTCAAGGTGGAACTGGTGCAGGTGTCCTACGACCCGGACACCAGCGGCTACGAGGGCGAATTCCTGTGGCATAACTCCAGCGAAGACGATGAACACATCGCCGCCTACGGCATCGGCGGCTCACCGGCCTGCTGGATGCAGGTGGGTTATGCCACCGGCTACGTCAGCACGCTGTTTGGCCGCCTCATCGTCTTTCGCGAAACCATGTGCCGCTCGATGGGTGATGCGCATTGCCGTGTGGTGGGCAAGTCGGCCGACAAGTGGGACGACATCGAGCAGGACATGCGTTACCTGAACGCCAGGGAGTTTGTCGATACCGCGGCTTATGCACGGCCAGCCCCCCGCGCCGCCGAGCTTCCGGTGCTCGATACGCCGGCCGGCGATGCCATGGTCGGCGCCTCATCCGCATTCAATGCCGCCTGCCATCAGCTCAGCCGCGTGGCACGCACCTCCGCGACCGTTTTGTTCACCGGCGAGTCTGGCGTTGGCAAGGAAAAATTTGCCAGCATGCTGCACAAGATCAGTCCGCGCAAGGACCAGCCTTTTATCGCCGTGAACTGCGCCGCCATTCCGGAAACCCTGATTGAATCCGAACTCTTCGGCGTGGAACGGGGCGCGTACACGGGCGCCAGCCACTCGCGGCCTGGCCGTTTCGAGCGGGCCAGCGGCGGCACCCTTTTTCTGGACGAGATCGGCACATTGAGCTTTGTCGCCCAGGGCAAGTTGCTGCGTGCCCTGCAGGAGGGCGAGATCGAGCGCGTGGGTGGAACACGCGGCATTGCGGTGGATGTGCGCGTGGTGGCGGCCACCAACGAGGCCTTGCGCCAGGCTGTGCGGGACGGCAAATTCCGGGAGGATCTGTTCTTCCGTCTCAACGTGTTTCCCATTCACCTGCCGCCGCTGCGCGAGCGGCGCGACGACATCCCCTTGCTGATGACCCACTTCCTGAACCATTACCGGCGCAAGCACGGCTGCCAGGCCGGCGGCTTCACACAGGCGGCGGTTCGGGCGCTTCTGAACTACGACTTTCCAGGCAACATCCGCGAACTGCAAAACCTGATCGAGCGCGCCGTGATCACTGCCGATACCGACGGCCTGATTGATATTCATCACCTGTTTACCAGTGGTGAAACCCTGACTGCGGACATCATGACCCTGCGGCTGCGGGGCGGCTCGGGCACCCTGAATTTTTCCGCACCCGTGGCCGCTGCGGCGGGGCCGTCAAACGCCGTCCCGGTGCCGCAGTCGCTGGACCAAACCGAACGCGACATGCTGCAGCGGGCGATTGCCGCATCTCAAGGCAACCTGTCTGCCGCCGCACGGCAGCTCCAGACAACGCGGGCCAAGCTGGCCTACCGGGCCAGGAAACACGGCCTCATTTGATCCTGTGCCGGCTACACCCTGGGCGAAGTGCCTTGCTGCCAGCCAAGCCGCCGCGCCAACAGTACCGGCAGGCGCAGGAGAAAGCCGAAAAACAGGCGCGAATGCATCCACGTCAGCAGCACGTTGTCGCGCAGGTAATTGAAGTGCGACACGCCACCTTCGTCGGGCCGAAAATACCTGACCGTCGCCGGCAAGTTGACCGGTTTGACGCCGAGCCAGCACATGCGCACCACGGCCTCGGGGTCGAAGTCGAAGCGTCGCATCCAGCGCTGGCCGTGCATGACACGTTGCAGTGGTGCGATCGGATAAACACGAAAACCGAACAGGGAATCCCCAATGCCGGCCCACAGGGTTTCCAGGTTGGCCCAGGCGTTGGACACCTTGCGTCCGTTCACGCGGATGCGCGGTGCGTCGGCGGCGAACACCGGCATGCCCAGCACCATGGCGCCGGGCTGCGCGCTGGATACAGCCATGAATTGCGGAATCAGGTGCGCCGGATGCTGGCCGTCCGAATCCATGGTCAACACATGCGTGAAGCCCTGCGCCGCTGCCAGTTCGATGCCATGGAGCACCGCGGCGCCCTTGCCGACGTTGTGCGGCAGCACGATCACGTGAAGGCCCTCATCCCCGGCGGCCATGGCCTGCAGGCCGGCGGCGCTGTCGTCCGTGCTGCCATCCACCACCACCCAGACCGGCGTCCATTGCACGCGCGCCGAGCGAACGGTGTCGTAGACCTTGGGGCCGGGGTTGTAGCTTGGTATCAGGACCAGATGGGTCTGGTGCACGCTCGGAACGGAAGCAGTCATCGCTGGAACCTGGCAAAAATAAAGCCAGGCCCTGGTGATCAGGGTGGCGGTGAAACTGGAAAACCGGGCAACTGCGCATGCGCCAGCTCGGTCTGGAAATAATGTTCGAGCTCACTGACAAAACGCGCGGTATGCTGCGGCGGATCAAAACGCCTGCCGAGGCGAACCCGGTAGGTAATGGGCATTTTAGGGGCTTGCAGCAAGGGCCAGCCTTTGCCCAGAAAGCCCGAACTGGTTTCGATGAAAACGGTCTGGACCGGCACGCCGGCATTTTTCGCAATCAGCCCGGTGGTGCCCTGCAAAGGCCCCACGGGGAAACGCGTGGTCCGCGTGCCTTCCGGAAATAGCAGCAAATGGCTGCCCTGCTGCAGGTCATCCACCGCCAGCTGAACCATTGTGCGCAGGGGCGTGTTCCGTATGTAGCCGGCCAGCCGCGCGCCCGCGCCATAAAACACACTGTTGACGAGTTCCGCCTTCATGATGCAGGCCGCGCCGGGCAGGCGCGACAGGATCATCACGGCATCGAGCAGGCAAGGATGATTGGGGGCAATGACCATGGCTGGTTCATCGCGCAGCGCATCCAGCTCCGAGAGGTCGAAGCGACAGGCGCCCATCAGCACCAGGAAACGCAGATAGTGACGCGTCATGGCAGTGACCAGCTTGCGGCCTATCCGCTTGCTCATCACGCGCGGAAGCACCGCACGTATCGGAAACGCCAGCAAGGTCACGACCAGGGATATCAGGCCCAGCAACAGGTAGCCCAGGTGCAGCCGGACGGTTTCATGCAGGGCCCTGCGGCGCACGGGCAGCGCCAGCGGCTCGTTCAAAAGGGCATTCGACTTGTTTTCCATACAGCCGTCTTCAGCGCGCTGCCGGTGTTGCGTCTTCGACCACACGGATGTTGGCCTTGCGCAGACGCAGTGCCTGCCACGAGCGCCTGAAGTTCAGGATGGATGCCACGTAAAAAATGCCCTTGAGCACCGCCAGCGAACGCCAGATCGGTGTTTTGCCGTAAATGTCGCCCGCCAGCATCGACAGCAGGGCTTCCTTGACGCGCCACACATTGCTGGGGGCCATGAACAGATCGCGCATGGTCGGGTTGGTCACGCGGTAGATGAACCACGAAAACTCTTTCGGCCCCTTGCGTACCTCCCGGTCAAAATGCGCCAGCGCCGCGGCGGCTTTTGCCGGTTCGCGCAGGCAGGTGTCCACCGTTTCGGCACCGACAAAACCGCCCTGCATGGCCAGCATGACGCCCGATGAAAACACCGGGTCGATGAAAGTGAACGCATCGCCGATCATCAGGTGGCTGGGGCCGTGGGTATGTTCGCAGACATAGGAAAAATTGCCGGTGGCTTCGACGTCCGACGACAGCGTTGCATGAGCCAGCCGCTCGCCGAGTGCCGGACACAGGGCAATCGTGTCGAGGAAAAAGTCCTTCACGGGCTTGCTGCGGCTCTTGAGGTAATGCGGCCAGACAACCGCGCCAATGCTGGTGGCGCCGTCGGCCAGCGGAATGAACCAGAACCAGCCGTGGTCGAACCAGAAAATCGTGATGTTGCCTTCGTCCTGCCCGGGGTGCCGGGTGGCACCGGTGAAGTGGGCATACAGCGCCGAACTGTTGTGTTTGGGGTTGCGCCGCTTGATGTCGAACTGCCTGCCCAGCAAGGTGTCGCGGCCCGAGGCATCGACCACGAAGCGGGCGCGCCACTGGCGGATGCTGCCGTCTTCGTGTTCGGCATGCACCGCGGCACCACTGTGGTCAGGCGCAAAAGCGACCTCGCGCACCCGGCAGCCCTCGATCACTTCGGCGCCCACCTTCGCGGCGTTGCGAATCAGGATTTCGTCGAACTCTGAACGCCGAACCTGGTAGGAAAAAGGCATGGACTTGTCCCAGGCATCCCCGAACTTGAAGGTCTGGCTCTTGCTTTCGTGCCAGGGAGAAACGAACTCGGCGCCCCATTTTTCTATGCCGATCGCCCGGACAGCATCGGCGACCCCGAGTTTTTCAAACAGGGGCAGGTTGGCCGGCAGCAGGGATTCACCGATATGAAAGCGCGGATGGTGGTCTTTTTCGAGAAGGACCACCTTGTGGCCACGCTGCGCAAGCAATGCGCCTATGGTTGAGCCCGCAGGGCCGCCGCCGATGACCAGGACATCACACTCGCCAAAGGCTGCGGGGGACGATGAAGCAGCCGGTGAGTTCAGCTCGGGCATGGGTTTCCTTGATGGAGTTTTTCGAGCTCGCCACAGACCGTTGCAGGCCTGCCGCACGGTTATCGGGCATTTTCAGGCTCGCCCCGGCAAGTTTACGTCGCGAAACCATCTCTTTTTGTAGTGAAATGTCTGGTTTCACGGATTCGAAGCGGCGCGGGCAGCCGGGCGATGCTTCCTGGATGCCCGGTTCCCCCCGATTTTCCGCATGGCCGGCGATGGGCGCATCGACAGGTGCTATTATTTTCCCGGCCCCTGCTGGCTCCCTGCCGCCGCGCTGAGTTCACCCGTGTATTCAGTCATTTACCGCCATCGCCTGAGAACCAGTGAACCATCCAGCGCTACCTCCCGACATCACCGATCCGGCCCTCGCCGGCAACGGAAAACACACGCCCATGATGCAGCAGTATCTGGGCCTGAAAGCGGACTACCCAGACACCCTGCTGCTCTACCGCATGGGTGATTTTTACGAGTTGTTTTATGCCGACGCAGAAAAAGCCGCACGCCTGCTCGACATCACATTGACGCGGCGCGGCCAGTCGGCCGGCGAGCCGGTGATCATGGCCGGTGTGCCTTTCCATTCGCTGGAAGGTTATCTCGCCAAACTGATCAAGCTGGGCGAGTCGGTGGCCATCTGCGAGCAGGTCGGCGATGTCGCCACCGCCAAGGGCCCGGTCGAACGCAAGGTCGTGCGGGTGGTCACGCCCGGCACGCTGACCGACACTGAACTGCTCAGCGACAAGACCGAGTCCATCCTGTTGGCCGTGCACCAGGGCCTGCGCAATACCTGCGGCCTGGCCTGGCTCAGCGTCACCCAGGGAGAAATCCACCTGGCGCACTGCGCAAGCGACGAGATCGAGGCCTGGATCGCGCGGATTGCTCCCAGCGAATTGCTTTACAACGTCGATGTCACGCCCGCCTTCGAGCTGCGCATAAAAACCCAGCGCTGCGCCGTCAGCGCCCGGCCGGCCTGGCAGTTTGATGCCACCCTCGGCGCGCGCCGGCTGCTGGCCCAGCTGCAGGTGGCCTCGCTGGCTTCATGGAACGCCGAAGCGCTTCCTGAGGCCCACGCCGCAGCGTCTGCGCTGCTCGGTTATGCCGAACACACGCAGGGCCGCGCCCTGTCCCACGTACACAGCCTGCAGGTCGTTCGCTCCGGCGAACTGATCGAGCTGCCGCAAACCACGCGGCGCAACCTGGAACTGACCCAGACCCTGCGCGGTGAGGATTCACCCACTCTCTTTTCGCTGCTGGACACCTGCAGTACCGGCATGGGCAGCCGCGCCCTCAAAAGCTGGCTGCTCAGCCCCCGGCGCGAACGCAGCCAGGCACAGGCGCGCCTTGATGCCATCACCTCCCTGCGCGACGGCAACCTGCAGCAGAAAATACGCACCGGGCTCAAAGGCTGCAGCGACGTGGAACGCATCACCGCCCGCATCGCCCTGCGCCAGGTGCGCCCGCGCGAGCTGGTGGCACTGCGCTTCACGCTACAAAAAACAGAGCTGCTCGCGCCCGACCAGCAAGGGCTGGCGGCACTTTTGACCACTATTTTTGAAGACCTCCGGGCACCACCGGCCTGCGAGGTACTGCTGGGCCGTTATGTGCTGGACGAACCCGCCGCGCTGATCCGCGACGGCGGCGTGATCAACCACGGCTGCGATGCCGACCTTGACGAGCTGCGCGCCATCCAGACCAACTGCGACGACTTCCTGCTCGATCTCGAAGGCCGCGAAAAAGCCCGCACCGGCATTGCCAACCTGCGCGTGCAATTCAACAAGGTGCACGGCTTTTACATCGAGGTCACGCAAGGCCAGCTGGACAAGGTACCCGACGACTACCGGCGCCGCCAGACCCTGAAAAACGCCGAGCGTT
>CAZIYA010000008.1:0-31909 GCA_964543355.1 uncultured Polaromonas sp.
CAAAACCCGCACCCTCGGCCGCAACGGCCCTGCCATCTCCGCCATCGGCCTCGGCTGCATGGGCATGAGCGACTTCTACAGCAACCGCGACGACGCCGAGTCCATCGCCACCCTTCACCATGCGCTGGACCGCGGCCTCAATTTCCTCGACACCTCGGACATCTATGGCCCGCACACCAATGAGCTGCTCATCGGCAAGGCCATCGCCGGCCGCCGCAAAGACGTCTTCATTGCCACCAAGTTCGGCATCATGCGCGACCCGGCCGACGAAGCAGTGCGCGGCGTCAATGGCCGGCCTGAATACGTCAAGGCCAGCTGCGACGCCAGCCTCAAGCGCCTGGGCATCGACCAGATCGACCTTTATTACCAGCACCGCGTCGACAAAACAGTGCCCATTGAAGACACCGTGGGCGCCATGGCCGAGCTGGTGCGGGCCGGCAAGGTGCGTTACCTCGGCCTGTCTGAGGCATCGGCTGCCACCCTGGCCCGCGCCTGCAAGGTGCACCCCATTGCTGCACTGCAGAGCGAATATTCCTTGTGGACGCGTGACCCCGAAGTCACCGGCACACTGGCCGCCTGCCGCGAGCATGGCGTGAGCTTTGTCGCCTATTCGCCGCTGGGCCGCGGCTTTCTCACAGGCGCGTTCAGCAAACCCGAAGACCTGCCCGCCGACGACTACCGCCGCAAGTTCTCGCCCCGCTTTGCCGAAGACAACTTCAAGCGAAACCTGGCCTTGGTCGAAGTTGTCAAGCAGCTGGCTGCAGCCAAGGGCGTCACCGCCTCGCAAGTTGCACTGGCCTGGGTGCTCGCGCAGGGCAACGACATCATTCCCATCCCCGGCACCAAGCGCCGCACCTATCTTGACCAGAACATCGCAGCGCTTGACGTCACGTTGAGCACTGCCGAGCTGGCCCAGCTCGACAAGGCCTTCCCGCCCGACGCCGCCGCCGGCCTGCGTTACCCCGCGGCCTTTCTCGGCACGGTGAATGCCTGAGTCGGGCAGGTCGCAGACCCGCGGTGCACCACAGTCCGCTTCTCGCTAGAAGCGGGTATCCACCGCGTCGAGCCCGGTAGCTGCCTGCTTCCCGTGAAGCCGCTACCAACCGATCCGCCAAAATTCAATGCTCTTCAATGCGCAATGGCAATCTTGCCGAAGTGCCGCCCGCCGGCACTGAGTTCGGCATACGCTGCAGCGGTGTCGGCCATATCAAAAACGCGGTCGATGACGGGCACGATGCGGTGCGCGGCAATGGCGCGGGTCGCCTGTGCCAGATCGGCCACCGAGCCGGTGCTGTTGCCGACGATGCGCAAGGCCTTGACGATGATGGGCAGCAGGTTGATCGAAGCGGCTGTGCCGCTGACAAAGCCGACCGTGAAAATCGTGCCGCCCATGGCTGCCGCGTTGATGGAGCGCGCGATGGTGGCCTCGCCCACTGTTTCCACCACCAGGTCTGCTCCGCGCCCTTCGGTGAGCTTGAGCACTTGCTCGTCCCAGGCTGGCGTGGTGCGGTAGTTGATCAGGTGGTCCGCACCGAGCTGGCGCGCACGTTCGAGCTTTTCGTCAGACGACGACGCGATGATCACCGTGGCGCCAGACGCCTTCGCGAACTGCAAGGCAAAGATGCTGACGCCGCCGGTGCCCAGCAATACCACCACCGATCCCGGCCGAGTCGAGGCTGACCGCACGGCGTTCCAGGCCGTGGTGGCGGCGATGGGCAGCGACGCACCCTGCACGAAATCCAGGTGCGGCGGCAAGGCGACCAGACTGTGGGCGGGCACGGCCACATAGTCGGCCAGCGAACCCGGCAAGGTGATACCGCGCATCGCGGCCACATTGCGCGGAGTCATGGCGCCGTCTTGCCAGTCGGGCATGAAGTGCGGAACCACGCGGTCACCAATCGCCGGGCCAAGGGGCATGTTGTCAACGCCTTCGCCCAGGGCCACGACTTCACCCGCGCCGTCGGCCACCGGAATCATCGGAAAAGCAGCGCCGGGGAACGCACCGGTCGCAACAGCCACGTCCGCGTAATTCAGCGTGGCGGCACGCAGGCGCACCAGTACTTCGCCGTAACCGGCCTTTGGATCGGGTAGCTCGGTCTGGCGGAATGCAGTCAGGGAATGGGAAGTGAGTTGAATGGCTTTCATGGTCTTTATTTCTTGAGTGGAGGAAAGCCTCAGTGTTATTTAGAATTAATCGGAGATAAATGCCGATTTAATTGATTCATTTAAAAGCAAGAGTGTTTAATGGACTTGCTCGACAGCATGAAGGTCTACGTGCTCGCCGTCGAAAAAGGCAGCCTCAGCGCGGCCGCCACGGCTTGCGACATTTCCGCGACCATGGCCGGCAATCACTTGCGAACGCTGGAAAAACGCCTCGGCATGCAGCTTCTCAACCGCACCACGCGGCGCCAGCACCTCACGCCCTTTGGCGAGGACTACTACATCCGCTGCAAGGAAATCCTGAGGCTCGTCGCCGAAACCGATGCGCAGGCGCAGAACCTGCAGCTGGCGCCGGCGGGCAAGCTGCGCGTGACCGCGCCCGTCTCCTTCGGCACGGAAGCCTTGATGCCCGCCTTGTCGGAATACCTTGAGCGCTATCCCCAGGTCAGCATCGATGTCGTGTTGAGTGACCGCGTGGTCGATTTGCTGGAGGAAGGATTCGAGGCCGCCATCCGCGTCGGCCCCGTGCCGGATTCAGCACTCATCGCCAGGCCGCTGGCGCCTTACCGGTTGATGATCTGCGCATCGCCCGCGTACCTGGCACGCAGAGGCACACCGGCCAGCCCGGAAGATCTCACCCAGCATGAGTGCCTGTCCTTCTCACCCTCCGCCGCGGCGCATTGGCGTTTGGCGGACCAGGAGCACATCTGCCGCGTGCCCGTCTCGGGTCGCTTGCAGGTCAACCATGGGCAGGCGCTGCGTGTGGCGGCGTTGCAGGGCATGGGCATCGTGCTGCAGCCGGCGATTTTGCTGGAGGACGATGTTCGGGCGGGCCGCCTTGTCCAGCTCTTCCCCAGCCATGAACTCGCCACCCGGCCGATGAGCATCCTTTACCTGCCAGACCGTTACCGCTCGCCCAAGCTGCGCAGCTTTGTAGACTTTGTGGTGGAACGTTTCAAGTAGGGCGCTCTTAACAGAACAGGCCCGCATCTGCCTCCTGCTGCGACGGGGTCAAGCGCTATTCAGGCAAACGCAAGCCGCGCAACCGCTGGTGCGCAGCGTCTTCCATGTTCACCGGCAACTGCTGCTTGGCCTTCAGGTAGTGGTCGGTGAACACATCCAGGTAAGCCTCCAGCACCTGCGCTGCAGGCGCCTCGCCGGCCAGCGCCAGGCACAGGGCGGCCACCTCGGAGGTGCAGAAATGTTCGTCGCGCTGCGAGCGGCGCAGCTTGTAGCTGGAAAGCTGATCGCTCTGCAGGCTTAGCACCGGCAGCTTGTCCAGGTAAGGGCTTTTGCGAAACATCTTGCGCGCCTCGGGCCAGGTGGCGTCGAGCAGCACAAACAGCGGGCGCTTGCCAGGGTTGCCATCGGCGGCTTGCACCTCCGTCACCACGCGCGCGCTGTCGACAAACTCGCCCGGAAACACCAGGTAGGGCTGCCATTGCGGGTCAGCCAGCAGGGCCAGCAGGGCCGGGTCTACCTCGGTGCGCGCCCAGCCAAAGGCGAAGGTGTCGGCCACCACATCAGCCACCAGCCAACCTGTGTTGCTGGGCTTGAGCGGCTCGATGTCGGCCATGAGCAGGCACACCCCCGCACGCACAGGCACGGCCGGGCGCAGGGCGCAGATGCAGTGGCTGGGCAGCAGCCGGCAGCCGGCGCAGCGCTCCCCGCGCGGGCCACCCCGGGCCAGAAAAGGCTTGGAGCTGCGCGCCAGGCGCGAGGCGCGCAGAAGGGAAACAGCGTGGGGTACGTGGGATGAGTAAGTCATTAGATTGAATAGAGCTGCGAGGTGTGGCGCAACAAAGACATTTTGAGTCAGCTGGCGCTCGCTGGGGACCACGTCAACGCCCGCCGGTCCTTTGGGCGTCTAAACTCCGCATGTCACAAATTGTGTGATTCTTCACAGGACCCCTTATGACACACCCGTTGATCGGCCGCTGTGCGTGCCTGCTGGTTTTGCTCGGCTCGCTGCTGGTCACTGGCTGCGCCACCAGATTTGAGAAGCAGGCTTTTAACAATGAGGCCTCCGCAGGCATCAAGAAAATCGCTGTTCAGCAATGGAACGATCTGGACGAGTATGGCGTCCGCGTTCTCAATCATCCGGGCATGAGTTTTGGGTTGATCGGCGGGCTCGTTGCGGCGGCAGACACCGCCAGCAAGACCAAACAGCTCAACGACGTGCTGGACCCCAAGAACACAAAGCTCACCGCCGACTTTTATGCAAAAGCATTGCCGGGCCTCCGGCAGGCGGGGTATGAAGTGGTCGCCGTGCCAGTAAAGCGGGGCGCAAAGCCCGCCGAAGCCAAAGAAACCGTTCGAGTCATGAAGGGCCAGGACGCGTTTCTTCTTCTGACCTTTGAGGCTGGATATCTCGCAGCAGGCGCATCAACCGCCTACTATCCTTTTGTGGCCATGACTGCCGAGCTCAATGACAGCAAATCTCAGGCTGTTTTGTACAAAGAGGCCTACCACTACGGTTACAACAGCGGCAACAAGGATGTTGTGTTTATCGAAGCCGCAGCCGATTGCAAATTTGCCGACATTGACAAGCTGGTAGCCAACATCGACAAAACCCGAACCTGCCTGACGGCCAGTGTCGACATTCTGGTCAAGCAGATGGTTGCGGACCTGAAAAAGTAATTGCGCTCATTGCCGCTTCACCCCATGAGCCATCTTTTCATCAGCCTGGCGGCGGCAAGCTGCCTGGCCGCTGTTCATTTAGTGGGCCACGCGCAAAACTCTGCGCCGCCCGCCACCCCGGACGCGACCAGTTCTGCGCAGGGCGCGGCGCCCTGTTGCCAGCAGTTAAAAACGTTCGCCACGTCGCCCCTGCCGCTTGAAAAAACCGAGCTGAGGCTGGACGAAAAATCCCCCGCACATGACTTTGGGCAAGGCACGCAAGCGTTTCTGTTGCTGGAGCTTCCGGTCTACCGGAAGACCTACTCGGTCAACATCTCCAGCCTTCCCTGGGCCCCGACCCCACGCAACCGCAGCGAGCTCTCGCATGTCGCCATGCGCATTGAAACGCTGGATGCCGATTTTTCGCCGCTCAGGGTCTACCCCCACACAGGCATGAAAAGGCGTGGGCATGGGTATGAAAAGACAGTTTTCATCAACCCATCCAACCAGAACGAACGCTATTTGCTGATTTACGGCGCGCTGAATGTGGCGCCCGAAAAGGTCACCGTGTCCAGAACCGATATCGTTTTTGTTGGCACCGGTTACTACATCGGCGGAGCCGACCAGGCCATCACGTTGAAGGCCGCAAGCAGCGGCGCGCTTCTGGTCGAGGCGAAGGGCTTGCAGCCCGAGAAGCCATAGGCCTGACCAGCAGGCAGAAGACAGCCCCGGCTGCTTCAAATCACCATGTCGCTTGAACTGGTTGCCCCGCTGGGAAAAACAAGCCATCAGGTTCTGGCCATCGCTGACCCGGAAGGCACATTGGTTTCCTGCCTGGTGATTGCTTTGGTTTTCTTCCTGCTCGCGGCACTGGCAGCCAGGGCCAATCTTTTCAATTTGCCAACCAACCCGTTGCGGTGGCATTACTGGGTGGCCTACGAAGCGAACGAGCTGGGTGATGTTCGCGTCAGGTTTGTGCTTGTTTTCTGTGTCATTTCTATCTGCTCGCTGCTTGCCGCAGCTTATATATTCCTGGCGCTGGTGTTGGCCGGTTAGCAGCGCGAAACCCCGCACCGGTTGTCCGGCTTGATGGTGCAGCCAGTCGGCGGCCTACCGCACGAAGTACGAGGCCAGGAACACCAACCCTCCGAGTGAGCCCCACAGCGCAGAAGTTAACCAGACTTGTCTTTCATTCTCGTGATGCGTGAAAAACAGGTGCCCCAGCAGCCAGGTGATGCCGCCAAAACCAAAAAGCAGCCCCGTGGCAACGGCGGCTCCAAGGTAGACCCCATGCACCCACAGCGGAATCATCAAAAAAAGGTAACCCATGCTGCGCGACGGGAAAACAAGGTACATGCCCAGCAGCGAAGCTTCAAAAATCGGTACGGCCACCAGCGCGGCCACAAGGCGCCAGAGCACCCCCTCGCTGTCATCGGGGGCCGGCGGCCGTTTGCGGAAATAGGCGGGTTTGTTCATGAAGGGCTGGTCGAGGGTTGACTAGGGAATATAAGCTTCAGCCCCGGCATCAGTGGCATGCCAGCAACTCCCGCACCGCCATTGACAACTTTTCACCTACTGCGCCCGCGCTGCCGGCTTGCTGCTTAAAAGTCAGCCGCGTATTCTCAATGGGGACACCACACCAGATGTGAGACGGCCAGAAAGAGGAGTGAGCCATGCCTTACCCGATTGGAAAGCGCAGTGTGACTTTGGGTGACCTGCAGGTGCGCTACCTGAACAGTGGTGTCGTCACCATCGATCCCGTTTTCCAGTTGCAGGGCGCGCAGCCAGCCGCACATGCTGCGCCGCCCAGGCAGCGCAGCGCCCGGCATCGGCATGTTCCCTTGCGCCAGCTCGAGGCAACGGTAAGAGTGGTCAGGGAGCTCAGCGAGTTCGATCTTGACTTTGACCTGGGCAATCCGTACCTGGTCCCTGACACGATCAGCGGGGCTGAATTTGTTTTCCACGGCACCAAACACACGTGGGACACCATTTACGAATCCGGAGGGCTGCGGTCGACCGGCATGAACACGAACATCGGTGAACACGTACACAGCAGTGCCCAATATCAAACGGCCTATGTTTCCGGCACCCGTTCACTTGCCGTGGCACACAAGTTCGCCAGAAGTGGACTGGATGCCGCGCAGGGCGAGTTCGGTTTTGTGTACCTGTTCCACGTCGAGGGAGGCATCGTCATCGCTCCTCACCTGCACGGCCACCACCAGGCCGAAGTGACAGGCTTGGGTGAAGTGCCAGTGCGCGACATCCTCATGTTCAAGTGGCTGGCCCAGCCGCGCACGGTGTACGTCAACCGGGAATACAACGCCACGCAACTCACGCCGCTGTTGATTGACAGGGGGCTGAGGCTGATTGGTGGTGGTGCCACGCCCTGACGGGCGGTGAACCTTGCTTGTCATTGCGGGCCTGGACCCGCAATCCATGCTTTCGCATTCAGCAAAGTGCACTGTGGCGAGAGACTACAAGCCAAATCGGCCTCCAGCCCTTGTAGAGCGTGCGCAAGCAGCTATTAAAAACAGAGCAAACCCGGTCTTTGGGGATGATCTCGATATACTGTGCAAAAATACAGTATTCGTCGCGCAGCGCGGTTGCTGCCGCTCCAAGGGGTCGCCATGAAAATTTCGCCTGCCAGCTTTGACGGTCAGTCCATCCGCCGCGTGTACGACGAAGCCACCGAGATCTGGTGGTTCTCGGTGATTGACGTAGTGCAGGTGCTGACGCAGCAGCCGGACTACCAAACTGCCCGTAAATACTGGAACAAGCTCAAAGAGCGGCTGGGCAAAGAAGGCAGCGAGTCGGTGACAAACTGTCACCGACTGAAATTGCCCGCGGCAGACGGCAAAAACTACCTCACCGACGTAGCCACTGCCGAAACCCTGCTTCGGCTAGTGCAGTCCGTCCCCAGCCCCAAAGCCGAGCCCATCAAGCTCTGGCTTGCCAAGGCCGGCTACGAGCGCATGCAGGAAATGGCCGACCCTGCCCTCTCGCTCAACCGCGCTCGCCAAACCTGGCAGCAGCACGGCCGCAGCGACAAGTGGATTGCCCAACGTATGACGGGGCAGGAAACCCGCAACAAACTCACCGACTACTGGCGCGAACACGACATCAAGGCCGGCCAGGAATTCGCGATCCTCACCAACATCATCCACACCGAGTGGAGCGGCGTCAGTGTCAAGGACCACAAAGCCGTCAAAGGCCTGAGCAGCCACAACCTGCGCGACCACATGACCGAAGCCGAACTCATCTTCACCGCACTGGCCGAGCTGTCTGCCCGCCAGATCGCTGAGACGATAAACGCCATCGGTTTGCCGGAAAACACCACCGCAGCCAAGGCGGGCGGTGGCATTGCCAAGCAGGCGCGTAAGCAACTGGAGAGTCAAACCGGCAAGTCGGTGGTGTCGGGGCAGAACTACCTGGCGCCGAAAGCGGGTAAGGCGCTCAAAGTCATGAAGAAGTAAAACCAGCCTGCGCGGGAATTTTCCTGCAATCAAATCGGCCCTCAGCCCAATGAACACGGGCGCCACCAGCTATAAAAACAGGAGTAAACAGGCGCCCGCAGCAAGCGGGTGATGGGCAGGCTTGTCCACCTTCAGGTTTTGACCACCACCCTTACCCCACCTAGAATTGCGCAAACCAAAACCGCCTGGTGCTTGCTTGGGAGGGGCCGTAGGGCAGCAAGTGCCGGTAACCATCAAGGTTGCATATCTGATGCCTGTACATAACTACCAGACCGGGGGCGCACGAGTACTGGCGGTGCTCATCGACGGATTTATCCTCTCGGTGGCGACGAGCGTGATCAGTTGGCTGATGCATCCCGAGTGGGGCGTCTTCGTCAACGTCGTGTTGTGTGTGATCTATTCGTCCATCTCGCCAGCCTATGCCATCTACATGCATGGCCGCTTCGGTCAGACCTTCGGAAAGCTCATCGCCGGCGTTCGAGTCATCGACGTGAACGGCGGCAGGATTTCATACAAGCAGGCCGCAGTGCGTGACTTTGTGCCCCTCCTTCTGGCGCCCATCCCGATGTGGTACTCCATTTATTACGTGACAACCGGAGGCATCCCGGACGTATCGCTGTATCAGTCTGCGTCTTCAATTGCGCTGATTTGGGTTCTTCTTGAAATGTTGACAATGCTCTTCAACGACAAGCGCCGGGCGATTCATGACTTCATCGCGAGTACGGTTGTGGTTCGCGTGTCCTGAACCTGCCTGGATATCTACCCAATGAAACATGTCTTTTTCTGGATCGTTTGGGTTCTGGTGGGCCACGCGGGAGCAAGCGCATGGCTTGCCGCTTGCCCGCCAGCAGCTTGCAGCATGATGCTTGTTGCGTTTCAGCTTCCACAGCTGATAGTGCCATTTATTGTCTGGCTGCTGGGTGGAATAGCCGTCTCCATCTTCATCGGTACTCGTTCGGCATTGCATTCTGAGAAGCGCCCTGAGCAGCGCGCAATGGAAAGCACGCCACAGCCAGTAAATCCAGAAGCCGCTCCTACATCCCCTGACGATTTGATGAGGCAATATGGAGTCTCGTTTGACGGAGAGAAGTACCAATATGGGGAGTACCACTACGACAAGCTGGCCGATGCAGTTAACTATGCCAAGCTCACCAATCGACGCACTTAGTCCTCTGCAGCTTCTGATAATCACTGACCACCATTCCGCTAAACGCTGACTATCTCCCTGGTGTTGACCACCGAATGTCGCCTTTGGAGGTGATGCAACTACCGCTAAGGGCCCATAGCAGTCTCACGGTTGTGTGAAAAGCAGACATTCAACGTGAAGATGACCGGACCAAAACAACCTGCGGCGAACCCGCTTCCTGCTGTTGTGGGGTCCGTGTCGATTGACATGTTATCCCTCAGCCGGGCTCTGCGCCGCAGAAAAAAGGCTTGCAACCGCCCATCCCATTCCGGCCAGAACGGTCGCAAACATCGGTACCGCCCAGCGCCCGTACACACCGATCCAAAGAAGCGTAGAAGCGCCAACCAGTAGAAAAGAGAGAGCAAAGAAGACCCGCGACCGTTCGGGTCGGACAAACAAGACGATGGTACCGACGTAGAGAGCCAGGCACCCAGCGATACCGGCAGCCAAAGCTGGAACCCGCAAGGGCATGCTGAAGACTTCGAAGCTGCTCGTGGAATAGAGTCCAGAGTACCTCCAAAGGAGTGCCAAGTGCAACGCGACAAAGATCAGGAAGACGTACCGCCGAATGGCCAGTTGCTTGGAGCCTAGCTGCGGCCTCTTGCTCGGCGGAGGCAACGAAACGGGCAAATCGGGTTGGCTCATCGCGCTTCCGTCGCTGGCGAAACACTGAACTCGTTCATGAGGGATAACGTCGGAGGTAACCGGCGCCCATGGGAAAGGCCGGCGAAGCCGGTGGGCGTTCTTGGGCGTCCGTGTTGACTGACCTGTTAAGTGGCATTCTGTCTGCGCGGCATCCCGTCACTTGCACGCTCCTAGGAATTTTCCACTCCCCTCAACAATTTCCAGAACTTTGCCTGAGGCGAGCGCGGTTTCGGTAGCGCGGCTCCTGAAGGTTTTTCCAGCGAACTCTAGCTCTTCAAGCATCTTTCGGTCAGGACATGTGAATTGGGTGCTTACCGTCGCTCCCTTTAGCGAAACCGCACTGACCCGACAATCTGGCGGCACAAGTCCGCTGCCAATTGCGCGCAGCTTCGTGGTGTCCCAATCGCCCTGAGTCATGCAGTGCGCGTAGGGCTGGCCCCCACGCACATCGCTCCGACGCATGTCCCAGTTCCCGGCTTCAATGGGAAGTCGCTTCACTGCGGCCTCGATCTCCGGGGAAGGCTTACCGGCTCCTACAGTCTGCGCGTGGGATTGGAGTGATAAGCACCATCCGGCAACGATGAGCACTGAGAAGCGAAGAGTGGATTTGTAGTTCATGTCGATAGTAGACCAGGCCATTTAACGTTTGACAGGAGGGGCGGCCGAGGGCGCTAGCCCTTGGACGCCGCCCTCGATGGAAGGGTTAGGCTGCTTTGTTCCAAGCAGCACAGGCTGATAGAAAGCCCCATCTAAGCGCCTGACGTTGATGAGCCCAGCCTCTCGCATGAGTTCGGAAAGCCTACTTGTTGAAATCGCGTAGTACCTTGATCGCATTGCATGCGTCTTGACCTCACGAGTTAGGAGGTTCTCTTCAACGAAGAAGAACGTCAAGTCGTAGATGTCGTCTTCGAAGTCCCACACCTGAAACAGCAGATAGCGGCTCCCATTCTCGACGCGAGTGCCATAGGGCTTGACCAGATTCTTACCGCGTTCCTCGCGCTCGTAGTCTCGAACAGTGATGAGGCAACCACCGCCTACTGAAAGGCAGGCTGTCATTTGCCTGAGCGCCAGAAGTATTTCTTCATCTGTTAGTAGATGAGGGATGGAGTTGTCGACTGAAATGACGACATCGAAACCCGACCCGTGGTGGGCATGCGCGGAGCGCATGTCACAAGTTGAGAATGAAACCTTTGCGTCTCGGCTGAGAGCTTCTTGCTTCGCACGATCAATCTCTTTCTCCGAGAGATCCGATGCGACGACAGAGTAGCCACGCATAGCAAGCCCGATAGCTTGGGTACCTATGCCACAGGAGATATCCAAGATCTTCTTGCTAGACGACCACTCCGATCTGATGATGGACGACAGCTGTTCGCCTTGTCGATCAATGCTGGAGTTCCAGTCTTGGTGAACCAAGTGATAGAACGGCGTGAGCTGGTCGTAGAAGTCGGTCATTCGCAGGCCGCCTAACGTAAAGGTGACCGGCACGTTGCGGCCCCTTGCCGCAACGTGTCCGTCTCGACCGTTCTGTTAGATGGCATCACGGCGCCGCCGCCCCTGACTTTGGGCAATTCACGTCGAACCATCTGCACAGTCGTGGAAGATCGAGCCGCGGCTGCCGTATTGCGTCGGCTCGAAGGATTGAGTCCGCCGGCACTATTGAAACGTGTTTTCCAGGCTCCACTAGGATTGCTGCTTCCGAGAAGCGCCGCAAACCAACAAGGCTACGCGTACCACTCGTGGCGGTTCCCTTGAGCTCGACTTTCCAAATGGGTGTGCTCGCGTTCATCATCGCTGCGCCACGCCCGTACCCAAGGCCTGCTACCCAAATCACCACAATGGGAGCGATTACGAACAGGCGGCGAGTGGTTCTGGTGAAGTGGGCGCCGAGTCGGGGATGTTCGACGACTGAAAGAGAGAGCGCCCCCCACACAAACAGGGCGAGAAAAAACAGACCCTGCTCGGACGTACCAAAGAGAAACTCCACTGCGATAACTAACGGGATGAGGATGGAGAAGAGTATCCGTGGTCCTCGCCGGAATGCGCGCGTAAAGCGAGGATTGCGAGAACGGGCAATGAGCTCCTCTTCGGTTAAACCCTTTTCGATTCTCCGCATTAGCATTTCATAGACCGCGAAAGCAGCAACGTACAAGAGTGCTCGAGGCGCCCAGACGATTGCGCTTCGAACATGGTCTGCTAGGGTGGAAGGCAGTTCCTCAAATGTCAAACCAAGCGCGTACAAAAAACTGAGGTCGTACGCGGTGGATAGGACAAGGAGCACCGCCGTGACAACGCCCACGAACTTGCCAAAGTCATCGACGAACTCCCACGAACGGGAAGTACTAGTACCGGTGGTTGGTTCCTGTGCCATCTAACGTCTAAAGCAACCCGCCGGCCTCTGGCCGGTCAGAGTTGGCTGGGGTGTTAAACGGCGAACACGCTCGACCCAAGAGAAAAATGCCAAAGGCAACGATAGCCAAAGAAATAGCCAGAAAAGCGGAAGTCGATACCCAGAAGAAGACAGGATGACCCGCTTGATTCACCATCAGATCTGAACGCGATAGCGCCAGTACCTCCCCTGCGGCAATTCCTTCGAAGGTAATTCCTAGAATGGCGCATCCGAGCGAAAAAAACAGCGTGCCACTAGCAAAGAGAGTCCAACGGTTCTTAATCTTCAATCCCAGGATCAGAACCAGCGCAGGAGGCATCGTCACTAAGACGCCTAGAAGGCCATACTCGACCAGGAATCTGCCCACCGCTTCAAGAGTAAGGCTCGACATGCTGTTTAACGTAATGTAGGCCGCAAAGTACTGCGGTATAACGTGGCAACTTTAGGCACAAAAACTGGCATTGACGCCTATCCCACTTAAATAATTTGCTCTATTAAAAATAGCGAGAAACCCCGCAGCATCGTAGCTTTCGCGCCACGGGGCGTCAACCCGAAAACTGAGGTGAGCGGCAGCTTTGTGGGGAATTCGTGAATGGCCGGTTATGGCCGGTTGTCGCCGTACGACCTTACATCAACGCCCATGGCCAGTGTTGGCGCGGAAACTCAGCCAGCCAGCCGTCATCGGCCGGCCGTCGCTCCGGTCCTTGGGATGGCTTCGGCCCTCCAACACAGGCACTTCATCAAAGTCAAACGGACTTAGACCAGCAATGCACGCCACGTTTACACCGTATTGGCTCGGGACGGAACGCCGGGAGTGAAAGGTATAAATGCCGCACATCGAGCAAAAGTAATGCTTCGCCTGTCCGGTATTGAACTGGTAAAGCGTCAGCTTGTCCGCGCCCTGCACGGCATGTATATCGTCCAGGTTGGCTGAGACCGCTACGGCGCCGCGCATGCTGCAGTACGAGCAGTTGCACCGGCGCACGCTACGCAGTCCATCGGTCAGAACCAGACGAAAGCGTACGGCACCACAGTGGCAAGCCGCTTCAAGTTCGCGGCGTTCGTCAAAGTCAGAGGGGGTCAAAACTGCATTCCTTCTAAACAGGCCTCCAGCCAAAATGTGTCGCAATTCTGTATGGCATTGTTTTGCCAATCGATAGGCCTCCGGCCGGTTTGTGTTGGAGCCCTGACTGTCCGGTTCTGGCCGATTTGCGTCATAGTAACTCCCTCTGGACTGGACCCATTACTGTCCTTGAATTCTGCGGAAAGCAGTCATCGAAAACGCTGCAACCCTGGGCAACGAGATTCCTGACCGTATTTTCGGTGCCAGGCGGTTACAGAGGGATTGGAAGCGCACCCTAGAATGGTGGTTTCAAATGATGAGCCTCAGATGACCACTGCCAAGAAGCAAACAGCATTCAACCGTGCCCTCACTCCCAGCGCCGAGCTGGCCGCCGTTATCGGTGCAACGCCTCAACCCCGCACAGAAGTGGTGAAGCTCATGTGGGAGTACATAAAGGCCAATAACCTGCAAAACCCGATGAACAAGCGAAACATCTTGGCCGACGCCAAGCTCAAGGCCGTCTTCGGAAAGGATGAAGTCACCATGTTCGAGATGACCGGGCTGGTAGGCAAACACCTGAGCTAACTGGACACCACGGGGCCCTCGGCAAACATCGATACCAGGAGC
Source organism: uncultured Polaromonas sp. (assembly GCA_964543355.1). Classification (GTDB taxonomy): domain Bacteria; phylum Pseudomonadota; class Gammaproteobacteria; order Burkholderiales; family Burkholderiaceae_C; genus Polaromonas. The sequence continues at coordinate 14,160 of CAZIYA010000008.1, forward strand.
GCTTCGCACGTTCCGGGCACGGCGAGCGTGAGGGCAGCTCGCACTGCCATCGCCAGGGTCAGACTCGGATTACAAACGGGCAGCTACCGCCTCCCGGCGAGTGCCATGTCTTCAGGCAACGTCCGCTAGTGGTCGCATTCCGCCATCTCTAAGCAAATGTTTATTGCTTGACCGATAGAACCAAGTCGTTCTGCTGTGTAAGTAGTCAACATGGTCAAAACCAGAATTTTTAGGATTGCTGGTCAACCATTCCCGGCACCGATGGTCAAGTAGACCGGAATACTCAGTCCTCCATCAAACGCATCGGCACCGGAGGCCAGCCGTCCGCAAACCCGAGTCCCGGGGCTACTGCGCCGGCTTGTCCGCCTTCATGCGCGGTCGGTCAGGCAGGTGATTGAACTGACCTCGCCTGGTCAGGTGGCGCGGGGCCGGTGCAGCGCACACAGCTTGTTGCCATCCGGGTCGCGCAGGTAAGCCAGGTAAAGCTTGCCTACCGAACCATCGCGAAAGCCCGGCGGGTCTTCGCAGGTGGTGCCGCCGTTGGCAATGCCCGCCGCATGGAAGGCCTCCACCTGCTCGGGTGAATCCATCTTGAAGCCAATGGTGCTGCCGTTGCCGCGGCAGGCAGGTTCGCCATTGATGGGTGTGGTGATGCCGAACGAGCCGCCCGGGCTGCGGTAGAAGTAGCGGCTCTTGTTGGCGACGCCGGGGCCGATGCCCAGGGTGCCGAGCACCGCGTCATAGAACTTTTTTGAGGCTTCGAGGTCGTTAACGCCGACCATGACATGACTGAACATTGCTTTTGTCTCCGTGGGGTGCCCGAGGGGGTGGGCGATTGGGATTGGGAGATGGTAGTCGATGTGCTTGTCGTTGAAGCAGTGTTCTATGGTTCTATGCGTTGTTACGGGGACAAGCGCAAAGGCACCGCAGCGCAACGAACTCCCCGATGCGGGTTTGCCTTTCAAGCACGGCTGTGGAAAGGATCCGGCTCGTTTTGTGCCCGCCCGCTTTGCACTGCACGAGCTGCGCTATTCTTCCTACTGCTGGCCAGCGTGCTTAGCGCTACTCGTCGCTCTGCCGTCGCAGGCAACTGGCGAAGCCCCAAACTGCCAGCAGGATCAAGCCCGCTCCGGCGATAACACTGTAAGACACCCAAACATAGAACAGAAGCCAGTGGTCACCTGCCCGCGTTGCTGTGTTTATGCGGCCGCCTTTGGTGATGCTGATGGCTCCTTGGTTCCAGCCCTCGATGGCGTAGTTCAGTACGTAGACACCTCCAGCCGCAAAGCACAGCATGACCAGCGCCGCACAGACGATGCGCAGAGAGTGAGAGCGCGGAACATAGCCAGTGCGAGGCGAGTACATGCTGTCGATACTACCTGCGCTACCGAAATGCTTCATCGACCATTCACTTAAGTTCATCCTGCAAATGCATCGCCTCTCGGGGAAAAAGACCAAGCCCTGTGATCTGAGTTTGAGCCTTTGCAATATCACTCGTAAAAAGTACGACCATCAAATCTTTCATAGCCCGTGTACAGCAAACATAAAAGAGACGCCTCGTCCTTTCGACCGCCGTTTCTCGTCCCTCGTGCTTCCCGGCCTCGTCTCTCTCTGATAGGGGTTTGATACCCAAGTATTTGTCGTATGAGAATTGCACATGGGTGCCCTCATCATCGTCTAGGATCACGAGCACTCGTTCGAATTCCGCGCCCTTGATACCTTGTTGTGTTGAGAACGGAGATTCCTCCGCTATGTACTTGTTATAGCTCCAAAACTGCGACGCAGGGCAGGCGAGGAATGCATCCATCGCTGCAATTTCCTTCGGTAGTTCTTCGTCATCGCCATCCTTCTCTAAGTCCTCGACGAGATTCGGTTCCTTTTCTTCGATTGGTGCCGGCAGATCTAAATATGAAAGCAGTCGCGGGTCTAGGTCGATTACTCCGGAGTCATGAATATGGCGAAGAACATCGGCAACGGTTGATGTCGATTTCGGCCCCATCATCTTCTGAAGATTCTCTGTAAATTGACGTAGCCTGCTGAGCTGCTCAGCTACGTTGGCTTCCTTCAAATTTTCGCGAGTCAATAGCGGAGATTGATCTCTAAGAATCTGCATAACATCAAACTCACGACCATTCATGCTGGCATTTACCAGTGGCAAAACAAAAGTTCTGAATAGCCGCAGGGGCCATGCGGTCCCATCCAGAAAACCGTTCTTAAACTTGTTTGGAGCCTTATCGTTCAGAGCCTCGTATAAATCGCCGAACCCTAGTCGTTTAGCAGCCATTCGATGAACGATGACGAGGAGCTTCACGCCTTCAGCGTCAGTATCAGCTGCCCATATAGGGTCGTCATTTTTTGCCGCAGCCCAGGCACGCACTTGGGTCACCTGTTGATCCCGCTTCTCATCAATGGGAAGTATGAAAATATGCGCACTACCTGAAACGCTGACTAAGGCGTCCTCTTGTCCAGTCATCTTGCCGCGAGTTTGAACTAGACCGTCTCCATCACGGCGGATTGCATTTGCCACGCTGAGTACAGCGGCAGGGCAACGAAAATTTTCTGGCTTAGTGATATTCGCCCAGTGCGGGCCCTCCGAAATTGCACCAATCCCTGTGGGGTAAATGCGCTGCATGGGGTCGCCGAAGAAGCCGATACAAAACCGATCTCCCATCTGCTCGTCTACCGCTTTGAGAGCTGTTACCACATTTTCCATCGTGTCTTGGCTTTCATCAACAAAGAGAAATGGGTATTGTTGAGCGAGAAGTGTCCGCATCAGTGGGCGCTCAGTGATGAGTTGCGGCACCATTTTGATGATGTCATCGTGCCCGAGGACTCCCTTTACATAGTTGCTACCGGTTCCATACGTAAACGAGTGGACCCGACCCATCCGATCGCGCTGCTGTTCATAACGAGCAATGTCACTTTGGTTCTTGTCCCGTGTACGTTGCTGTACTCGAGGCCCAAAATTTACCGCTGCATTTCTTAGCTCTTCGAGTTTCTCGTCAATTCGGTTTGTGACCCATTCATGAATGTCAGATTGGAATGAGCGAACCAATGACCAAAGAAAACTATGGATAGTAGAAACTTGGACGAGAGGGTTATTTCCCACGTCCGCCCAAATTTCCCCAGCTGCTACCAACGTGTAAGTAATGCACGCAACTTTTTGTCGGCGCAGCTTTAACCTTTCACCATGCTTGTTAAGAATTTCCGTAAGTCCCTTAATCAGAGATGTGGTTTTTCCGGAGCCGGCACCTGCAATCATTAGAAAACTTCGCGGCGGCGATGCATTCAGACAGTCGTAAAGGGCTTGATCCGCAGTGGTATCTTTTTGTTGGGCGCGACTAGTCATGTTGCCACCGGAGTGTCTACAGCTAAGTCGCCGGCAGCGGCGGCTGCCGCGGGCTCGGTTGCATCAGGTAGAGGAGCAGGCAACTCGAGGCTGATCACGTCATTAAGCCAATGCAAACCTTCTTTTATGTAGAGAGGCACACTCCAATTTGCTGGAGGTTCTGTCAGAACACCTAAGGCAAATTTCGTTTTATCAAATGATTTTCCATTGACCCGCTTGTGAAGCGCAGATGCCAGTGCATCGGGCGTTGCGAAAACACCTCGAAGCTTTAAACCAACGTGTCGTTGGGCTTCATCTTGACTCCACGCCGCATTCTCAAGACCAAAAGCCTCTTCCAGAGTGCGTCCGCATAGGTCGGTTGTGACACCATTCCATGTGACAGCCGTAGGAACTTGATAGGTCACGCGAACCTTGAACCCGTTACCGCCTTCTGCCATGTGCAGCTTCTCGGCAGCGGTGGCAACTAGCAGCTCTGCCACCGTTTGCTTCTTGGGTAGCCATTGAATCAACGTCTGGTTTGAAGTAAGTGACCCGGGCACAGAAGGTAAACACGCCGTGCCAGCCTTCTTCACAGGCGGTTTGCCAACTTCGACATCTGGAACTTCAAACTCGGTACTTTCGTTTTCGTCCTCCTCAGCGCCTGCCGCGAGCCTCACACTATCCAAATCAGTAATTACCAGCGCGACGAGACCGAGGAATTCAATTAGCGACTTAAAACGATGACCGAAGGCGCCACCCACCTCAAGGATGGAAAGACAAGCTGACCGTAGAGGGACCGCTTCCTTCTCAAGCATGACCGGAAGCAGTAGACGTTCGACGTTACCCTCAACGAGAATGACGGCATCCGCGAAGAACAGATCGCAGTGCGTTAATTTCAGATACCGCTGTAGAAAATCACGATCGGTGGGAGTCTGGCTGTAGAACGCTGAGAGATTTAGAACCTCAGTTGTCTGCTCTCCATCGAGGTTTTTTCTCCTGAAATAACGGATGGGTTGAAATCCGCGTTCATAAAGAATATGCGGTGAGTGGGTCGTCACAACTGTTTGACTATGGAAAGCGCCGCCAACCCCTTGCTCGCCCTTTAACAGATCGAGAACATTGCGAATGAAAACTTGTTGTAGTTGAGCGTGAAGGTGGGCCTCTGGCTCTTCTATGAATATTAGATGCAGTGGAGCACGTTGCTCTTTGTCCGCGACCCATCTGCCATGAAGATCCAATATTTCGACCACCATATAGATTAGATTCTTAAAGCCAAGACCGTTGTAGGTGTCGGGGAGTCTCAGGGCCTCCGCGCCGTCACCCAGAACATAGTGCACTCGAGCGTCTTGGCTACTCATGATGGTGGCTGGATTGAGCGCAGACTTGATTTCTAACTGAGGGTTGTAAAGCCCGGGATAGCCAAGCTTCGAGAGACGGCCGAGGGTATCTTTGAAAACATCGGCCAAGTGATCATTTAGCCCGGCCTCCGAGTCGAAGAGCGCTCTAAGTGCACTGTGATCTTCCTGTCGTTGATTGAGATTTCGCTTATAGAACTTGCTTAGTCTTTTGGAGAGATCTTCGGACCGCCCTGTGCTCGCACCTGTTGCTGGATCTGCTAAATGTCGCTGAGCTCCCAAGTTGTCGACTTTGAGGAGAGATTTCAGAATCGCAGCGCCGCCAGGATCTTTTCCAATTAGTTGTGGCTCATATTTCTCATGCGGCTTGTGTGTGCCATCGAACTGGGCACGATCAAGGATGTAATACTTAAATTCAAACTCACTCGAAAGTTCGTTTTTAAGATAGTCGGTGAGGCTCTTTGGCCATGGAACGTATTTTTCGTTCTCTCTTTTCTCCAGAGCCGCAGCCATCCGTTGAGCTTCCGCTCGGGTTGTACGAAATTTCACCAGGAGTTCTGCGGGACTGCGTGGCGCGAGTTCTATCCGCATGCCGACTTGTGTTCCCGCCCAGGCCGTGCTCGGCAGAAGTGGCATCACAAGATACAGGTCATCTGGAGTTACTTCGAACCATAGATCCAAGCTTATTGATGGTAGCGGCGGCGGCTCCACTTTGTCGTCAAGATTGCCGATGTCATCCAAGGCTTTCCAGCATGCCGAGCTAAAGTCGTACAGGGAAAATCGTTCCTTCAAACCGGAGGCAAATGCATATAAGGCCTGTGTAGCTGACGTCTTACCACTGTTGTTTGACCCAACAAAGATGGAGATATCGGAGGCGAGCTCGATGTGAACGTCTCGCAAACGCCGGTAGTTTCTTATTCTGTATGAGTGGAGATACATGCTCGTCCCTGGTTAATTGACTTGTATGCGACTTGGGCCAAATCGCAGAGGCTTCAATTGGTGTGCATCTTTGTTGAATCACACGCAACAGCGACTGAATTGCACGAATAAAAGAACAGCCACAGGTTTCTTGCCGACTTTTAACACTTGGTTACGAACATCGTGCTCGCGATCATGCGAAGCAGCGGCGGGTTTTTTGGTGACTTTTTACCCGCAGTTTTTTGGCGCGAGTAGTGGATTCGCGCATCCTATTTATTATCAAAAAAAAACCTAAGGCCTCTATTTTTGCTGCACAGGCAGCTATCAAAAATAGAGCAATATCATGCAATGAAACCGAGTGCCCGCATGTTGATCGTTCCTCTGTAGCCAGCGTTTTTCGCCTTCGCATTCATCTTCTGTCCTACATCGCTCGCCACACGCCGAGCCTACCTTTGTTCATTTAGGAGACGCAAGATGAGCAAACAGCAGCAGGATTTCAAAACCTTCATGAAAGAGCGGCAGAACGTTGCGGCCGCGTATGTCAGTGGCGATGCGGCGCCGCTGGGCCGTGTGGTGGCGCAGGAACTACCGGCCACCTTCATGAGCCCGGGTGGCGGGGTTGTGCGGGGCACGCAGGAGGTGTGGTCGCGCTACCAGCAGGATGCCGGCAGGTTTGAAGAAGGCAGCACGACCGAGCTGGAGGTTCTTGACATGGCGGCGGGCGACACGGTTGCCTTCTGGACGGGCATTCAGAAAGCGCAGGCCCGCATGAAGGGCGAGCCTGAGCCCGTGGCGAACAGGCTGCGCGTGACGGAAGTGTTTCGCCGTGAAGGCGATGCCTGGAAGCTGGTGCACCGGCATGCGGACCCGCTGGTCGAGGCGGCCAAACGGCCGGGCTAGCGCGAGCGACTTTTTCTTGCCTGTTCCACGCGGCGCTTCAAATCACATGCTTTCCCGGCAAACGCGGCATGGATTGCGGGTCTGAGCCCGCAATGACAGGCGGTGTTTTTTTGCCGCGCGCTTCACTTTTTTTTGATCAAATCGGCCTCTGGTCCTTATTCCACGGGCGCAAGCAGCTATCAATATGAGAGCGACCCGCAAGCCGCGATGACACTAGTGTCCTGCTCCGGCTTCAGGGGCTTCGCCAGGTGGCACCGCCGGCAGCTTCAGCACGCGCTGAATGGTCTGCAGCAGCTCGGCGTTGGAGGTCGAGGCCTTGACCAGCACCGCGTCGGGGCGGGTGCCGGCGCTGGGCAGCACTTCACTGGCAGAAAACACCACCAGCGCGGGCCGGGGCTGCAGGCTGTCGATCACCTCCACCAGGTCCCAGCCTGATTCCTCGCCCAGGCCCAGGTCCAGCAGCACCAGGTCAAAGGGTTTGGTGCGCAGGCTCTCCCGCGCCTCGGCCAGGTTGCTGGCGAATTCAAAGGTGGCGAAATCGGCCGCAATGGCTGCGGCGATGTGCTGGATGTCCACATCGTCTTCCACATGCAGGATGCGCGGCTTGCGGCCATGCAGCGCGGCTACCGCGCGCTGCATGGCCAGCACCAGTTGCCCTTCGTCAATCGGCTTGGTCAGCCAGTCCGACACGGCAGAAGGTGTGTGCTCCAGTTGCAGCTGGCCGTCGCCGGCATGGGTGGAGATCACGATCACAGGCAGCGTGCGGGTGGCTTCGTTCTGGCGCAGGCTGTTCAGAAAGGCGCCGCGGCTCTGGCCGGGCAGGCGCAGGTCCAGCGTCACCGCGGCATAGCTGCCGGCGGCCAGTAGCGCCGAAGCCTGCTGCGCGGTGTGCGCCATGTCGGAGTCAAAACCGGCTTTGTCCAGCATGATGGCGATCAGCCTGGCCACGTCCCTGTCTGCTTCGCACACCAGAATGCGCTGGCGCGGCGGAGGCGGCGCTTCTTGTACGGGCCCGGCCCACAGCGGCAGCTCGAAGAAAAACGTGGTGCCTTCGCCGAGCCGGGTTTCAAAACCGATGCTGCCGCCCATGCGCTCCACCAGGGCGCGCGAGATGTTCAGGCCCAGCCCGGTGCCGCCTTTTAGCCGGGTGTCTGAAGAGTCGGCCTGCGAGAACTTCTGGAAAATGCGCGTGCGAAACTCCTCGGGAATGCCGGGGCCGTGGTCGCGCACCTCCACCCGCACGCCCAGCCCGGCCTTGGCCACGTGCACTTCCACCGTGCCGCCAGCGGGCGAAAACTTCAGTGCGTTGGACAGCAGGTTGGTGACGACCTGGGTGAGCCGGTCGGCCTCGGCCTTCACTTGCAGCGCCGGGTCGTCGCAGTGCAGCGCCAGGCTGACCTTGTTGGCCAGGCCGTAACCTTCGTTGGCGGCAATGGCCTGCACCAGCAGCGGCTTCAGCGCCATGGGTTGCAAGTCCAGCTGCATTTTCCCGGACTCGATTTTCTCGATGTCCAGAATGTCGTTGATCAGCCGGATCAGGCGTTCGCAGTTGTTCTTGGCGATGTCGATCAGCTTCATGGCGGCGTCGGGCAGCTTGCCGGCAATGCCGCCGGCGACGAGGCCCAGCGAGCCGCGTATGGACGTCAGCGGGGTGCGCAATTCATGGCTCACGGTGGAGACAAATTCGGTTTTCAGCCGGTCGATGCGCTTGAGCTCGGTGATGTCGGTGGCCAGGGAGTAAAAGCCGATCACCTTGCTTTCGTCTGCGCCTTCGCCGTAGCGTGGAAAATAATTGACCACGTAGTGGCGCACCCCGCCCGTGGCCGAGCGCTGCTTGCGCTCATACACCACCGGATAGCCGGACAGCACCTCCTCGACCTTGGGGCGCAGCGCCTCGTAAAACGTCGGCTCCATCAGCTCGCGCATGCTCTTGCCCAGGATGTCCTCGCTGCGCAGGCCGAAGGCCTCCTGATAGGCGCGGTTGTGAAAGCGGCAGCGCTGGTCGGCATCGACATAGGCGATCAGCGCCGGCACGGCGTCGGTGATCTCGCGCAATTGCAGCTCACTGGCACGCACGCGGTCGCTGGATCGGCGCATCTCGGTGTTATCGCGACCCGTGCCGCGGTAACCGGTGAAACGCCCGGAGGCATCAAAAATCGGGACACCGCTGATGCTGAGGTGACGCACTTGGCCTTTGGCGTCCAGCCGGGTGACTTCAAAATCGCGGAAAGGCTCGCGCCTTTCAAGCTGCGCCTCATGGGCGGCCCAGGCGCTTTCGTCCATGTTCACGTACGGCAGTTCCTTTCGCTGCTTGCCGATGCTGCTGTTGTTGGCGCCGCTGCCTTGCGAGCCTGTGCTCTTCAGCTCGCCCGATATCTGCACAAAGCGGAAATGTTCGTCCTGCTCCCAGAACCAGTCGGTGGACAGCTCGACCAGCGCACGAAACCGCTCCTGGTTGTCGCGCGACTCCTGCTCGGCATGTTTGCGTTCGGTGATGTCCTGCAGCTGCGAGACGAAATGCAGCGGCTGGCCCTGGCTGTCACGCACCAGCGAGCAGGTCAGCGTGACCCAGACAATGCTGCCGGACCTGTGCAGATAGCGTTTTTCGCGCTGGTAGGTGTCGATCTCGCCGGCCAGCACGCGCTTGCGCTGCAGCAGGTCCTCGGCCAGGTCGTCGGGGTGGGTGATGTCGGGTGCGTCCGGTGCCAGCAGTTCTGCCTGCGAATAGCCCACCAGGGCGCAAAACGCCCGGTTGACGCGCAGCCGGCGGAAGTCGGTTCCCAGCACCGCCATGCCAATGGCTGCATTCTCGAAGGCGCTGGTGACCTGTTGCCCGCCGGCCGGGTCGCTGGCGGTGCGCTCATGCATGTCGAGCTGGACGGCTTGCCGCTGCAGCTGTTGCTGCAGGTCCTGCACCAGCTGCGTCAGTGCAAGCATGCGCTCCTGCGGACTTTGCACTTGCGGCTCCTTCGGCTCGTTCTGCTTCATGCGTGTCCTGTGGGTTGTCTCGCCGGGGCCGGTCTGCCAATGTAATGGAATGTAAGCAGTATGGGCTATTTTCCCCGTTGTGGACAGCCAGGCGCGGGGAAGGCGGCAGCTCAAATCACATTCTTCTCCAGCAACGCCCGCCCTTCCACCAGCCGCTGCACCGACAGCGGCGACAAGTCCAGGCTGGTGTAAGCGCCTTCGCATATCCATTCGGCCAGGCCGCGCCCCACCGCGGGTGCCTGCTGCAGGCCGTGGCCGCTGAAGCCGTTGGCCAGCAGCAGGTTGGCCAGGGCCGGGTGTGGGCCGAGCAGGGCGTTGTGGTCATGCGTGTTGTATTCGTAGTAGCCGGCCCAGGCGCGTTGCTGGCGCAGGGCTTCAAAGCCGGGCACGCGGTTGGCCAGCGTGAGCCAGGCTTCGTCGAACAGCGCGTGGTCCACTTCCAGCGGCGGGTCGTTGTCGTCCTGCGCGGGTGGCAAGCCGCAAATCCACATCTCGCCTTCGGGCCTGAACCACAGCCCGCTCGGGTCAATCACCAGCGGGCAGCCGGGCGTTTGGGCGGGGCTGGAAAACGCATACACGCAGCGCTTGCGGCCATACACCGGCAAGTCCAGCCCGGTGCCGGCCAGCAGCGGCCTGGCCCAGGCGCCGGCGGCGTTCACGGCCCAGTCGCAGGGCAGCGCTGCGCCGCCTTCGAGCGTGACCGCGTTCACGCGGCCCTGGCTGTGCGCAAAGCCGGTGGCCTGCGCTTTGATGTACTGCACGCCCAGGCTGCGCGCCTTGTTCTTGAAAGCCATCAGCAGCCCGTAGCCGTCGAACCAGCCTTCGCCCTCCAGCCCCAGCGAAGCCAGCGCCAGGTCTTCCACCCGCAGCCACGGAAAACGCTGCTGCAATGCGGCCGGCTCCAGCAGCGCAACCTGCACGCCGTGTGCTCGCTGCGTGGCGTGGTTCTCGCGCAGAGTGGCCGCGCCGCCTTCGCTGGCCAGGTAAAGGTAGCCCTTTTCCGTGAGGGCGATGTCGGGCACGTCGCCATCCACCGCAAGGTGCTGCCTGATGTTGCGCAGAAAGCCGATGCCGAACTGCGAGATCGCGATATTCACCGGCTGCGAGAACTGCTGGCGTATGGCGCTGGCCGAGAGCGCCGAAGAGGCCTGGGCGTACGTGGGGTCGCGCTCCACCACGGTGATGCCGCCGTGAAAGCGTGCGTGTGATGCGAGGAAGTACGCCAGCGCGCTGCCGATGACCCCGCCGCCGACGATGACGGTTTTTTGCCTGGTCTGGCTCATCTGGTGTTTGCCCTTCTTCTTCAGCCTGGATGGCGACCATCGTAACGGTGTCGGAAAGGCGGTCTGTTGCGCCGCTCTGTCATTGCGGACTTGATCCGCAATCCATACCCGCGAACAGATGAGGTGTTGCGGTGCCATGGGCGGTGGAGCATCGCCGGCATGGATCCCGGATTCCCGGATCGAGTCCGGGACAGGCTCAGTCCGGGATGACAGCCTGCCGGGCTTTGGCTTGTGGCCTCTGTCCTTCCTCCCGTTCACCCTCGCCCACCTCATTCGCTCGCGGGTCCGAAAGCGGCGAGTGCCGCGGCCGCTGAAAACCTACGCTTGTGTTTCCGGGCCCTCATGGCCTTTGACACACCACATCAGCACAGGATTTTTCATGAACAGACTCCAGGGCAAACGCGCACTCATCACCGGCGGCACCACCGGCATCGGCCTGGCCACCGCCAAACAGTTTCTCGAAGAAGGCGCCCGGCTGGTGGTGACCGGTTTGAACGACGACACGCTGGCGCAGGCCCGACGCGAGCTGGGCACCGAGGTGCATGTGCTCAAGATCGACGCGGGCGACGTGCAGGCACAAGCCAGCCTGGCGCGGCAGGTGGCCGATCTGTTCGGGCAGCTCGACGTGGCTTTTGTGAACGCGGGCATCGGCGTCTTCCGGCCGCTGGAGCAGTGGGACGAAGCGGCGTTCGAGCGCACCGTGGCGGTCAACCTCAAGGGACCGTTTTTTCTGATGCAGGCCCTGGCGCCGGTGTTTGCCAACCCGGCTTCCGTGGTGCTGATGGGATCGGTCAGCGCGCACATCGGCATGCCGACTTCCAGCGTGTATGCGGCCACCAAGGCCGGGCTGATTTCGCTGGCGCGCACGCTGTCGGGCGAGCTGGTTTCGCGCGGCATTCGCATCAACGCCGTAAGCCCGGGGCCGGTGACCACGTCCATCTACGGCAAGATGGGCATGCCGCCGGAGGCGCTGCAACAAATGGCGGACGGCATCCTGGCGCAGGTGCCCTTGCAGCGCTTTGCCGCCCCGGAAGAAATCGCCAGGGCGGTGGTGTTTTTGGCGTCAGACGAAGCGAGCTTTTCAGTGGGCAGCGAGCTGATGCTGGACGGCGGGCTGAGCGCGCTGTAGCGGTATTGCCCGGGCAGCCGCGGGGCGCCGGGAAGAGGCATGAGCGTGAAAACATCATGCAGAATCGGTTTTCAGCCCTTATTCGGCGGGCGCAAGCAGCTATGAAAACAAGAGCGCTTTGTGTGGCAGAGGCAGCGCGGGTGCCGTGTGGCATGGATCCCGGATCTGAGTCCGGGATGACAGTCTCTGCGGCTTGCCGGGCCGCGCTACTCCTGCTTGTCGCCCTCGTCCTTCTTCCGCGTGGCGAGCGAAAAGGCAATGCCGAGCGCCAGGCCGATGCCTATGCCCAGGCCGATGTTGTCGATCAGCATGCCGATGACCACACCCATCACCACGCCCAGGCCGACGTTGAGGGATTGTCGAACCGGTTTGCCAGCCATGGTTAGGCTCCTTTCCAGGAAAAAGCATATCGGTGACCGCGGTTGCGGGCAAAGCGCGTAACTTTCCCGATGAATCTTGCGAGCCACCATCAGTGGCGCTGGAACTTCAGCGCGAAAGGATCTCACTGTGGTTGAGAAACCCATCATCGACCTGGTTTGAAGTCAGCATTGTTGTGAGGGGATTCAGCGTGCCTTCAGGGGCTAAGGGTGAGCACGGCCGGCCCGTCCCTCACCCGGCATGCTAGCTCCCGTCTTCTGCGCCAGCAACTACACCCGCGTTGGGCGCCGCCCAGGGCAATCTGACAAAAAATACGGTTTTGTCGTCTTCGCAGCGCGCACTGATCTCGCCGTTGTGAGCCTTGGCTACCTGGCGGGCGATGTACAGCCCCAGGCCAAGCCCGCCGTTAGGGTTGTGGCCGCTGTTCAACCCACGCTTGAGGGGGTCGAACAGGCCCTGCAAGGTCGCAGTATCCAGTGTGACACCTTCGTTCTGTACTTCGAAATGAAGCTCACCGGCCTTGCCGGCGACCTGGACCACAACAGGGGCGTCCTTTTTGCCATATTTGATGGCGTTGACCACCAGATTACCCAAGAGGCGCCGCAGGCTCGTGCCGTCCCCTACGCCTTTGGTGAGCCCTTCGACGCGCAAATCAAACCGCCGGCCCGGGTAGGCCGCGCGTAGCTGGTCCAGCTCCTCGGAAAACAAGGTCGCAATATCCAGAGAAGACGGTTTGATCACAACACCAACGCCCAGTTTGGCCTGGTTGTATTCAATCAAGTCGTCCAGCAACTTTTGCAAGCGCGCCCCACTGTCCATCATGCGCCGCGCTGCCACCGCAACCGTGTCGCCCGCGTTCAACATGGTCAAGATTTCAGCGGTGAACAGGATGGCCTGCAGCGGCGTGCGCATGTCGTGGCTCAGGGTACCCAGAAACAGGTCGCGGCTTTCCTCAAGCTTTTCCGTGAAGAAGTTGATCGACTCCGCCAGTGCCTGGTCAATGGCTTCGTTAAACCGGACAACGTCATCCAAATGGGGGGCATTCGGCTGGCATGCCGCTATCCACAGCCTTAGCACACTGGTGCGCAAGGCCCGGTATTCACTCGCCATCTGCCTGATGTCAAAACCGCTTGTCGCCCGTAGCAAGCCATGGGCTTCAGCGGCGGTTTCCGGCGCGCCTGGCAGCGAATGCGCCCGGCCTTTCGATTTCTCATCCCGCTCATCGTCGGTTTGCGGTGTCGTGATGTCCTTGACCACCGCCTCAAGTATTTGCTGCGCGTGGTCTCGCAGGAGCAGCGGCGTCATAGTGGTTGCTGCGGGGAGGCGCGTCGCCGCGAAGTGCTCCCACTGCACCAAAATGGCTTCCATGTTCTGGTCGATAAAGGTGCTTAGGCGCATTCTGGTTGCTGTCCCAATGTTCGCTGAGGGTCATCCTACTATTCCCGCTGTCGCCGTCCAATGCCAAAGTGAAACAGGTTATCGACGGTGCCGTCTTGCCGGATCTTCTGAACAAGGCTGCAGGGCACGGCTGTCGAAAATTATAAGCAAAAGCGGCCTCTAGTCCTTATGCGGCGCTCGCACCCAGCTATGAATAAAGTAGCAAATTCTTCTTGACCAGCTGCTGAATCCACTCAGAAGTGGCAATACGAGCGCGGGAGAAGCCACTCTGCCGACAAGGGTGTAGGGCGATGTCTGACGACGCACGCCGTGCTGCGGCGCTACTTTGGGGAACACGGCGCATCTGCGCCATTTAGCAAACAGGAGGGCCACATCATGTCTGACGACAAAACCCGGCGCGGACCCGCCGACAGTTCACGCATCAACATTCACGAAGACTATGAAGTGCGCTACTGGACCGAAAAGTTCAACTGCTCAGCGCAAGAGCTGAAGGCTGCGGTGGCAGCGGCCGGCCCCAGCGTCGCCGAGGTGCGGGTACGCCTGCGGTCTGCCCAGTAAGCTGCTCAGGCTCCCCACTACATGGCCTCCCGGGCTTCCAGAGACGCGCTGCAGCTCTACAAGTCCAAACGCAACTTCGCGCTCACCTCCGAGCCCGCCGAGGGCGGTGAGGCGAGCAGCGGTGCGCTGTCGTTCGTGGTGCAGAAGCACTGGGCCAGCCGCCTGCATTACGACTTCCGGCTCGAGCTCGACGGCACCATGAAAAGCTGGGCCGTGCCCAAAGGGCCGAGTTACGACCCGGCCGACAAGCGCATGGCCGTGGAGGTGGAAGACCACCCGATTTCCTATTCCAGTTTTGAAGGCACGATTCCGCCCAGGCAGTACGGTGCGGGCAAGGTCATCATCTGGGACAAGGGGAGCTGGCAGCCCGAGGGCGACCCGCGCAAGGGCCTGCGCAGCGGCAACCTCAAGTTCGAGCTGCACGGCCACAAGCTGCAGGGCAAGTGGGTGCTGGTGCGCATGAAGGGCCGCGGCGAGAAGCAGAAGCCCTGGCTGCTGATCAAGGAAAAAGACACGCTGGCGCGCCCCGCGGCCGAGTTCAGCGTGGTGGACGAGCTGCCCGACAGCGTGAAGGCGCTGCCCGGCCCGGAGATTGAAAAAGCCAAAGCCGCAAAGAAGGCCGCGCCTGCCAAAAACGGAAAAACCTCGAAGGCCGGCAAATCCGGCCTGCCGGAAGGCGCGGTCAAGGCCGCGCTGCCCGGCAAGCTGGCGCCGCAGCTGGCCACCTTGGTGGACGGCCCGCCGGCCGACCCGGAGAACTGGGTCTATGAAATCAAGTTCGACGGCTACCGCTTGCTGGCCCGCATCAAAGGTGTGGACATCCAGCTGTTCACCCGCAACGGCAACGACTGGACGGACAAGCTGCGGCCGCTGCACAAGGCCCTGGCCAAAGCCAAGCTGCCCGACGGCTGGTACGACGGCGAGATCGTGGTGCTGAACGAGGATGGTGTGCCGGACTTCGGGGCGCTGCAACTGGCCTTCGATGTCTCGCGGCCCGGCAACATTGTTTATTACCTGTTCGATGTGCCGTTTTTTGACGGGCATGACCTGCGTGCGGTGCCGCTGGAGGCGCGGCGCGCGCTGCTGGAGATGGTGCTGGCGGACAAGACTTCCGACAACGTTCGTTTCAGCGCCGTGTTCGACGCGTCGGCCGAAAGCGTGGTCACCTCGGCCTGCAAGTTGGGCCTGGAGGGCGTGATTGCCAAGCGGCGCGACGCGCCCTACCAGTCGCGCCGATCGGCCGACTGGATCAAGCTCAAGTGCAGCCAGCGCCAGGAGTTCGTGATTGGCGGCTACACCGACCCGCAGGGCGGCCGCACCGGCATCGGCTCGCTGCTGCTGGGTGTGCATGACGACAAGGGCAAGCTGCAGTACGCCGGCAACGTGGGCACGGGTTTCAGCGAGGCCCGGCTGCGCGAACTCAAGACCCTGCTGGAGGGCATTCCTTCCACCAAAAATCCTTTTGCCGAAGCCACGGGGATTGTGGGCAAGCCGCACTGGGTGCAGCCCAAGCTGGTGGCCGAGGTGACGTTTGGCGAATGGACGAGCGGCGGGCGCATACGCCACTCGGTGTTTCACGGGCTGCGCAGCGACAAGAGCCCGAAGGTGATCGTCCGGGAAAAACCGGTCAGCGCCAAAAAGGTGTCCAAGCCGGGCAAGGTGACCGAGTCGCAGGCGCATGCGCTCTCCAGCAAGGTGCGCGTGAGCAACCCGGAACGTGTGATCGACCCCAGCACCGGCATCACCAAGATCGAGCTGGTGCGCTACTACGACCTGGTGGGCGAGCTGATGATGCCGCACCTGAAGAAGCGGCCCGTGGCGCTGGTGCGCGCGCCCGCCGGCATCACCGGCCAGCTGTTTTTCCAGAAACACGCCGAGACCGACAAGTTGCCCGGTGTCGAGCAGCTGGACCCGGCGCTTTACCCCGGCCACCCGCCGCTGCTGGAAGTGGCTAACAGACAGGGCCTGCTGTCGGGCGCGCAGTGGAACGTGGTGGAGCTGCACACCTTCAACACCGGCACGGATTCGCTGCAGCGCGCCGACCGCATGATTTTTGACCTGGACCCGGGCGAAGGTGTGGGCTGGCCTGCGATTGTGCAGGGGACGGAGCTGATGCATGCCTTTCTGGAGCAGCTGGGCCTGGCCTCTTTCCTGAAAACCAGCGGCGGCAAAGGCCTGCACGTGGTGGTGCCGCTGCGCCGCGTGCACGACTGGGAGGTGGTGCGCGGCTTTTCCGAAGCCATCGTGCAACACCTGGCGCAGACGATTCCGCAGCTCTTCGTGGCGAAAAGTGGGCCGAAAAACCGCGTCGGCAAAATTTTCATCGACTACCTGCGCAACGGCATCGGCTCCACCACGGTCAGCGCCTGGTCGGCGCGGGCGCGCCCGGGCATGGGTATTTCAGTGCCGCTGGCATGGGGCGAACTGGGTGATCTTCAAAGTGCGAGCCAGTGGACCATCCGCACGGTGCACGCCCGGCTGGACCAGGGCAACGAGCCTTGGAAGGCGCATGCCAAATCGGCCCAGACCCTCACGGCGGCGATGAAAAAGCTGGACTACCGGTACGCGCCGAAATAGGCCGGTGCCCTTCAGGCTGGCGACGGTGGTTTGGGCAGCGCGGTGAACGCCAGCGCGCCCAGTGCCAGCAGCGCGGCAATGCTGGCCAGCACGGCCGTGAAAGGCTCCACCCCGCGCGCCGCGGCCCAGGAGGCAACGATGCCGGTGAACCACTGCATGGTGGCCACGCCCATGAACATGGCCATGGTGAAGACCGACAGCGCCCGCCCCGTCATGGCCGCGGGGTAGGCGGCGCGCACATCGGAGTACTGCAGGATCATGTAGCCCGACAGCAGGCCGATGGCGATGGGCGCGGCCACGTCGATGAGCGGGCTGTGCGTGAAGGCAAAGCCGGCGAGCAGGCCGGCGAGCAGCAGCGTGAAGCCGGCGATCCAGCGGCGCCGGGTGGCCGGGCCGGGATCGAAGCGGCCGAACAGCGGCGGGCCGGCCAGCGACACCAGCGACATGACCAGCGCCACGTTGCCGCTTTGCACCAGCGAAAAACCGTGCCGCTCGATCAGCATGGGGCCCAGCCACAGGCCGCGCAGCGAAACGAAAGACGCGTAACACACGCTGGCCAGCAGCAGGATGCCCCAGGTGTGTGGCAGCGTGAACAGCGCACCAAAACCGGCGAGCGCCTGGCCGACGGATTCCTTCTTTCTGGTGGCGTCCAGGGGGTGCGCCGGCTCGTGCACCAGCACCCAGATCAGCACCCAGGCCAGCACACCCCAGCCGCCCAGCACCCAGAAGCCCATGCGCCAGGAGCTGGCTTCGATGAGCCAGGCCAGCGGCGTGCCGGTCAGCAGCAGGCCGATGCCGCCCAGGCTCATGGCCAGGCCCGAGATGGCGGCAAAACGGTGCGCCGGCAGATGCCGCGCAATAAACACCGTGCACACCAGGAAGGTCGGCGCGCAGCCGATGCCGATCAGCACCTGGCCGGCCACCAGCATGCCGAAGCT
>CAZIYA010000009.1:0-26744 GCA_964543355.1 uncultured Polaromonas sp.
GTCCACACGCGTGATGCGCACGTCGATCACGTCAATGCCCCAGGGCTTGGCGCCACGCACGACTTTCAGCACTTCGGCTTTCACGTCGGCCATCAAGGCCTCGCGCTCGAGCGACAGCAGGTCCTTGACGGTGCGCTTGTTGATGGCTTCCTGGAACGCATTGCGCACCACGCGGTTGAGCTGGCTGGCTCCGGCACGTTCGTCAAGACCGACGTTGCGGATGTACTCCGACGGCTGGATGATGCGCCATTTGACAAACCAGTCGATGACCACACGCTGCTTCTCGGCGGTCAGCATCGGTTCCGCATCGGTGCTGTCCAGGGTCAGCAGCCGCCTGTCGATGTACGACACGTTCTGGAAAGGCGGCGGCAACTTGAAATTGAGGCCAGGCTCGAGGATGACCTCCTTGATCTGGCCAAGCGCGTACACCACACCAAACTGGCGCTGATCAACCACAAACAGCATGGAGCTGAGCAGGGCCAGCGCCACCAGCAGGGAAGAAGCAATAAATCCAACTCTGTTCACGATGATTCCTTAGCGGGTTTCGCGTTCGCGGGTGCGGGAAGCGTCGCGGGCACGCGCATCCAGGGGCAAGGTCGACGGCGGCACGGAAAGCGGCGCAACGGCACCGCTCGACTCCACGCCGGCCGCGGCCGGGTTGCCCTGCGCGGTTGCCTGCATGAGCTTGTCAAGCGGCAGGTACAGCAGGTTGGAACCCTGGCGCGACTCCACCAGCACCTTGGTCACGTTGCTGTAAACCTGCTGCATGGCGTCAAGGTACATGCGATCACGCGTGACCTGGGGCGCCTTCTGGTACTCCGCCAGCACGGAGCGGAAACGCTGGGCATCACCCTGCGCCTGCGCCACCACCCTGGCCTTGTAGGCTTCCGACTCTTCCTTGAGGCGCGACGCCGAACCCACCGCACGCGGAATCACGTCGTTGGCATAGGCCTGGGCCTCGTTCTTGGCGCGTTCACGCTCCTGGCCTGCTTTCAGGACATCGTCAAAGGCTGCCTGCACCTGCTCGGGCGGACGCACACCGCTTTGCTGGAGGTTGACGGCCACCACTTCCACGCCCACTTTGTAGCGGTCGAGGATGACCTGCGTCAGTGCGCGCACACGCGGCGCGATCTGGTCGCGCTCTTCAGCAAGCGCGGAGTCCATTTTCATCTTGCCGACCACCTCGCGCACCGCGGTTTCAGCGGCCTGCACCACTGTGGCGGCCGGATCCCGTGTCTCGAAAAGATAGGCGCGCGCATCGTTCAGGCGGTACTGGACGGCGAACTTGATCTCGACAATGTTCTCGTCTTCCGTGAGCATGGCGGATTCGCGCAGGCCGGTGGCCTTGATGACGGTGTCGCGCCCCACATCGACCGAGCGGATTTGCGTTGCCACCACAATTTCATGGCGCTGTACCGGGTAAGGCAGGCGCCAGTTGAAGCCTGCACCCACAGTGGAGTTGTACTTGCCGAACTGGGTGATGACCGCCTGCTGGCCCTCCTGCACGATGAAAAAGCCGGTACCCAGCCAGATCAACACGGCCACGCCGGCAATCAGGCCTACGCCGATGCCGGCACTTTTCATGTCGGGCTGGAAGCCGCCGGGGCCGCCATTGCCGCCTCCGCCGCCGAGGCCGCCATTGCCGCGGCCGCGCTGGCCTGCATTTTTGCCACCGAACAGGCCCCCGAGTTTGCGGTTGAAATCACGCCACAACTCGTCAAGATCGGGCGGGCCCTGGTTGGGCCCCTGCCCCTGCCCTTGCCCTTGCGGGCGGTTCGGTGCCGGTGGGCGCACAGGCGGAACGTCGTCGCGGCCGGCTTCCGGCTTGGACTCGTCGGGCGGGGTCTTGTTGTCGTCGTCACGGCCCCAGCGCGGATCGTTCAAATTGAACATTCCTCGGGCGCGTTGCCCAAGCCGTCCAGGCAAGGTCGTCAGCGTCTGCAGCACAGGGTTCAGGTTCATGGAATCGAGCTCACTTTTTTTATAACTCCGACATTGTGCCTAATCACGCCACGGCCTCACTGACGCGGGGGCTATCTTCAACGGGCGCCTGCGACGCATACCGCGCCAGAAACTCGCGCAGCAATGGCAAGCCCTCACCCGTCTGCGCACTGACAAAAACCCGCTCGACACGCCGGCCCGTGTCCGAAAAAGCGTCATTGATTTCGAAACTGTCACTTAATTGCAGCGGCCTGCGCGATTTTTCAAGGGCATCGAGCTTGTTGAACACCAGAATCTGCGGCACATCAGCCGCGCCGATCTCGGCCAGCACGCGCTGGACCTGCTCGATCTGCTCGAGGTGGTCGGGATTGGCGCCATCGACCACGTGCATCAGCAAGTCGGCATCTGCGGCCTCCTGCAGCGTGGCGGCGAACGCATCGACCAGGCCATGCGGCAGGTCACGGATGAAACCGACAGTGTCGGACAGCGACACCGAGCGGGCGGCGTCGCCCAGGTAAAGCTGGCGCGTGGTGGTGTCCAGTGTGGCAAACAGCTGGTCAGCAGCGTAAGCGCGCGCCTTGACAAGGGCATTGAACAGCGTCGATTTCCCGGCATTGGTGTAGCCAACCAGGGAAATCGTGAAGGAGTTGCGCCGTTCGCGCTGGCGCCGCTGGGTCTGGCGCTGCTTCTTGACCTTGGTCAGGCGCTCCTTGGTCCGCTTGATGGATTCGCCGATCATGCGTTTGTCCAGCTCTATCTGCTTTTCACCCGGGCCGCCGCGTACACCGGCACCGCCGGTTTGCCGCTCCAGGTGCGACCAGCGCCGGACCAGCCGGGTTGAGAGGTATTGCAGACGCGCCAGCTCAACCTGGAGCTTGCCTTCGTGGCTGCGTGCGCGCTGGGCGAAAATTTCCAGAATCAGCAGGGTCCGGTCATTGACCGGCAGGCCGAGTACCCGCTCCAGATTGCGCTGCTGGGCCGGGCTCAGGGACTGGTCGAAGAGGATTTCGCTGGCACCCGTTTCCAGCGCCAGCATCTTGATCTCGTCGGCCTTGCCGCTACCGATGAACAGCGCCGCATCCGGTGCCCTGCGCTTGCAGACCACCCGGGCAACCGGCTGCAGGCCGGCGGTCTGGGCCAGCAGGCCCAGCTCTTCCAGACCGGCATCGAAATTGGGGAGGCCCAGATCGACCCCGACCAGAATGGCCAGGGGCGTGACCGCCGGGGAGAGGTCCTGGGAACTCAGCTGGCTGGGCTTTCTTGGGATTCTGCTGCAGCGAAATTGACTGCCCGGCCGGGAACAATGGTCGAAATGGCGTGTTTGTAGACCATCTGGGTAACGGTGTTGCGCAACAGGACCACATACTGATCGAAAGATTCGATCTGGCCCTGAAGCTTGATGCCGTTGACGAGGTAAATCGACACCGGCACATGCTCACGGCGCAAAGTATTGAGAAAGGGGTCCTGCAAAAGCTGACCTTTGTTGTTGCTCACGATATTTTCCGTGTTCAAGAGTTGATAGGACTTCACCTTACCACAGCCAATCGGCCGCGGCTGTCATCCTAGGCCGAATCTTTGTCTGCGTAGGGGTTGCTGGACGACTTCATCTGGATGCGCAGCGGCGTGCCCACCAGGTCGAACTCCTTGCGGAAGCGCCCTTCCAGAAAACGCTTGTAGGCGTCCGTGACGTGTTCCAGGGAATTGCCGTGAACAATGATGATGGGCGGGTTCATGCCCCCCTGGTGTGCATAACGCAGTTTGGGGCGGAACATGCCGGCCCGCTGCGGGCTCTGGAACTGCACCGCCTCGAGCAGCAGACGGGTCAGCACCGGCGTGGACATCTTGCGATTGGCCGAAGCGTGGGCCTGGACGATGGATTTCCAGACCGGACCCAGGCCCTGGCGCTTGATCGCCGAGATGTTGTGGATGGTGGCGAACTTCAGAAAGGACAGCCGCGTTTCGATGGAGCGCTGCAGGATCTCCTTCTGGTAGGCGTCCACCGCATCCCATTTATTGACGGCCAACACCACCGCACGCCCGCTTTCCAGGATGTAGCCGGCAATGTGGGCGTCCTGGTCGGTCACGCCCTGGGTCGCGTCCAGCAGCAGCAGCACCACATTGGCGCTTTCGATGGCCTGCAGGGTCTTGACCACCGAGAATTTTTCAATCGCCTCGAACACCTTGCCCTTGCGGCGCAAACCGGCGGTGTCGATCAGCTCGAATTTCTGCCCGCCGCGCTCAAAGGGCACGGAAATGGCGTCACGCGTGGTGCCGGGCTGGTCAAACGCCACCAGGCGCTCCTCGCCCAGCCAAGTGTTGATCAGCGTCGATTTGCCCACATTGGGGCGGCCCGCCACCGCCAGCTTGATCACCGTCGGGTCGCCTTGCTCGCCCTCCTCGTCCGGATCCGGCAGGTTCAGCGGTTGCAGCGCCATCTCGACCAGCGTGCGCATGCCCTGCCCGTGCGAAGCGGACACCGGCAGGACCTCGCCCAGGCCGAGCTCGAAAAACTCGGACAGCTGCACACCCTCGGTCATGCCTTCGGCCTTGTTGGCGGTCAGTACCGTCGGCTTGCCCAGCTTGCGCAGGTATTTGGCGATCTCGTGGTCCTGGGCATTCACCCCGGCACGCGCATCGACCACAAACACCACCACGTCAGCCTCGGCGACGGCCTGCCGCGTCTGCTTGGCCATTTCCTTGTAGATGCCATCGACGGCCTTGGGCTCGAAACCCCCGGTGTCGATGACGATGAACTCCTGTGCGCCGAGCCGACCATTGCCATAGTGGCGATCCCGCGTCAGGCCGGCATAGTCGGCCACGATCGCATCACGCGACTTGGTCAGGCGGTTGAAAATAGTCGATTTGCCCACGTTGGGGCGACCGACCAGGGCGATAACAGGTTTCACGAGATGGCATTCAAGACGGGGAAATCAGCCCCCTCGGGGGCAGCGTAGTACACGAAACAAAGGCGCGAAGGTTTGGTCTTCACCAGCCATGGCCGCGGAACCGGCTCTGCCGGGCCGCAGGCGCAGCGCCTCTCTTCTTCGTGCAAGGGGCAGCGTACCGCCGAAGGCACACGAAGTGACAAGCGTGGGGGCCAACATCATTCAGGTGCGAAGCCGAAAACAGCACCGGAACGCGTGACCGCAATCAGGACGTTGCCGGCCAGCACCGGAGAGGCCGCCACGGGCGAGCCGTCCGTCGCGAGCCGGTTCAGCACGGAACCGTCTTCGCGCGACAACAGGTGTACAAAACCGGCAGCGTCCCCGATGGCAATCGAACGGCCCACCACCAGCGGAGCGCTCAGGCTGCGGTAACGCAGGCGGTCGGTGTTCCAGGCGTTTTCACCGTCGGTGCGGCGCCAAGCCTGCACCCTGCCGTCGGCTTCGGTGCCAAACACCAGGCGGTCGTCACCATCGATGCCCTGCGCGCCATTGGCCGGCTTGGTCCACAGCAAGGTGCCGCGCTGGGCATCAACACAGCCGACGCTGGCCTGGAAGGCCCGGGCGCAGACGGTGTTGCCGTTGCGGCTGACCGTACCGACGAGGTCCACCAGGCGCTCCACATCATTGATGCCACGCGGCGAGGCAATCGGGGCTTCCCAGCGGATGCTGCCGTTGAGCGGATTCAGCCCGGTCAAGCGGCCTGCCAGCCCGGCCACCAGTGTGTCGCCAACGGCGAGCATGACGCCTGACTGGCGCAGCACAAGCGGCTCGCTGGGGCGCTGCTGCGACCAGAGCTTGCGCCCGGTCAGGCCGTCGAAGGCGTTGACCGAACGATCGGCAGCGAGAACAAACACGCGACCGCCCGCCACAAAGGGCGAAGTGAAAGCCCGTGCAGCAAGCTTCTGGCGCCAGATTTCCTTGCCGCCCGCCAGCGCCACCACTTCATTGGTACGCGTGACCACGGCGGCGACTTTCCCGTCGCTGCCCACACCGGCGGCGATCGGTGCGCCGACATTCGTGCGCCAAAAGTCGCGGCCACTGCGTGCATCCAGCGCGGCCACGGTGCCGTCGGTTGCGGCGACCAGGACGGTATCACCCGAGACGTACGCTTGCAGCGGGAAGGAAACCTCGCCGATGCGCGCCGTCCAGACCTGTTTGGCCGGCACCAGTGCCACCACCGGCTGCAGTTCGGCCGGCTGCGGCTTTTTGGTTGAGCTGCCAAAAAGCGAGCAGCCGCCCAGGAATGCTATTAAAACAATAGCTGCCGGCTCTTTGAGGGTATGGGCCAGAGGCCGAAAAGACTTGAAAATCACGGCTTGACCTCCGGGGCGGATGCGGGAGAAGCTGCAGCGGGGGCTGCAGTGCTGGACGATGCCGCTGACGGGTTCAGCCCGAGTGCATTGAGTTTGACTTCGACCAGGCGCCGGTATTCAGTACGCGCGTCCATGTCTTTGTAGGCTTTTTCGTATTCAGCCCGTGCCTCGGCTTTCTTGCCCTGGGCGGCGAGGATGTCACCGCGGCGGTCGGCCGCCAGTGCAATAAATTCCTTGGGAAAACTGCCTGAAAGCAATTGCAGTGCCTCGTCGTAGGCCTTGGACTCCAGCAGCAGCCCCGCCAGACGCAGCTTGGCGATGGCCTGGTAACCTTCGTCGGCACTTTTGCCGGCCACCCAGCTCAGGGCAGTCTTCGCGGCATCAATGTTGCCCTTGTCGTAATAGGTTTTGGCAGCCAGCAGCCCGGCTTGCTGTGCGAAGGCCGTGCCGGCAAAACGCTCCTTCATGTCGGCAAGTGCGCGGTCCAGCCGGCTGGCATCGCCCGACTGGGCGGCGCGTTCGACCTCGTCGTACATGACGGAGGCCTTGGCCGCCTGATCGCGCTGCCAGTAGTTGTAGCCGTTCCAGGCAGCAAAAGCGCCAAAAACGGCAATCAGGCCCCAGGTGATCAGGTCGCCGTACTGCTTCCAGAAGTGCTTCAGCTCGTCAAGCTGCTCCTGTTCTTCCAAATCGAGATGTTTTGCCATATAGCTCTTCTAGTTCTGCCCAAAGATGTGTGTTGATTGTAGGGGGCTACCGTCAGCTGCCCGCGCGCAGACCCGGCGCCCAGCACGCAATTTCATTCAACAACTGCAGCGTCTGGGCCTGCGTAGCATCGTTCTTTTCCCCACGCAGGGGTTTGACCGCCACGCGGCCCTCGGCCAGTTCGGTTTCGCCAAAAATCAGCGCAAAGCGTGCGCCACTGCCATCGGCCTTTTTGAATTGGGACTTCATGCTACCCATGCCGTCGGCGCTGCCGGCGTGCATCTGGACGTTGACGCCAGCGGCACGCAGGGCTTCGCAGGCCGCCATGGCGGTTGGCATGACCTCTGCCGATGGCACGACGGCATAGACATCGGGCCCGCTCTCGGGCGGCAACACGCCGACCGCTTCGAGCAGGAGGAGCATGCGTTCCACGCCCATGCCCCAACCCACCGCCGGCGTAGGTTTTCCGCCCAACTGCTCGAACAGGCCGTCGTAACGGCCACCGCCGCAAACCGTGCCTTGTGAACCGAGCTTGTCGGTGATCCATTCGAACACGGTGAGGTTGTAGTAGTCCATGCCCCGCACCAGACGCGGATTGATGCGGTAAGGCACCCCCGCTGCATCAAGCACCACACGGACGGCATTCAGGTGTGCCAGCGAAGCCTCGCCAAGAAAGCCCATGAGCTGTGGAGCCGCTTCAACGACCGCCTGAAGCGCGGGATTTTTAGTATCCAGGATGCGCAGCGGGTTGCTGTGCAAGCGCCGCTTCGCGTCTTCGTCCAGCACATCGGCATGCGCCTCGAAATGCGCAATCAGTGCCGCACGGTGCGCCATGCGCTCGCCCGGCTGGCCCAGGCTGTTCAGTTCGAGCCGCACATGCTCCATCGGAATGCCCAGATCGCGCAGCAACGCGCGGCACATCAGGATCTGCTCGGCGTCCACATCGGGCCCGGCAAAGCCCAGCGCTTCGACGTCAATCTGGTGAAACTGGCGGTAGCGCCCTTTCTGCGGCCGCTCGTGACGAAACAGCGACACGGCCGACCAGACCCGCATCGGCCCGTTGTACAGCGCGTTGTGCTCCACCATCGCACGCACGATGCCCGCGGTAGCCTCGGGGCGCAGCGTGAGCCTGTCGCCATTCATCGAGTCCACGAAGGAGTACATCTCCTTTTCAACGATATCGGTCACCTCGCCAAGGCCGCGCACAAACAGCGCCGTCGGCTCGACGACCGGTGTGCGCACGTTGGCATAGGCATAACGTGCCATCAGCGCGCGCACCTTGGCCTCAAACCATTCCCAGCGCGCCGAATCGGGCGGCAATATGTCGTTCATGCCTTTGACGGCAGTTATTTTTTCAGCCATGAAGTGGTTCAGGCGACCTGGGCAACGGTTTGCGTGCCAAAGCGCTTTTCAATGTAGTTTTCGACAATCACACGAAACTCCTGGGCAATCTGGTCGCCGCGCAGGGTCACGCTTTTTTCGCCATCGATATAGACCGGCGCGGCCGGTGCTTCGCCGGAGCCCGGCAGACTGATGCCGATGTCGGCATGTTTGCTTTCGCCGGGGCCATTGACGATGCAGCCCATCACCGCGACCTTGAGTTTTTCAACGCCGGGGTACTGCGCGCGCCAGACCGGCATCTGGGCGCGCAGGAAGTCGTCGATTTCCTTGGTCAGTTCCTGAAAGGTGGTGCTTGTCGTGCGGCCGCAGCCGGGGCAAGCCGTGACGCTGGGTACAAAACTGCGCAGCCCCAGCGCCTGCAGGATTTCTGATGCGATCAGCACTTCCTGGGTACGCGCCTCACCGGGTTGCGGCGTCAGGGAGACGCGGATCGTGTCACCTATGCCTTCCTGCAGCAGCACGGCCAGGGCGGCGCTGGAGGCCACCGTACCCTTGGTGCCCATGCCGGCTTCGGTCAGGCCCAGGTGCAGCGCATAACGGGAGCGCTTTGAAAGTTCACGATAGACCGAGATCAGGTCCTGCACACCACTGACCTTGCAGGACAGGATGATCTGGTTTTTGTCCATGCCCATTTGTTCGGCCAGCGTTGCGGAGTCAATCGCCGAGGTAATCAGGGCTTCGTACATCACCTGTTTGGCGTCCCAGGGTTCGACACGACGGCTGTTTTCGTCCATCAGGCCGACCAGCAGCTCCTGGTCTAGGCTGCCCCAGTTGACCCCGATACGCACCGGCTTGTTCCAGCGCATGGCCGCTTCGATCATCTGGCCGAATTGCCTGTCGTGTTTGTCGCCTTTGCCCACATTACCGGGGTTGATGCGGTACTTGGACAGGGCCTCGGCACAGGCCGGGTAATCGGTCAGCAGCCGATGGCCGTTGTAATGGAAGTCGCCGATGAGCGGCACGTCGATGCCCATGCGGTCAAGTTGCTCCCGAATATAGGGGACCTGCGCCGCAGCCTCGGGCGTATTGACGGTAATGCGGACCATTTCCGAGCCGGCAATGGCCAGTTCCTTGACCTGGATGGCCGTGCCGATCGCGTCCACCGTGTCGGTATTGGTCATGGACTGCACCCGTACCGGCGCATCGCCGCCCACCGTGACCACACGCGAGCCCCAGACCACGCGGGCCTGCGAGGAAACGCGCGCTTTGGGCGCTGCCGATTCAACAGGAAAGCATGACGCCACTATTTCACCTCAAAACGGGCAACGTTGTCTTTGCTCATTGCACTCAAGTCAAAAGCCTTGCCGCGCACTTCAACCTGGGTGGCATCGACCCGACCGACAACCGCGGCCAGTGGCAGCGCACCAGACACGCCTATCTGCTCCCCGGCTGCCAGGAGGCGGCGAACAACAACAACACCTCGGGCATCGGTGACCTCGACCCAGGATTCGCCTTTGGCCTTGAACACGATGATGCCGGTCGGCGCAGGCTGGGCCGGTTCCGCCACCGCCGCTGGCGCTGCCGGGCCGGATGCAGGCAGTGGTGGTGATGTTGCGGCAGAGAGCTGGGGTGCCAGCGCCAGCACCGGCGCTGCCGGTATTGCGGCGGGAGCGGAAGGCTCGGCAGGCTTGTCATTTTCGGCCGGATCAGTTCTGGCCGTGACTTCCCCGGACGGCCGGCCCTGGGGCGCTGCAGGCACACCAATGGCGGTGGCCGGCCCGGCACCGGACTCGGCGACAGGAACTGACTGCTGGATCGCCGGCAGGAAAATAAGAACCAATGCAGCCAGTACCAGCAGCAGGCCTGCCAGAACCGCCGGCCGGGAGACCTGCGCGAACAGCGACGGACCGGGCCCGTCACCGGGAGAGCGGAAAGGCGCATTGATGGGCGTGTGCTGTTGACCGAGACTGGGCTTGCCGGTTTGCGGCAACAACGCCAGTACCTGGCCTGCATCAATCTTCAGTGTGCGGCAGACGCTTGCCGCAAGCGCGCGGACAAACACCGCATCGGGCAGCAGATCAAGCCGGTCGGCTTCGAGCGCTTCAAGTTTTTTGACCGGTACCTTCAGGGCCACCGCGAGTGCCGCGATGTGCAGGCCCGCCGTCTCTCTGGCTTGCCGGATCAGGGAGCCGGCGCTGGCAGCAGAACCATCGACAAACTGCCCCCCCGCCTCCGACCGCAACGCATCGTCCTGCGTCATCGCAGGGCTGCCGTTGAACTCACTCATTGAAGGCTCCTCTGTCATACGCCGCAGCCTCACGCGACTGTCCAAAACGTTTTTTCAGCTGATCGCCCAGTTGCATCATCGCTTCGCGGTTGCCCAGGCTTCGCTCCACCTTGATGCCCAGCCACAGGGTTTCAGCATTGGCCAGGTTGCTGTTGTTCAAACGGCGAATATAAAACTGTGCACGCGTGTACTCTCCGCGCTGGAAAAGCAGGTTCGACAGGTTGTAGCCCGTGATCGGGTGGCCGGCGTCCAGTTCATAGGACTGTGTCAGGCTGCGCTCCCCCTCCGCCTTCTGCCCCGCTTGCACCTGGCAAAGGCCCTGGATCATCAGGGTTTTGGCCTGGCCGCCATACGAAGGCGCAGCCAAGGCGCGTCCGAACAGGGCGATCGATTCGCCATATCGTTTTTGCTGGCACAACAGCCAGCCGTAGTTATGCAGAATGTCGCCATCACGCGGATTGAGCGCCATCGCGCGGCGAAAACTGTCTTCGGCCAGCGCGTTGTCGCCCATGCGCATGTAAACCAGGCCGCGCAGGTTGTGGGCATCGGGATAGGACGGATCCGCGACCAGGGCCTGCTTGAGTTCATCGAGGGCGACATTGGTCTGGCCCTGCTGGAAATAATTGGCGGCAAGCTCAAGTCGGAGACGCGCGCGCTTGCGTCCGTCCGTTTCATCCGACTCGGTCATGACCTCCGCGCGCCCGCTACCAGCGCCGGACGCGGCACCCGGTGTGCCGGCGCAGCCGGCAAGCAACACAGCCACCCAACAGGCAGAAAGCCAGATGGCATTGCGGACGAGATTCATACACCGACCCCCTTGGTTACAACCTTGATCCCCTTGAGCATACCTTGCCGCTGTGTCGCCATGCGCTGCTCGACACCGGTGCGGTCCTGCACATCGCCGGCCAGTTGTCCACAAGCTGCATCAATGTCGTCGCCGCGTGTTTTCCGGACGGTGGTCACGATACCGGCATCCATCAATATTTTGGCGAATGCCTGCACTTGCAGCATGTCAGAGCGCTTGAGCCCGGAAGCCGGAAAAGGATTGAAAGGAATCAGGTTGAACTTGCAGGCCAGGCCATGCACACCATGTTCGCGCATCAGGGCAACCAGTTGCCGGGCATGCTCGGGCTGGTCGTTCACCCCCTCAAGCATGCAGTACTCAAAGGTGATGAAATCCCTGGGCGCTGCCGCCTGGTAACGGGTGCAGGCCTGCAATAACTCGGCAATCGGGTATTTTTTGTTAAGGGGGACAAGATTGCTGCGCAACTCGTCGTTGGGCGCATGCAGGGAAACTGCCAGTGCAACCGGACAATCCTGAGCCAGACGGTCCATCATGGGAACGACACCAGAGGTCGAGACGGTCACCCTCCGGCGCGACAAACCATACGCATGGTCGTCGAGCATCACGCGCAACGCGGGAAGCAACTGGGAGTAATTTTGCAGGGGCTCCCCCATGCCCATCATGACGACATTGGAGACAATCCGCTCCTCCCTGCCGAGATGTTTGCGCAGGAAGTGCTCGGCATACCAGAGCTGGCCAATGATTTCGGCAGTTGTCAGGTTCCGGCTGAAGCCCTGATGGCCGGTGGAACAGAAGCGGCAACCCACGGCACAGCCGGCCTGCGAGGAAATGCAAAGCGTTCCGCGGTCGGACTCGGGAATGAAGACGGTTTCGATAACGTCACCGGCTCCGACATCGAACAGCCATTTGATGGTGCCGTCGGCCGAATCATGCCGGGACACCACCTTGGGGCCCTCCACGTGGGCTGAAGCGGGAAGTTTTTCGCGAAGGGATTTCGCCAGATCGGTCATCTGGTCGAAGCTGGTCGCACCCTTCTGGTGAACCCATCGGAACAGCTGGGTGGCCCGGAAACGTTTTTCTCCGAGCCCCTCGCAAAACGCAGCCAGACCTTCCAGATCGTAATCAAGCAGGTTGGCTGTCATCGCATCGGAAATTCGCGAACTAGCGCGAATAGATGTTCATGCCCGCGAAGAAGAAGCTGATCTCCACCTTGGCGGTTTCGGTGGCGTCAGAGCCATGCACGGCATTGGCATCAATGCTGTCGGCGAAATCGGCACGGATGGTCCCGGGCGCGGCTTTTTTCGGATCTGTGGCACCCATCAGGTCGCGATGTTTCAGGATCGCGTTTTCGCCTTCAAGCGCGGAAATCATGACCGGGCCGGAAATCATGAACTCAACCAGGTCCTTGAAGAAAGGACGCTCTTTATGTACCGCATAAAAGGCTTCTGCTTCGCCGCGCGACAGGTGCGCCATCCGGGCTGCAACCACCTTCAGGCCGGCAGCCTCGAAGCGGGCGTAAATTTGCCCAATGACATTTTTGGCCACTGCATCGGGTTTGATGATGGAGAGAGTGCGTTCGATCGCCATGAGATTTCCTTAACCTTGATTTTCTGGGCTTTATTCGAATCGAATAAAGCCTCTGATTTTAACCCGGGGCCAGTGGCCCTGGTTAAAAAGTGCGTGGGCTTGTGCGGGAGGTCAGCGGTTTCCGCCGCGGTTGCCGCCACCGCTGCGATTGCCGCCGCGGTTTCCACCACCGCCCCCGCCCCCACCGCTACGCCGCTGGCCGGAACCTCCGCCGCCACCGCCAGTGCCGCTGCCACCACGGCGCTGGCCCTGGCCAGGCGCCTGACGCTGGCGGGTAAAGGTTTCCGCGCCGATGTAGCCGAATGACGTTTTCATGGGGTCAGGCTGCGCCCCGCCCGGGCCCTTGTCGCCCCGGTCACCGCGGTCACTCCCACGGTCATCGCGGCGTTTCGGGCCCTGCCCGCCCGCATTGCCGCCGAACTTGCCCGGCGGACCGGACCGGGGACCGGCGCCGTTGCCGGCATTGCCCCCATTGCCTCGGCCCCCCTTGGCACCGCGGCGCCGGTTGCCGTCGCGCGGCGCTTCATTCCGATTCATCGGCGGTTGCAGGTCGAGCGGATCGTGTCCGGCTTCGTCGTCCTGGTCACCCGCTTCGTTTGCCCTGTTGTTTTCAGGCATGGTCTGCGCATCCACCGGCCTGGGAGCTCCGTTGTCCGGCCGCCCACGTCCGCCGCGGGGGCGGTCCGTGCGACGCGGTCCGCGTCCTGGGCGTCCTTCGCCGGATCCGGCCTCGCCTGTTTCTCCGGCGCTCCTCTGCGCGCCACGCGGATCGGCACGGGTTTCCGAACGCCCGACAGCGCTGGTCAGCGCCGCGATGTCGCGCTCGTCCAGCTCGACAAAGGCCCCACGCTTGAGGCCGCGCGGCAAAACCACGGCGCCATACCGGATGCGGATCAGGCGGCTGACAGCATGCCCCACCGCCTCGAACATGCGGCGTACTTCGCGGTTGCGGCCTTCGGAAATCGTCACGCGGTACCAGCAATTGGCGCCCTCGCCACCGCCGGCCTCTATCGTGCTGAACTGGGCCATGCCATCGTCGAGCTGCACGCCGTCGAGCAGGCGCTTTTTCTCTTCATTGTTCAACGCGCCCAGCACACGCACCGCATACTCGCGCTCCAGGCCAAAGCGCGGATGCATCAGCTTGTTGGCCAGCTCGCCCGAACTGGTCAACAGCAGCAGGCCCTCGGTATTCAGGTCGAGCCGTCCGACCGACTGCCATTTGCCCTGAAACAGCTTGGGCAGGCGGCGAAACACGGTGGGCCGGTTTTGCGGGTCATCATGTGAAACCACTTCGCCGGCGGGCTTGTGGTAGGCGATCACCCGCGGCGGCGGCGGATCGATGCGCACCCGGATCGGCTTTCCATTGACCTTGACCGTGTCGCCAAACTGGATGCGCTGGCCGATGTGGGCCGGCTCGGCGTTGACGGAAATCCGCCCTTCCAGGATCAGCTGTTCCATTTCCAGCCGCGATCCCAAACCCGCCTGCGCCAGCACCTTGTGCAACTTGGGTGTTTCCGGCTGGGGCAGCAGGACACGCTTGGGAGGCTCGAGCGCCACATCTTCCTCATCCGCATCAAACTTGCCGGTAATCACGTCTTCAAAGCGGGCCAGCGCCGGGAGCATGACTGCCAGTTCGGACCTGCCCGGCACCACCTTGACCATGCCGTCCGCAGAAGTATCAGGCACTACCGATTCGATAGCATTCTCCGCTGGTGAATCAAGGGCTGGAGTCACTTTGGGCTCATCAACCTGGGGAGCTGCAGCGTTGGCCGGAGCCGGATTGTCGTTTTGATTCATGCGTTGCGTTCAGGCGTTGGGATCGATGGCCGTGGGGCTGCCCAGGGAAGCGCCCTGTTGTATGTCCGCGGAGTCGCCCGCGGCGGAAATATCTGCAAGTTCGAGGCCAGCCTCCAGCCCGTCCGCCAGTTCGGGAACGACCGCCGCAAGCGTTTCATCCGCGGCCGGCGTGGCGGACATGCCAAACTCGATCTGCTCCAGCATGGAGGCCTGCCCCGCGGCGGTGTCCATCGCCGGCAACTGGTCCAGTGACTCCAGTCCCAGGTCATCGAGAAACTGCCGAGTGGTTGCGTACAGGCCCGGCCGTCCCACAGTTTCGCGGTGCCCGATCACCTCGACCCAGCCACGGTCCTCAAGCTGCTTGAGGATCATGCTGTTGATGGTCACGCCACGTATGTCCTCCATGTCGCCACGGGTGACCGGCTGGCGGTAGGCGATGATCGCCAGCGTTTCCAGGGTGGCGCGGGTGTAACGCGGGGGTTTCTCCGGGTGCAGGCGGTCGAGGTATTCGCGCATCTGCGGACGGCTCTGGAAGCGCCAGCCGGTCGCGACATGCACCAGCTCCACGCCCCGCCCGTACCAGTCGTTTTGCAGATCCTCCAGCAGGAGCTTGAGGGTGTCGGCCGTGAGTGCCCCGTTGAACAAAACACCCATCTCACGCAACGGCAGCGGCTGCTGCGCGCAAATAAGTGCCGTTTCGAGGACGCGCTTGGCATCCGTCGTATTCATGGTCTTGGTTCCGAAATGATTCGAGATAAAGGCGCCTGGCGGCGCAGTTCACATTCATGCGCAACCACAACATCTGGGCGCGCCATGCGGCGGGTAGCAGAAAACTACTGGATTTGATTGTATCCCAGCCCCAGCCGGGCCAGAGCCGCAGCCAGATCGTCCGGCAGCGGTGCCCTGAATTCGAGGGCATCGCCGGTGACCGGGTGGGTGAACGCCAGCCTGCAGGCATGCAGCGCCTGACGGCCCAAACCTGCGGCAGGCTTGCCGCCATACATCTCGTCCGACACCAGAGGATGGCCGATGGAGGCCAGATGGACCCGGATCTGGTGGGTCCGCCCCGTATGCAGCCTGCAACGCACCAGGCAGAACGCGCCCTCACCCTGCAGCAGATAAAGATCGGTCGAAGCAGCCTTGCCGGCGTTTTTTTCCAGATCCACCACCGCCATGCGCAAACGGTTGCGCGGATCGCGGCCCATGGGCGCATCAACCCGGCGGCCCTTGGGGCCTTGCCAGGCGCCATGCGCCAGCGCCAGGTATTCACGGCTGACACTCCGCTCGGCGATCATGGCCACCAGCTGGTCCATCACCTGACGCCGTCGCGCCACCACCATCAGGCCACTGGTATCCTTGTCCAGCCGATGCACGATGCCGGCGCGCGGCAGCCCGCTGGCCTGGACGTCGCGCGCCAGCAGTCCGTTGAGCAGGGTGCCGCTCCAGTTGCCGGGTGCCGGGTGCACCACCAGGCCGGCCGGCTTGTTGATGACAAGCAGATGCTCATCCTCAAAAACGACCTCCAGCGCCATCGCCTCCGGCTTGAAGGCCTGGCTCTGTGGCGTGGGCCTGAGTTCGATCACCAGCTTGTCACCGGCCTTGACCCGGGCAGACGCCTTGGTCGCCGTGACGCCGTTCAGTTGCACAGCGGCAGCTTCAATCAGCTGCTGGAGATAACTGCGCGAGAACTCGGGCACCATGCCCGCCAGCGCACGGTCCAGGCGTGTCCCGTGGCTTTCCACGGGAACACTCACCTCGCGCAACTCGGCATCAGCGCCGGTTTCGCCTTCCCCCAGAATCTCGTCCACCAGACTGCCCGCGTTGATGGCGCTCGATATAATCAGTTTGCTTTGTACAGAATCAGTCATTAACAGGATCAATAGCGATGTTTTCCACCAAATTATCGGTTGTTCCAGCCACACGCCCTGCGGCCGCTGCGATGCTCGCCTGTGCATTCGTCCTTTCGGCATGCTCCTCTACCGTCAAGGACCCCACCGCCGCCTGGAGCCCGAACAAGATCTACGCAGAAGCCAAGGACGAAGCCAACTCCGGCGCTTATGACAAGGCCGTCCCGCTGTTTGAAAAGCTGGAGGGCCGCGCGGCCGGCACGCCGCTGGCGCAGCAGGCCCAGCTGGAAAAAGCCTATGCCCAGTTCAAGGGCGGCGAGCAGGCCCAGGCAGTGGCCACGCTGGACCGTTTCATGAAGTTGCACCCGGCCAGCCCGGCGATCGACTACGCCCTCTACCTCAAAGGCTTGGTCAATTTCAATGAGAACCTGGGCATGTTCAGTTTTCTGTACAAACAGGACCTGTCCGAGCGCGACCAGAAAGCGGCCAAGGAGTCGTTCGAAACCTTCAAGGAACTGGTCAACCGCTTCCCCGAATCCAAATATTCGGCAGACGCACGCCTGCGCATGACCTACATCGTCAATTCGCTGGCCCAGTATGAAATCCACGTGGCCCGCTACTACTATTCCCGCGGCGCCTACATTTCGGCGATCAACCGCGCGCAAACCGCGATTGCAGATTACCGGGATGTGCCGGTGCTCGAAGAGGCCCTGTTCATCCTGTACAGGTCTTATGACGCCCTCAAGATGACCCAGCTGCGCGATGACACCAGGCGCGTGATGGAAAAAAACTACCCCCAGAGCGAGTATCTGTCCAAAGGCTTCAAGTCGGTGGATGGCCCCTGGTACAAGTTCTGGTAAGCAATTCCAGCCTGTCGTTCAGTTCTTCTTCCGAGGCCAGGCGCTGCATCGCGGGCAATGCGCGCAGCAGCCGTTTGCCATAGCCCATCAAGGCCAGCCGGCTGTCGCAGACCACCAGGACACCCTGATCGGTTTCGCGGCGTATCAGCCGACCGGCGCCCTGCTTGAGCGCCACAGCCGCCTCCGGCAGGAAATAATCGTTAAAAGCGCTTTTGCCTTCCGACTCCAGCAGCCGGGACCGGGCTTCCACCATCGGGTCGTTCGGCGGCGGAAAAGGCAGCTTGTCGATGATCACCAGTTGCAGCGCTTCCCCGGGCACGTCGATCCCCTCCCAGAACGAAGCGGAGGCCACCAGAACGCAGCCGCGGCCACCCTGTCCGTCGGCTTGCCGGAAGCGCTCGATCAGGGCCCGCTTGGGCATCGCGCCCTGCACCAGCACCTCAATGTCGGATGAGCCCTCAAACGCCGCCTGCAACGCCTCGCCAATAGTGCGCAAGGCACGCAAGGTCGTGGTCAGCACCATGGTGCGGCCGCCGAGCCGGCGTGCCCAGTCCGCCGCTGCGGCAGCGACCGCCGCCGTGTGTGCGGGATCGCCCGGTTTGGGGAAATTGCGCGGAACGTAAAGCGCCGCCTGGCGCGCGTAGTCAAAAGGGCTGCCCACCTGCAGGACTTCGGCACCCGCCAGGCCGCAGGGCTGCGTGAACCAGCTCAATTGTGCGTCGTCACCAAGAGTGGCCGAGGTAAACACCCATGACTTGGCTGCGGCTTTGTCGTCCGTGAAAACCTTGGCCTGGATGGCCTGGGCGATGTCCAGCGGAGATTCCACCAGCCGCAGCTGGGTGCCCACGTCCAGCCAGCGGACACCGCCTGGTTCCGCTGCGAGGGTAAAGCAGCGAGCGCGCTCTTCCAGCTCCATGGCGCGTTCGTGCAGTCGCACAAAATCGGGCGCAATTTCACTGACCGTGTCCAGAGCCTCGCAAGCCTTGGCCAGAGAGGTGCAAACTGCGGCCAGCGCCCCCGCCCACTCATGCCCGTCCAGCCCTTCAGGTGTTGCCTCATTCCAGCGCAGTTTGCTGCCCGGATAGGCTTTGCCTACGCATAAACGCAGGTCGCGTGCGGCATGTTCGGTGGCCCCCGCCAGCATCTGCCAGTCCTGCAGGCCACGGGCAAGCTGCAGCCCGGTGCCCAGCATGTCGTGCGAAAAATCGAGCAGTTGGCCCGTGGAGAGGTTTTTCCCCAGGAACTGCACGCCGGTTTCGTTGAGCTGGTGCGCTTCATCAAAAATCGCAATCCTGACTGTCGGCAACAGCTCGGCAACGCCCGATTCGCGCACCGCCAGATCGGCAAAAAACAGGTGATGGTTGATCACCACCACGTCGGCAGCCAAAGCTTCGCGGCGCGCATGATTGACATGACAGGCGCGAAATCGCGGACATTGGGCCCCCAGGCAATTTTCACGGGTGGAGGTGACCCAGGGAATAACGGGCGAACGTTCGTCCAGGCCCGGGAGTTCGGCCAGGTCACCGGTCTCCGTCACGCGCGCCCACTCTTCTACTTTGGCCAGCGCGCGAAGCGAGCTGCGTTCCGGAAAACTCGCATCATGGCGGGCCATCTCCATCCGGTGCAGACACAGGTAGCTGCCGCGCCCCTTGAGCAGCGCGGTGCTGACCGGCACTCCCAGGGCTTTGACGAGGCTGGGCAAGTCGCGTCCGAACAACTGGTCCTGCAGAGCCTTGGTGGCGGTGGAGAGCAGGACCCGTTCACCGCTGAGTAAGGCGGGCACCAGGTAGGAAAAGGTTTTTCCGACCCCGGTGCTGGCTTCCACCACCAGCGGGTAAGCCCCTTCAATGGCGCGCGCCACGGCCAGCGCCATATCGGTCTGCCCGCTGCGTGGGATAAAGTGTTCCGTCGCGCGCGACAAGACGCCGTCGGGGGCAAAAGCCTCCAGGACTTGAGCTTCCAGGTTCATCAGGCGGGTTCAGGCGGGTCGAGGGACAGCTCAAGCTGGGATATCTGGTCGCGCAGGAGAAGGCGGCGTTTTTTGAGGCGCCTGAGCATCAACTCGTCAATCGGCACGGCATGCGATGTGAGGTCCACCAGGGCATTGAGGTCGGCATGTTCGATTTTGAGTTCTATCAGGCGGCGCTCCGGGGAGTGCAGGTTGGAGTCCAAGTTTTTTATCCGGGCAGGCAGCTTCATCTGATAATACGTCGATTACGGAGATAAATCGAGTCCACATGACTCGGCCATTCAATATGTCCAAAGGTTATCGAATCACAGCTTCCACCGGTATCCACAAAGGAGACCGGGACTACCAGCAGGACCAGGTGGCCCTGCTGAGCCATCCACGCATTGCCGGCTGCATGCTCGGCATCGTGGCCGATGGCATGGGCGGCCGAAGCGGCGGCCGCAAGGCTTCCGACCAGGTCATGATGACGGCCAAACAACTGTTCGAACGGTATGCCCCCGACACCGACGACGCCGTTGCCATGCTCAGGCAGCTGGTGGAAGAAGCCCACACCGTGATCAAGCTCACCGCCATTTCAGCCGAACAGGAGCCGCACAGCACGCTGGCGGCGTTTTTGATCAACCCTGGAGGGGACTGCCATTGGGCGCATGCGGGTGATTCGCGCATTTATCACTTCCATGGCGCCAAGCTGGTCAAGCGAACGACGGACCACTCCTATGTCCAGACGCTTGTGGACAAAGGCGAGCTGACCGAAGAGGAAGCCAATG
Organism: uncultured Polaromonas sp.; assembly: GCA_964543355.1. Taxonomy (GTDB): domain Bacteria; phylum Pseudomonadota; class Gammaproteobacteria; order Burkholderiales; family Burkholderiaceae_C; genus Polaromonas. Next base: position 20,165 of record CAZIYA010000009.1, read on the forward strand.
TGCATCCTCAATCCAACATCCTGATGGGCTGCCTGGGTACCGAAGAAGCACCGCCGGTCAGCCTGCATTTCATCCCCCAGCTGCGCCCCGGCGATTCACTGATTGCCTGCAGCGACGGCATTTGGCACTATTTCAGCCCCAGCGAGATAGGCTCGGCGCTTTCGATGTTGTCCCCGCGCGAGGCTACAGAATTTTTGATCCAGAAAGCCAGGTCACGGGCCCACGGCGGTGGCGACAACCTGTCGCTGGTGATTGTCAAGCTGGAAGCGCTGGCCTGAGCCCCTAGTTTGGCGTTGGCAAAGAGGCTGCCGGCGGCTTGGTCTGCTCGCGCTGCCTTTTCTCGCGGCTCGCTTTTCTTTCAAGCACTTCCTGCTGCTTGTCATTGTATTTCTGCACCTCGTCGGCAATCTCAGCCTGTCTTTCCACTCGAGCCTGCGCTCTCTCTTTGGAGCCTTTGAGCTTGCTGGCGGTATCGGCGGCGTTCGAAGCTTCGCCCTGTTGCAGGTTGACCCGTTCATCGGCTTTGTTGCGTGAACGTTCTTCCCGGGCTGCGGTGTCTTCCAGCGCTTTGGCACGGCGCTCAGCCGCCTGCCTGAGCACTTCAGGTGAAGATTTTTCTTCCGTTTTGCGGATCTGGTCGGCGGCCTTCTCGCGGCGCTGCTGGTCGTTAAGGGCCACTTCGCGTTGTTTGAGCCCGGTCATCGCTTCGCGTCGCCTGGGTTTGATGGCATTCAGGCAGCTGTTGACGAAGAACTTTTTGTAACAGGCCGCTTCCTCCACGTCGAACTTCGCCTCGAGCGCAGTGCGTTCGGCGTTGATCTGTTCGCGCTCGCGGTCAACTGCGGCGGCAGAGTCATTCGCGACCTGCCCACTGGCTGCCGCGCCAAGCAAGGAAAACAGCAACAAAAAGAATGAATTTTTCATGTCAGAGTGGTGTCGACATTCCTGCGCTCAAGGGCCAGAAACTCGGAGGACTGCATTTCATTGAGCCTTGAAACCGTCCGGGGAAACTCGTGGGCCAAGGGACCTTCCGTGTATAACGCCTCGGGAGCCACCTCCGCCGACATGATGAGCTTGACGCGGCGGTCGTACAGTACATCGACCAGCCAGGTAAAGCGCCGCGCTTCGGAGGCCATGCGTATGGGCATATAGGGTACATCGCTGAGCAACACGGTGTGGAACTGGGTGGCAATTTCCAGGTAGTCGTTTTGCGAACGTGGCCCGCCGCACAGGGTCTTGAAATCGAACCAGACGACCCCGCCGGCCTTGCGCCTGGCCTGGATTTTCCGCGCTTCAATGTGCAGCACCGGAGACTCATCGTGAGACTCTGCCAGTCGCTCAAAAGTTTCCCGCATTTCAGCGTCTGCCTGAGGGCCGAGCGGCGTGTGGTAAAGCCTGACCTGCTCCAGCGTGCGCCGGCGGTAGTCGGTGCCGTTATCGACGCTGATTACTTCCAGGTTCTGCTTGAGCAGCGCGATCGCCGGCAAAATCCGGTCGCGGTGCAGGCCGTTGGGATAAAGCTCGTCGGGATGAAAGTTGGAAGTAGTTACAAAACCTACCCCGTTGTCGAACAGCGCCGCCAGCAGGCGGTGCAAAATCATTGCGTCAGTAATGTCTGCCACGTGGAATTCGTCGAAGCAGATCAACCGGTAACGTTTTGCAATACGTTTGCCCAGTTCATCGAGCGGGTTGACCGTGCCCTGGAGCTCGCGCAGCTCGCGGTGCACTTCCCGCATGAACTCATGAAAATGCAGGCGCGTTTTGCGCTTGAGTGGAACCGCGTTGTAAAAACAGTCCATCAAAAAACTCTTGCCGCGCCCCACCCCGCCGTGCATATAGACACCGCGCGGGATATCCGGCCGGTTGATGAGTTTTTTCAGCGGGTTCGAACGCTTCTCCTTGAATGCCGCCCATTCGCTGGCGCAACGCTCCAGTGCAGCGACCGCGCGCAACTGCGCGGGGTCGCTGGTGTAGCCCCGTGTCTTCAGCTCAGACGCGTACTCCGAATTGACGGACATCGTGTCGTTGGCCGGCGGGCTCAGAAATTCAGCGTGCGTTTATCGACGGCCAGGGCCGCCTCCTTCGTCGCTTCACTGAGCGAAGGGTGGGCATGGCAAATCCGGGCAATGTCTTCCGAACTGGCCCGGAATTCCATCGCCACCACACACTCGGCAATCAGTTCACTCGCCATGGGCCCGACGATGTGCACACCGAGGATTTCGTCAGTAGTGGCATCGGCCAGCATCTTCACCATGCCAGTGGTGTCGCCCAGCGCCCGCGCCCGGCCGTTGGCCATGAAGGGGAAGGTGCCGGTCTTGTAGGCGCGGCCTGCGGCCTTGAGTTGCTCTTCGGTCTGGCCAACCCACGCGATCTCGGGGTTGGTGTAGATCACCCAGGGAATGGTGTTGAAGTTGACGTGGCCGTGCTGGCCGGCAATACGCTCGGCAACCGCCACACCTTCTTCTTCGGCCTTGTGCGCCAGCATGGGGCCGCGCACCACGTCGCCGATGGCCCAGACATTGGGCAGGCTGGTCTTGCACTCGTCGTCGACCACCACCGCGCCGCGTTCGTCGAGCTTCAGGCCCACGGCCTCCGGGTTGAGGCCCTGGGTGTTGGCCACCCGGCCGATCGAGACGATGAGTTTATCCACATCCAGGGTCTGGGCCTCACCCTTGGCATCGGTGTAGGCAACACTGACACCTTTCTTGCTACTCTTGACCTCGCCGACCTTGACGCCCAAGGCGATTTTAAGGCCCTGCTTGTCGAAGGCCTTTTTGGCTTCCTTGGCGATCTGCTGGTCCACGGCCCCCAGGAAAGTCGGCAGGCCTTCCAGCACGGTGACTTCAGCGCCCAGACGGCGCCAGACCGAACCCATTTCCAGGCCGATCACGCCGGAACCGATCAGGCCCAGCTTTTTGGGAAGAGCACCGATGCGCAAGGCACCGTCGTTCGAGAGGATGTTTTCTTCGTCAAACGGCGCGCCCGGCAGGGCACGTGCATTCGACCCCGTGGCCACAATGACGTGTGTGCCGGAAATGGTTTCCTCGGCTGCGCCGGCCACCTTGACCTCATACAGGCCATCCTTGGCTGCGGCAAACGAGCCGCGGCCATGGAAGAAAGTGACCTTGTTTTTCTTGAACAGGTAGACGATGCCGTCGTTGTTCTGCTTGACGACAGTGTCCTTGCGCGCCAGCATTTTCGCGACGTCCAGGCCCAAGCCCTTGACCTCGATGCCGTGTTCGGCAAAGTGGTGGCTGGCGTGGTCGTAATGTTCCGACGACTGCAGCAGCGCCTTGGAGGGAATGCAGCCGACATTGGTGCAGGTGCCGCCCAGGGCCGCGCCGCCCTTGGCGTTTTTCCACTCGTCGATACAGGCCACGTTGAAACCCAGCTGGGCGGCGCGGATGGCAGCTATGTAGCCGCCGGGACCGCCGCCGATGACGATGACGTCGAATTGTTTACTCATTACTCTTAATCCTTTTACATATGTTTGGCGCGAAGGCGGAATGCGCGAAGAGCGCCTAAGATTCCGGCCCCTGCCATTGCAATGCCCAGCGGTATGGACACAAGCATCGACAAAAGAAAAATCCACCCCAAAGCCGACGTAACGCAGGAGCCCCCGCAATCGGGATTCAGCTGCCGCTCAACAGCCAGTGAAGCCCACAGCAGGCCCACGGGCAGCGCGGCCACCACAGGCCCTCCAGCAATGCCCAGAATCCAGTTGGTCGCCAAAGGTTTGGCAAACCAACCGATCACATCCCGGACGTGCGCCATCAAATGTCGAACAGCAGGCGGGCCGGATCTTCCAGCGCTTCCTTCATGGCCACCAGTCCGAGCACGGCTTCGCGGCCGTCCACGATGCGGTGGTCGTAGCTCATCGCCAGGTAGTTCATCGGGCGCACCACGATCTGGCCGTTTTCGACCACGGCCCTGTCCTTGGTCGCATGCACGCCGAGGATGGCCGACTGCGGCGGGTTGATGATGGGGGTGGACAGCATGGAGCCGAACACGCCGCCATTGGAGATCGAGAACGTTCCGCCGGTCATCTCCTCAATGCCGAGCTTGCCGTCGCGTGCCTTGGCGCCGTACTCGGCTATTTTCTTTTCGATATCGGCAAAACTCATCTGGTCGGCATTGCGCAGGATGGGAACCACCAGGCCGCGTGGTGAACCCACGGCAATACCGATGTCGAAGTAGCCGTGGTAGACGATGTCATTGCCGTCCACCGAGGCATTGAGCACCGGGTATTTTTTCAGCGCATGCACCGCCGCCTTGACGAAAAAGCTCATGAAGCCGATCTTCACGCCATGCTCTTTCTCGAACTTTTCCTGGAAGCGCTTGCGCATTTCCATCACCGGTGCCATGTTGACTTCATTGAAGGTGGTCAGAATGGCGTTGGTGGCTTGCGACTGCAGCAGGCGCTCGGCGATGCGCGCGCGCAGGCGGCTCATGGGCACACGCTGCTCCGGACGATCGCCCAGGTTGCTGGCCTTGGGGGGTGTCGCAACTTGAGGCAGGGAAGTGGTTGGAACCCCCGTCGATATTGTGCTTGCAGCTATTGATTTAGGAGCAGATGCAGCACCACCGGCGACCGCACCCAGAACATCACCCTTGGTCACGCGGCCATCCTTGCCTGTACCGGCAACAGAACCGGACGCCAGCTGGTTGTCAGCCATCAGCTTGGCCGCGGCAGGCATGGGTACACCGGCCATGCTGCTACCAGATGCCGCGGGCGCGGCGAGAGCTGCAGCAGGAGCGGCCGCCGCAGGCGTTGCGGCGGCAGGCGCCGCAGCGGCTGCCTTGCCCTCGGTATCAATCCTGGCAATCAGCTGCTCGGCCGTGACCGTGCCGCCATCGGCCACCAGGATCTCGGACAGAACGCCTGCCGCAGGTGCCGGCACTTCGAGTACCACCTTGTCGGTTTCGATTTCGATCAGGATTTCGTCGATTGCAATGCTGTCACCAACTTTTTTCTTCCACTGCAACATGGTCGCTTCGGCGACGGATTCGGACAGCTGTGGGACTTTGACTTCTACGGTAGCCATTTAAATTCTTTCGTGTGTAATTTTTGGGCAGACACGCCTGGGGCAGGCGTGGCCTTTTCTTTTATTTGGACAGGATGAAACCCTTGAGCTTGGCGAAGGCGCCATCTACCAGGGCTTTTTGCTGCTCCTGGTGGAGGTGCGAGTAGCCTACGGCCGGCGAAGCCGAAGCTGCGCGACCCGAGTAACCCAGCTTCTGGCCTTCAGCCATGTTCTCGTGGATGTAATGCTGCACAAAGAACCAGGCTCCCTGGTTTTGCGGCTCGTCCTGGCACCAGACAATGTCGGTGACATTCGGGTACTTCTTCAGCTCTGCTGAAAACGCCTTGTGCGGGAAGGGATAGAGCTGCTCCACACGCAGGATGGCCACATCGTCCACACCTTTTTCGTCACGCTTTTTGGCCAGGTCGTAATAAACCTTGCCCGAACAGGCGACGACCCGTTTGACTTTCTCCGCCTTGAGCCCGGCGCTGTCCGGAATCACGGTCTGGAAACCACCCTTGGTGAACTCAGACAGCGGTGAAGTGGCGTCCTTGTTGCGCAGTAGCGACTTGGGCGTCATGATGATTAGCGGCTTGCGCAGATTGCGCACCATCTGGCGACGCAACACATGGAAGATCTGGCTGGCCGTTGTTGGCTGGACCACCTGCATGTTGGTGTCGGCCGACAGCTGCATGAAACGCTCCAGGCGCGCCGAGCTGTGCTCCGGGCCCTGGCCTTCGTAGCCGTGCGGCAGCATCAAGGTGATGCCGTTGACACGGCCCCACTTGACTTCGCCGGAAGCAATGAACTGGTCGATCACGACCTGGGCGCCATTGGCGAAGTCGCCGAACTGGGCTTCCCAGATCACCAGCGTGTTGGGATCGTTGGAGGCATAGCCGTATTCAAAGGCCAGCACCGCTTCCTCGGACAGGATGGAGTCGATGACCACGAACGGTGCCTGGTTCTCGGCTACGTTCTGCAGGGGCACATAGGTGCCGGTATCCCATTTCTCGCGGCTCTGGTCATGAATCACCGCATGACGGTGCGTGAAAGTGCCCCGCCCGCAGTCCTCACCCGAGAGGCGCACCGGGTAGCCGCTGGCCACCAGCGAAGCCAGCGCCATGTGTTCGCCCATGCCCCAGTCCACGGGAATATCGCCGCGGCCCATGGCAGCGCGGTCGTCGTAAACCTTCTTGACCAGCTGGTGCGCCGTCACTGTGGCGGGGATGGTGCTGATCTTTTCGGCCAGTCGCTTCCATTCGGCCATGGGGATCGCGGTGTCGCCGGCGTCGGTCCATTTTTTGCCGAGGAAAGGGCTCCAGTCAACGGCGTACTTGCTCTTGAAGTTGGTGATCACCGGGTCGAAAGTGCTTTTCCCGGCGTCCAGCGCAGCGCGCACGGCCTTGACCATGTCATCGCCCAGCGTCTCACCCATACCCTGGGCTGCCAGCCTGTCGGCATACAGCTTGCGCGTGCCGGGATGCTGCGCAATTTTCTTGTACATCAGCGGCTGCGTCAGGGCTAGCGTGTCCTGCTAGTTGTGGCCGAGCTTGCGT
>CAZIYA010000010.1:0-26372 GCA_964543355.1 uncultured Polaromonas sp.
TGCGGTCGGCGGCCATCAGCGCCAGCGCGACGCTGGTGCCTTCGAGCACAAACACCATGCCGAAAAAGCCCGCGGGGTTGCCCCGGTTCACCAGGTCGTAGGCGTAGGCCACCATCAGTTCGGCGGGCAGTTCGGGCCGGCTGGCACGCACGGCATCGGCGTCGCCGCCGGCCGCGCGGATGTCGTTCAGGATCCATTCCTCATGGCCGATCTCTTCCTCGATGTACTCGGCCACCGCCGGGCGCAGCCAGGCCAGACGCTCGGGCAGGCGTCCGCCCAGGGACATCAGCAGCGGGGTGGTGTGGCGCACATGGTGGTAGGCCTGGCCGAGAAAGGCGTGGTAGTCCGGCAGCTTGACGCGGCCCTGCAGGCAGTCGGCAATGATGGGCACGGTCAGCAGCTGGTCGCGCTCCTTCTGGGTGGACGCGGTGAGTTGCTCATAAAACGACATGGGGAACATCCTTTGTTTCGTAAAGCGCCGCCAGGGCGGCGGCATGGTGGGTGGCGATGGCGCTGCGCAGCGGCCGGCCGTTGCCGGTGGCCTGGCCGTTGTGCAGCGTGAAGGGCGGGCCGGCGATCCAGCCGCCCACGCGGGCGTAGTCGGGCAGCGTGTTGTTGGCCTGCGCGACGGCAGCGTCCAGCTGGGCCGGCGTGGCGCCGGGGCTGGCGACCAGCACGGCGCTGAGCCAGGGGCGGGCATCACCCATCACCGCCGCCTGGGCTATGGCCGGCTGGGCCAGCAACACCGACTCCACCCATTCCGGCGAGATGTTGCGGCCGAAGGAGGTGATGAGCAGGTTCTTCCGCCGGCCCGACAGCAGCAGGTGGCCATTGGCATCGAGCTCACCGAGGTCGCCGGTCGCGAAGTATTCCGCACCGGCTGCCTGAAGGGATGCGGTGTCGCCCACGTAGCCGAGGAACGCGGGGCTGGCGATGTGCACCTCGTCGTCCGCTATGCGCAGGCGCACATGCGGCAGCGGGCGACCGACGCCCGGGCCGTCATCGCCGGGGCGGTTGATGCAGACGACCGAGCCGCATTCGGTCAGGCCGTAACCCTGGTAGGCCGGAATGCCCAGGGCGCGGGCGCGCTCCAGCAGGGCCGGGTCTACGCGGGCGCCGCCGACGGCGACAAACGCCAGATCGGCCGGGGCGCGCTGGCCGCTGATCATCAGAAACAGGGTCCAGGCCTTGAGCAGTTCGGGCACCAGGATCAGGCTGTGCGGCCGGTTCGCCATGACCGACTGCTGCAGGGCCGCCGGGTCGAAGCCGGCCATGCCGCGCCAGCCCAGGGTTTGCAGGCCGGGCAGGTGAACCTCGGCACCGCGCAGCAGGGGCGCGTAAATGCCGGCGGTGTTTTCCAGCAGCAGGGCCAGCGGCAACACGGCCATGTGCTGCGTGATCGGCAGGTCGCCCAGCCGCGCGGCAACGCCTTCGGCGGTGGCCATCAGCCCGGCGGCGCTGAGGCAGGCGCCTTTGGGTGTGCCGGTGCTGCCGGAGGTGAAGGAGATCTTGGCGGTCCCGGCGGGCAGCGCGATGGCCGGGCACTGCCGCTGCATCCAGACCAGGCCGCTCCATTGCCCTGCCGCGGCAAAGCCGAGGTTCAGCGCCAGGATTCTTTCGGGCTGGTCGGTCAGCAACACGTCGGTGCCGGTCTGTTCCAGCACATGCGCCATTTGTGTCGGGCTGAAAAAAGTTGGCAGGGGCAGGTGCACGGTGCCGGTGCGCAGCGCGGCCAGATCGGCCATGACCCAGGCCGGGCTGTTGTCGGCCAGCACGGCCAGCACGCGGTGGCCGGACAGCCGCATCGAGAGGGCCGCCACGGTGTCCAGCATGTCGGCGGCGCGCCAGGTGTCGGTCTCGCCGCGCAACACCACGGCGTCGGGTGCGCGCGCGGCCAGCGCGGCTAACAGGCGTTCGGCGCTCATGCTTGTCGGCTCATGCGGTCCAGCCCGAGCTGGATACGGCCAGCCACCACGATGGGCTGGGTGTCGTAATACGTGCCCCAGGCCGCGGCGTCGTCGCCCAGGCGGGCGGGGTCGGCCTTGGCCAGGGCCAGCATGGGCAGGCCCAGCTTGGTGAGTATTCCTATCAGCTCCTGGGTCGCGGTGAACACCACCCATTCGAAGCCGAGGCGGTGCAGGTGTCGGCCCAGCGTGAGGATGACATGGATGCTGCCGCCGGGCTTGTTGGCCGCGAGGTTGCCGACCTCGACAATGCGTTCGCGCACGACGTTCTGGCCGGCCAGCTGCGCCATGGCGACTTCAATCGGGGTGTCCAGGTAACGCTCGAGAAACAGCTTGTCCGTGCTGGCACCGCGCCAGCCGGCCGCCGCGATGATGCGGTCGTCCTGCTCCAGCAGCGCCAGATTGGGTGCCAGGGTGTTTGTCCGGGCGTTGTAGCGCCGCGCAAAAACGGTCCTGATGAAGGCTTCCGCTTCTTCCCGGCGTGGTGAGCCGGCGACGGTATGGGTGGCGGTGATGGGGCGGGAGCGGGGTTCAAACACCTTGCGTTGCACAGTCTGCATGCAGCATCCTTGGGGAACAGTGATGCGTCAGTGTGGAAACACAAACTTAAGTGCGCCTTAAGGTCGGCGTGAAAAAGCAGAAGCCGTTCGCCACATTTTCAGGACTCTTCAGGCCTCAAGCCCTTTGTTGGTGGGCGTGGGTAGCTATGAAAAGCAGAGCAATCGGAGCGCGGAATGAAGCCTGAAGCGGCGTTCATTGTCCCCAAACACGGAATCAGAGCGGTGATTTCCTGCTTGCTTGAAGGATCAAGACCTTCGCTTCTTTCATAAAGTGATTTGTGTAAAGCCTGCCGATGACGATGGCCGGCGTGTCGACACTGGCCTGGACGCAACCGGCCGGTCCGCAAGAACGCGAATGAAAGACGGGGACTGCGGTTCCCACAACCTGAACTTGAAGCCAGATGTCTGAAGATAAATACCTTGTGCGTGCGCCGCTGCTCGATCCCAGGCAGCAGGTCCTGGGTTACAAGCTGGGCTGGCAAAAAAGCCTGCCGCCCGGCGAGGCCGACCTGGATCACTTGCTGTCGCTGGTGGCTGAACGTGCCAGCGACACTGCCTTGGGCCGGCTTTTCCTTGATGCAAGGCCTGCCGGGCGTTCCGCCGAAACGCTGCAGACCATGGCGCCGCCCGATACCGTGCTGGTGTTGAACCGGGCTGACCTGGCTGATGGCGATGACGTGGCAGCCGCCACCACCCTGCGCGAACATGGCTTCAGCCTGGCTATCGGCGATGCGGACCTGGCATTCCTGGAGTCCAGCGCGTCCCTGCTTCCCTTGCTGAGCCACGTGGAGCTGGGGCTGGATCACCCCGACCTGACAACCATCACCAGCCTGGCCGGGCATGCCGAGCCACCGTTGGCGGTGGTGCTGGCGCCGTGCCCGGACTGGGTGGCTTTTGATGCCTGTGCGGCCCTGGGTTTGAACGGGTTCTTCGGAAACCTCTGCCTGGCGCCACGCAAACAAATCCAGCCGGGAGAACTAGGGCCGCAAACGGTGCTGATCCTGCAACTGATGCAAATGGTCCAGGAAAATGCTGACGTACGGCACCTGGAAAAGCTGCTCAAACGCGACGCTGTTCTTTCCTACAAGCTGTTTCGCTACATCAATTCAGCCAGCTTCGGTATCGAGGTTGAAATCCAGTCGCTGCGCCATGCGGTGGCCATGCTTGGTTATACGCCCTTGTTCCGATGGCTCTCGCTGCTGCTGGCCATGACCAACACCGTGAGTTTTTCACCCGCTTTGCTGCAGGCAGCCATTGTTCGCGGTCGCCTGACGGAACTTCTGGGCCAGGGACTGCTTTCCCGGAGCGAATCGGACGACCTGTTTGTGGTCGGCATGTTTTCCCTGCTTGGGCAAATGCTGGGTGTTCCGATCACGCAGGTGCTCAGCCAGATTGTGCTGCCCGATGCCATTGTGCAGGCCCTGATTGCGCGCGAGGGAAAGTACGGACCTTTCCTGTTGCTGGCCGAGGCCTGCGAACGCGAGGATGGCTGTTCGGCAGACCTCGCTGAGAACCTGTTCGTGACGGCGAAGCGGGTGAACGATGCGCACCTGCTGGCGCTGGCCTGGGCGCAAAACATCAAGCTCTAGAAGTTTCCCGTGCCTGCGGCGCAGCGATTGCTGCCATGGCCGCGGCCATCCTGCGGGACGGCCTCCGCCGCCAGAGACCGGCCATGGGGAAAAGAAGGGGTTGTTTTCCGTGCTTTTCGGCGCATGGCGAGGACCTCGCGCTGTGTACATTGAAGCGTGTGCATGACCCGGAGGAGCCAGCGCCTGCACGCACAAAACAAAACCCATGAACACCACACCGTACATCGCAGCGACCTCCTCAGTGGGACCGGACTTCCTTCTCACTGACCATGATTTTTCGAAGATACGGACACTGATCCATCAGCGTGCGGGCATTGCACTGGGTGCCCAGAAGCGGCAAATGGTCTACAGCCGCCTGGCGCGGCGTCTGCGGGAACTCAGGATGAAGGAGTTCTCCGCCTATTTGAGTTTTCTGGAGGCAGACCCCCACAGTGACGAATGGGAGTTGTTCACCAACGCATTGACCACCAACCTGACCTCGTTTTTCCGCGAGGCACACCATTTTCCGGTGCTGGCAGAACATGTGCGGCGTTGCGACCAGCCGGTCAGCGTCTGGTGCTCCGCCGCGTCCACGGGAGAGGAGCCGTATTCGATAGCCATGACGCTGATCGAAGCCCTGGGCAGCCGCGCGGGTTCGGCCAGCGTGGTGGCCACTGACATCGACACGCAGGTGCTGGCCAAGGGGGCTGCCGGCGTTTTCACCATGGAACAGGCCAGCAAGCTGTCGCCCGAACGGCTGAAGCGGTTTTTCCTCAAGGGCTCGGGCGTACACGCCGGCAAGGTGAGGATACGGCCTGAGGTGGCGGCGATGGTGAAGTTCTCGCAGCTCAATCTGCTGGATCCCCGGTGGGTACTGAAGGAGCCTTTCGACGTCATCTTCTGCCGCAACGTCATGATTTATTTTGACAAACCCACGCAGCACAAGATCCTGCAGCGTTTTGCGCCGCTGATGAAACCGCACGGACTGCTGTTTGCGGGGCACTCCGAAAATTTTTCATTCGCCAGCCAGATACTGCGTCTGCGCGGCCAGACGGTTTATGAACTGGCGACCGGTCCGGCGAAAGAGCCCGCATGATGGCAGGGGACATGGAGTCGGTTGCCAGCCACCACTACTTCGACCGCGAGTTCGGCGTTGAGGCTGTCAAGCTCCTGCCCGGCGAATACTACGTCACCGCCAAAGACATGGTGCTGACGACGGTGCTGGGTTCGTGCGTATCCGCCTGCCTGCGCGACACCACCGCCGGCATTGGCGGCATGAATCACTTCATGCTTCCGGACGATTCGGACCCGGCTTCCCGCGATCCGGCCGCGGCCATGCGCTACGGCGCCTACGCCATGGAGATGCTGCTCAATGAGCTCATCAAGGCCGGGGCCAGGCGTGAGCGGCTGGAGGCCAAGGTCTTCGGCGGCGGGGCGGTGCTGGCCAACATGACCATGCTCAATATCGGCGAACGCAATGCCGATTTCGTCCTGCGCTACCTGCAGCTGGAGCAGGTTCGCATCGTGGCGCAGGACCTGCGGGGCGACCTGCCCCGCCGCATCAATTATTTTCCGGCCAGCGGCCGGGTGACCGTGCGAAAGCTGGTCAAGCAGAACGATGTGCTGCTGGTGCAGAAGGAAGAGCTGGCCCTGGCGGGGACCTTGGCGAAGAAGCAGGAGCGCCCTCGGGTGGAGCTTTTCAACACGGACGTCCTGCGCGGAAACAACAACCGGAACAAGTGGGCCTTATGAGCATGAAAAAAATCAGGGTCCTGTGTGTCGATGACTCGGCGCTGATACGCAGCCTGATGACCGAGATCATCAACAGCCAGCCGGACATGACCGTGGTGGCCACCGCCTCCGACCCGCTGGTTGCCCGTGACCTGGTGAAACAGCACAACCCGGACGTGATGACGCTGGACGTCGAAATGCCGCGCATGGACGGGCTGGAGTTCCTTGAAAAACTGATGCGCCTGCGACCCATGCCGGTGGTGATGGTATCGTCGCTGACGGAGCGTGGTTCGGAGGCGGCACTGCGTGCCCTGGAGCTGGGTGCGATTGACTTTGTCACCAAGCCGCGCCTGGGCATACGCGACGGCCTGCTGACTTATACCGACCTGATTGCCGGCAAGATCCGTGTCGCCGCAGCGGCGCGGATACTGCCCGCCAAACGCGCGGCGGCCTCTGCCGGGCCTGCACCGGCAGAGGCGCCGCTGCTGCGCAGCCCCCTGCTGAGCACTGAAAAACTGATCATCATTGGCGCTTCCACCGGCGGAACTGAGGCGATCCGGGAACTGTTGCAACCGCTGCCACCGGACAGCCCGGGCATCATGATTGCGCAGCATATGCCGGCCGGCTTTACCCATTCCTTCGCGCAGCGCCTGCACGGCCTGTGCCGCATCGCCGTGTCGGAGGCGGTGCACGGTGAGAGGATATTGCCTGGCCATGCCTACATCGCACCCGGCGGATTTCACCTGTCGCTGGCGCGCAGCGGTGCCAACTATGTGGCGGTCGTGGATCAGGCGCCTCCGGTCAACCGGCACCGGCCTTCCATCGATGTACTGTTCGACTCTGCAGCCCAGCATGCGGGAAAAAATGCCATCGGCGTGATCCTGACCGGCATGGGGCGCGACGGCGCGGAAGGACTGCTGCGCATGCGACAGGCCGGTGCCTACACGCTGGCCCAGGACGAAGCCAGCTGCGTGGTGTTTGGCATGCCGCGCGAAGCCATCGCCCTCGGGGCTGCGGACGAGGTGGTTGCCATGCAGGAAATGAGCCAGCGGGTGATGACCCACCTGAGGTCCTTCGGTGAGCGGACCAACCGTGTGTAAGGCGCGGAACAAAATTTGCCGGGTGGCTGGAATCCACCGGCCCGTGGTTTGTGTTGTTAGTCAAATTCTGGAGTTCACGTGGTAGATAAAAACATCAAAATTCTGGTCGTGGATGACTTCCCGACCATGCGCAGAATTGTCCGCAATCTGCTCAAGGAACTGGAGTTCGTCAATGTCGACGAGGCTGAAGACGGCGCGGTCGGGCTGGAGAAGATCCGGACCGGCAACTACGGTTTTGTCGTCTCCGACTGGAACATGCCGAACATGGACGGCCTGGCCATGCTGCTGGCCATTCGCGCCGACCCCCTGTTCGCCAAGCTGCCGGTCCTGATGGTGACCGCGGAAGCCAAAAAGGAAAACATCATTGCAGCTGCCCAGGCCGGCGCCAATGGTTATGTCGTCAAGCCGTTCACGGCCGTGACCCTCGAGGAAAAAATCACCAAGATCTTTGAAAAGATCGCGAAAGAAGGTGCGTGACATGGCGCCGGAAGCACTGTCACATCCGGTGGCTGGCGATTCCGCCGAGCAACTGGTCAACCGCATCGGGCATTTGACGCGCCAGATGCGCGAAGGCATGCGGGAGCTGGGCCTGGACAAGAGCATTGCCCGGGCCGCAGAAGCCATTCCGGATGCGCGCGACCGTCTCGGCTATGTGGCCCAGATGACCGAACGTGCCGCCGAACGGGCGCTCAATGCCGTTGACGCTGCCCAGCCCATCCAGGACCAGCTGTCGCGCCAGGCCCAGGCGCTGAACCATCGCTGGGATGCCTGGTTTGCCGAACCCGTGGAGCTCGACCATGCGCGCGAACTGGTGATCGATACGCGCAGCTATCTGTCGGATGTTCCAAAACAGGCCAGTGCCACCAATGCCCAGTTGATCGAGATCATGATGGCTCAGGACTTCCAGGACCTGACCGGCCAGGTCATCAAGAAGATGATGGATGTCATCAAGGATATGGAAACGCAGCTGTTGCAACTGCTGATCGACAATGCGCCGCCGGAAAAACGCCACGAAGCCGGTACCGGCCTGCTCAACGGCCCGCAGACCAAGGCAGGCAACCTCGACGCCGTCGACGACCAGAGCCAGGTCGATGATCTCCTGGCCAGCCTGGGGTTCTAGGTCTCCCTGATTGGCCAAGAAGCAGGTCTATTTACGGCTTGTTTGGCCTATCACTACAGGGTCGTCGCCTTAATAATCTTTGGAACAGGGCGCTTGTTGCGCCCGGCGCTCCGGAGCATTGATGGCGGAAGAAAGTGATCTCGAAAAAACCGAACCCGCCTCGCCCAGGCGGCTCGAAAAGGCGCATGAAGAAGGCCAGGTGGCGCGCTCGCGCGAACTGGTGACCTTTGTGATGCTGACCACGGGCATAGCCGCGCTGTGGGCCATGGGTGAGGTGATGGGGGGGCATTTTGGCAGCGCCATGCGCAGTGGCCTGCAGTTTGAACGGGCCTCTGCATTCGATGCCTCGCACATGATGGTGCAGGCCGGAACGGCGGTGCTGCATGCACTGCAGGCCCTGATGCCGCTGCTGGCCCTGATGCTGGTGGCTGCATTGGTCGCCCCCATGATGCTGGGGGGCTGGCTGTTATCCGGCAAATCGCTGGCACCCAAATTTTCCAAGCTCAACCCGGTGGCGGGCATCAGCCGCATGTTCTCCGCCGAATCCCTGGCCGAGCTGCTCAAGACCATCGTGAAATCGCTGCTGATCGGCGGCGTGGCCTGGTGGGTTCTCTCCGGCAAGCTGCCGGCCATCATGGGCCTGATGAACGAGCCTGTGACTTCGGCGCTGCCGCATACCCTGAAGCTGGTGGTGGTCTGCTGCGCATTGATCATCGCCTCGCTGCTGCTGGTGGCGGGCATTGACGTGCCTTACCAGCTCTGGAGCCATGCCCGCAAGCTGCGCATGTCGCGTGAAGACCTGAGGCAGGAGCAGAAGGAAAGCGATGGCGACCCCCAGGTCAAGGCGCAGATCCGGCGCCAGCAACAGCAGATGGCCAAGCGCCGCATGATGGCCGAAGTGCCCAAGGCCGACATCATCGTGACCAACCCGACCCACTACGCCGTGGCGCTCAAATACCTCGACAAGGAAATGCGGGCGCCCCGCGTGATCGCCAAGGGTGCCGACCTGGTGGCCCTGCGCATTCGCGCCATGGCCGAAGAAAACAGCATTCCCATTCTCGAAGCACCGCCGCTCACGCGCGCCCTGTACCGCCACACCCAGCTGGGCCAGGAAATCCCGGTGGCGCTGTATGCGGCGGTGGCCGAAGTGCTTGCCTGGGCTTACCAGCTGCAACGCCTGCACAGCGAAGGCGGCGAGATGCCGCGCACGCCCCGGAACCTGCCGGTGCCTGACTCGCTCGATCCCGCGGGGAGCCCCGCATGACTGCGCTGACTGCGATGTCGCGCATGCGCCAGGCCATGCTCATGGGCGGCAGCGGCAAGGGCCTGGTGGGCCCGGTCCTGATCATCCTGATCCTCAGCATGATGGTCCTGCCCCTGCCGCCGTTTCTGCTGGACCTGCTGTTCACCTTCAACATTGCACTGTCCATCATGGTGCTGCTGGTGAGCATGTACACCATGAAGGCGCTTGATTTTGCGGCCTTTCCCGCCGTGCTGCTGTTCACGACGCTGCTGCGGCTGTCGCTCAATGTGGCCTCCACCCGCGTGGTGCTGATGGAGGGACATACCGGGCCGGACGCTGCTGGCAAGGTGATCGAGGCCTTCGGCCACTTTCTGGTTGGTGGCAATTTTGCTGTCGGTGTCATGGTGTTCATCATCCTGGTGGTGATCAATTTCATGGTCATCACCAAAGGCGCGGGGCGGATTGCAGAAGTCGGTGCCCGCTTTACGCTGGACGCGATGCCGGGCAAGCAGATGGCCATCGATGCCGACCTCAATGCCGGCCTGATCGGCGAAGACGTGGCACGCAAACGCCGCGCCGAAGTGGCGCAGGAGGCTGATTTTTACGGCTCCATGGACGGCGCCAGCAAGTTCGTCCGCGGTGACGCGGTGGCCGGTCTGCTCATACTGGTGATCAACATCGTGGGCGGACTGATCGTCGGGGTGGCCCAGCACGACCTCAGCTTCGCCGAAGCCGGGACCACCTACACCCTGCTGGCCATCGGCGATGGCCTGGTCGCGCAGATTCCCGCGCTGGTGATCTCCACGGCGGCGGGCGTGATCGTCTCGCGCGTCACGACCGACGAAGACGTGGGCGGGCAACTGACCGGCCAGCTTTTCGCGAACCCGAAAGTGCTGTTCCTGACCGCGGGGGTCATCGGCCTGATGGGCCTGATCCCGGGCATGCCGAACCTGGCTTTCCTGATCATTGCCGGCGGCCTGATCTGGTTCGGCCGGCGTGTGATGCAGGGCAAGGCCGGCGGCGCTGATCCGGCGGCTTCCCCGCCGCCGCCCGCGCCGGCGGCGGCCGAGTCGCAGGACGCCACCTGGGACGACGTGACACTGGTCGACCCCCTCGGGCTGGAAGTGGGCTACCGGCTGATCTCTCTGGTCGACAGCGCGCAAAACGGTGAACTGCTGGGGCGCATCAAGAGCATCCGCAAGAAATTCGCGCAGGACATCGGTTTTCTGGTGCCGGTCGTGCATATCCGGGACAACCTGGAAATCAAGCCGAACGCTTATGTCGTCAAACTGAAAGGTGTGCAGATCGGGCAGGGTGAGGCATGGCCCGGCCAGTGGATGGCCATCAATCCGGGGCAGGTCAGTGCGACGTTGCCCGGAACGCAGACGCAGGATCCCGCGTTTGGCCTGCCAGCGATCTGGATCGATGCCAGCCTGCGCGAACAGGCGCAGATCTACGGCTACACCGTGGTCGATGCGAGCACCGTGGTGGCAACGCACCTGAATCACCTCATCCATGCCCATGCGGCGGAATTGCTGGGGCGCCAGGAAGTCCAGCAACTGCTGGACCGGATCGGCAAGGAGTCGCCCATGCTGATCGAGGGGCTGGTGCCCAAGACGCTGTCGCTCACGACCGTGCAGAAGGTCCTGCAAAACCTGCTGGATGAAGGCGTTTCGATCCGGGACATGCGCACCATTCTTGACGTGCTCGCAGAGAACGCGCCTGCCGTGACCGACACCACGGAGCTGACATCCCTGATCCGGCTGGCACTGGGACGGTCCATCGTGCAGCAGATTTTTCCGGGCAACGAAGAGCTGCAGGTCATCGGCCTGGATGGCTCGCTGGACCGCGTGCTGTTGCAGGCCCTGACCAACAGCAACGGACTGGAGCCGGGACTGGCCGACAGCCTGTTGCGGGAAGCCCAGGCAGCCATGGCGCGCCAGGCGGAGCGGGGACTGACGCCTGTGCTGGTGGTCCAGCATCCGCTGCGCGTGCTGCTGGCCCGTTTCCTGCGGCGCAGCCTGCCGCAGCTCAAGGTGCTTTCCCACGCTGAAATACCCGACACCCGCACCATCAAAGTCACCTGCACCATTGGAGGCAAAGCTTGAATACCCGTATGGAAACCAATACCGACAGCTGCAGGGTGGTGGCACCTTCCAGCCGCGAGGCGCTCCGCCTTGTGCGTGAAAAATTGGGTCCCGAAGCCATCGTCCTGTCGAACAGGGTCACGGCTGAAGGCGTGGAAATCGTGGCAGCCCTGGAGCGGGCCATCACCGCCATGACGGTTGCGGCGACGCAGGCGGCCGCGGCCATCCCGGCGCCGGCAGAAAGTCCGCCAGCCACCGGGCTGCCGGCCCTGCCTGTGGCCGCCGGTGACGGTGATGCCGTCCTGCGGGAAATTCATTCGATGCGCGGCATGATCGAGGAGCAGCTGGCCGGCATGGCCTGGAACGAGGCGCAAAGACGTGACCCGGTGCGGGGCCATCTGCTGCGCACCCTGCTGGGCGCGGGTTTCAGCGCACGCCTGGCCAAGGACCTGCTGGCCAACCTGCCTACCGGCCAGAGTTACGCCAACGGGCTGGCCTATGTCAAGTCGGCGCTCGAAGGCCAGTTGCCCCTGCTGGAAAACGAAGACGCGCTGATGGACGAAGGCGGTGTCTATGCGCTGATGGGACCGACCGGTGTCGGCAAGACCACCACCACCGCCAAACTGGCTGCGCGATGCGTCATGCGTTTCGGCCCGGAAAAACTGGCGCTCGTCACCACCGACAGCTACCGGATCGGCGCCTACGAACAACTGCGCATCTACGGCCAGATCCTGGGTGTCTCGGTGCATGCCGTGAAGGATGCCGTGGACCTGGAAGGTGTACTGGCTGACCTGCGTGACAAACACATGGTGCTGATCGACACGGTCGGCATGAGCCAGCGCGACCGCGCCGTCTCGGACCAGATCGCCATGCTGTGCAGTGCCAGCCGGCCGGTCAAGCGGCTGCTGCTGCTCAATGCTTCCAGCCATGGGGACACGCTCAATGAGGTTGTACAGGCCTATCGCCATGGGGAGGGCGTTGCGGGGGCCAAGGACCTGGTGGGCTGCATTTTCACCAAGGTCGATGAAGCCACGCACCCCGGCGTGCTGCTGGACATGGCCATCCGGCACCAGTTGCCCGTGCACTACATCTCCAGCGGCCAGAAAGTGCCAGAACACCTGGCGCTGTGCGACCGCAGGCTGCTGGTCGACAGCGTGTTTCAGGCCAAAAGCGCCAGCGCGCTGTTTGTGCCGGGCGAAGCCCATCTGGATGAACGGCCGGTGGCGCTGCGCAACGACCAGGAGCTGCTTGCCGCGGAGGCTGTCAGCGAGCGCCTGCGTTCGCAGTGCCAGCAGCTGATACGCGCACTCACTCACAATGCCCAGGAACTCACCTCCAATGCGGCTGCGCTGTCTGCCGGACGGATCGGTTTCGATGAAACCCGTGCCTTCTGGCGCAGGCTTTCCGACGAGCATGCCGGCCAGGCGGAGATAGCCCGGGACCTGCAGTTGCAAGCTGGCGCGGATGCCGCTGCTGCTTGCGGACGCTACGTGTTGTTGCTGGCCGGGGAGACCCGGTTTCCCGGGAAGAAAAATACGGAGTCATCTGTGCACCGCGGCGCGGTACTGCTGTCGGATCGGACAGGTCTGCCTTTTGCCGCCGTGCACGAGGTGCCGGCTTATCCTGCACTTGCAGGCTCGCTTGCGCAGAACAGGTTTTCAAAACCCATCGTTCATCTGCTGCCATGCACACCGGAGCCCGGGCTGATCGCCGAATGGCAAAACGCAGGTCTTCACTGGGCGGCCTGCACGACGGCCACCCTGCGCGTGACAGCTGCCGGGAGCGGCACGGCGGGAACACTCGCCAAGCTGGCGGCCGCGGTGCCCTTCAGCACGGCGCAACCGCTTCTGTTTCGGGGAAAGGCTGCGCTGTTGTCGGTCGCTGACGTGATGGTCAATCTGCGTACGGGCGCCAAGGAGAGCACGAACGATGCGGGGCCAGGCAGCACAGCTCCCCTGCGCTGCGTGATCCGGCGTGTGGTGGACGCGGCGAGCGGGAAACCGCTGGCACACAGCTACCTGCTCGCCAGCGCCGGCGTCCGGGCCACGGCCCTGCAGATGGCGCAGTGGCCGGGCTGGCGGCTGGCCGCCGAGCCTCACTTCAAACTGCTTGGCCAGACATTGGCGCAGCTCGCGGAGGCGGGTACTGCCTGCGAGGCGGCCGGGCTGAAGCGCCTGCTGGTCGGCGGCCAGGTTTGCACCACGGTGCTTCGCCTGCAGCGGGCACCACAGCCCTGGGCCGAAACGGCGCGGCAGGTACTGGCGCAGCTGGCAGGGCACGCAGGCCGTGCGGGCCGGCCGGTGTCCGGGTCCGTTCTGCTGGAAGGCCTGGGTAAATTTTTTGTGCTGCTGGATGCGCTCGAAACCGATGCAGCGGCAGCGTCGTCCCGGCCGCATGCGGCTGCGGCGCAGGGTTGAGGGGGCTGCGTGAGAAAAGCGGTGACCGACCAGGCCGATGGTTTGCGGCGCCTGATGGCCGCAACGCCCGGAAAACGGGTGGCCGTGGTTGGCTGTGAAGGTCCGAGCCTGGCGAGCTTCACGCGCAACCTCGCGGCTGCACTGGTACAGGAGGGCAAGGATGTGCTGCTGATCGATGAGCGCGACGCCGTGCCGCCAACCGGCATCCAGGGGGACGGGCGCTTGCTCCTGGTCCATGCCGAGCTCGATCCGCACGGCGCCTTGTCGCCATGGGCAGCCCGGTCCGATCACATCCTGGTGGTGCTGCAGGCCCACGCGGCATCCATCAAGGCGTCGTATGCCTGCATCAAGGGGCTTCATCACGCCCATGCGCTGCAGCGTTTGCGGGTGGCGGTGGACGGGGCGGCCGATGCCGCAGAAGCGCAGCGCATTCTGGCCAATCTCGCCGAGGCCGGCTGGCGCTACCTGTCGCTCGCGCTGGAACCCGCCGGCTGGGTGAGAGCTGATCCGCATCTGGCGAGGGCGCTGCGGCTCAACGCCACTGTCGTTGATGCATTCGGGAACAGCCCGGCAGCCCTGGACTATCGGCGGGTTGCCTCCGGCCTGCTCCAGTGGCCGCAACCCGGGACGCTTGAACGCGGACGTGTGCCGCCAGCTGAAACCACGACCGGCCGGCAGGTGGCGTTTGCACCCTGCATGCACGCGCTGAACTGATGCCAATTCATTGAGCCGATCCCCAAGAAAGCAGGAGTAGTCTTCCATGTACACATCCCAGGGAAAGATGGCCAGGTCGGAACCCACCGACTTGCTCAAGGAATATGCGCCACTGGTGCGGCGCCTGGCCCTGCAGCTGATTGCCAAGCTGCCGGCCAATGTCGATCTCGACGACCTGATCCAGGCGGGCATGATGGGGCTGCTCGATGCCGGCACACGCTACCAGGACGACCAGGGCGCGAAGTTCGAAACCTACGCCAGCCAGCGGATTCGCGGCGCCATGCTGGATGAACTTCGAGCCAACGACTGGGTATCGCGCGGCCTGCGGCAGTCCTCGCGCAGCGTGGCGAAGGCTGTGCATGCGCAGGAGCAGAAGCTGGGGCGGGCACCGAACGAAGGGGAAATCGCCCAGGAGCTGCAGTTGCCGCTGGAGGCCTACCAGCAACTGCTGCAGGAAATTCACGGTTGCCAGCTGGTGTATTACGAGGACTTTGACCGCAATGAACAGGAAAACAGCTTTCTGGACCAGCAGGCACGCGGTGAAAGCGCGGCACGGGGTGACAGCAACGGCCCGCTGGACCAGTTGCTTGAAAGCGGACTGCGGCACCGGCTGGTCGAGGCGATCGAAGCGATTCCTGAGCGCGAGCGTTTATTGCTCAGTCTTTATTACGAGCAGGAGCTGAACCTGCGGGAAATCGGCGCGGTGTTGGAGGTCAGCCAGTCGCGCGTGTGCCAGTTGCACAGCCAGGTGATCAGCCGCCTGCGTGCCTTGCTGGCAGAACATCTGTAAGGCGGGTAGCGCCGGCCTTTCGGTTTCGGGCTTTCGCCGGCCCAACCGTTCCGGCCCGCGGACGCGCAGGCGTCGCCGGCCTGTTCCGGCAGGATCTGTCTTTAGCGCAGAAAGAAGTTCAAGCCATCGTTTCCCTGGCAGCGCGACCGCGTGGGGCGTTTAGGGCCTGTTAACAGGCCCTAACCGATGGCGAGCCGGTTGCCGCTGGCGGCGCCTGCATGGTGGCTGCCGTCGGGCCCGTACAGGAGTTGACCCCTGGCCTGCAGGAAACTGATGGATTGCCGGGTGAAATCCAGGTGGGTGTGGATCATCACGCCATTCCGATGGTTGTGTTCGCGGGCCATCGCGGCGCGTTCCCGCAGGCTGGACCAGGCTGTTTGCAGGGCTTCGCCGCCGGCCGCAACGCAGGCATCTGCGCCGGCACGATCAGCCGCATAACCCATGGCGACTTGCGCCTGCTCGCGTTGGCGTGTCAGCTGCATGATCTGGTCGGCCAGCGCCGACTTGCGCTGGGCAAGTGCGGGCAGGGCGGAAAAGTCGCCCCCGGTCATGGCTTGCGCCTCCATCTCCAGCAACTCGAGAAAATCCCCGGTCGCGGCGTGCTCCTGCGCCAGATGGTGGAGGAGTGCAGCGCTCATGGAGCTTTCGAATTGAGCAGGTCCCGCACAGAAGCCAGGAGACCATCGGCAATTTTTCCGGTGTTCACCTGGTAACGGCCGGCACTGATGCTCTCGCGGATTTCGGCAACGCGGGCTGCGTCGAAATCCCCGTGGATGGAGGGCAGAAGCGGCGTTGGCGAAAGCGGTTGTGCCTGGCCCGCAGCAGCGGGGTTCACGGGCGCTGGCGAACCGGCATTAACGCTGTTCCTGGGTGCCGCCGGTGCGGAGCTGCCGGCTGCCGGCTTCAAAAAAGTGACGTTCTGATTGATTTTCATGATGTTTTCCTCAAGGGATCTCACCGTTTAACGGCAGCCTGGTTTGAAACTTTAGGGTTACCGGGCAAATAATCCAAAAAAGTCAGAGGGACCGTTCCACCACACCGTTCGGCCGGACGATTCCGCTGAGCAACTGGCCACCCTGCATTTTGACCTGAACCAGGGAACCAAGGGCAGCGTCCGACATGGCTTTGCCTTCGGCGCTGACCACAAAGCCTGCCCCCCGGGAAATCACCTTGATGTTTTGTCCCTGCTGCACGAGCATCACGCCGCGCAATAACTCCCGGCGGATCGGCGCGCCGGAAGCGATCCCGTTCGACGCGGTCATGCCTGCCAGTTGGGAAGGATCGACCACCACACTGGCCGGCAGGGTGGTGAGGTCCCCCTCGCGCAGCGCGATGTCGGCCGGTGTCAGCACCTGGCCGGCGCTGATGGCCCGCGCGGCGACATGGTAACTGCCCCTTACCGCAATGTAGGCCGGCACATACCGCGTCCACGGCTGGTCCGACAGGCAGCGCACGCCGACCGACACCCGGCCCCACAGACGAGCCCGTGCCGGTAAAAAAGGTTCCAGTGTTTCACAGGGCGGCAGCGCACCCGACAGCGGTGTGTCGATGGAGATCTCCACCTTGCCGGGAAGCCCCGCCGTCTGGCTGGCCAGGAATTGTTCGATCACCGGGCGCGCACTTCCGGACAGCGGCGCCGGCAGTTGCCTGGCACCGTGTGCCGGCATCGTGAAGGCCGCGAGGAGCGTCAACACCAGCAGCAGCGCCGCAGTGTTTGCCCTCAAGCTCAACAGCGTGTTGTGTGCCGGCAGGGCCGGGCGTGTCAGCGGGCAAGGGGGTGTCTCATGGCGCATGGAAACATTCTAGGCAGCGAGGGCGGGACGGAAAGACCGGAACTGCGGTGCAATTCCGGCGCTGTTCTGTTGATTGGACTCCACGGGTTCAACAGCTGTTTTTATTGCGGCGCGGGAACCTTGAATTGGCGCTGGAAATCCCGTCTGTTCCGCTGATTGCCGGCAGGAGGCCTGCCTAAAATAATTTTCATCAAAGCCGTCTGGGTAGCCAGGCAGCGCCACTTCAAACGATGGGGAAACAAATGATCGACAAGCTGGATTCATCGCTCCGCTTCCATCAGGAGGCGCTCAACCTGCGAGCCAGGCGGCAGGAAGTTCTCTCGACCAATATCGCGCATGCGGACACACCCAACTTCAAGGCGCGTGACTTCGACTTCAGCAACGCACTGACACAGGCCGTCGATCGCGGCAGGCAGGCGCAGTCCCTGTCCATGGCGGGAACGTCGTCACGGCACATCGCCGGCCAGGCGCAAACCGGGGCGGAGGCCGAGCTGATGTACCGCACGCCCAACCAGTCCAGCATCGATGGCAACACGGTCGAGATGGATGTCGAGCGGGTCAACTTTGCCGACAACGCCATGCGTTACGAGGCGAACCTGACAGTGCTCAGCTCCAAAATCAAATCCCTGCTGTCAGCGATCCAGTAGTCACCAGGCGGACCTTTTTCATGCCATTTTCCAACCCCTCGCTCAGCATCTTCGACATCGCCGGTTCCGCCATGACGGCGCAGTCGCAGCGCATGAATACCACCGCCAGCAACATGGCAAACGCGGACAGTGTTTCCGGCCCGGACGGCCAGCCCTACCGCGCACGCCAGGTGGTGTTCGAGGTGGACGCGGCGGACGGCCAGTCCACGGGCCGGGTCAAAGTGGCGCGTGTCATTGAGGACAACTCCCCGATGCGCATGATGCACGACCCGAAAAATCCATTGGCCAACGCCGAAGGTTATGTCGCCATGCCCAACGTCAATGTCGTCGAGGAGATGGTCAACATGATCTCGGCTTCACGTTCCTACCAGGCCAACGTCGAAGTGCTCAACACGGCCAAGTCGCTGATGCTGAAAACCCTGACGATTGGCCAGTAAGTTCCGCATACATGTTATTTCCCCAGGAGAATTTTCAATGGCTGTGAATGCACCTGCCGCATCCGACGCTACCGGCACGCTGGGCGCGCTGACCTCGCCGACGGCTTCCAGCGCAGACAGTGAACAGCGCTTCCTCAAGCTGCTGGTCACGCAGCTGAACAACCAGGACCCCCTCAATCCGCTGGACAACGCGCAGCTGACGTCGCAACTGGCGCAGATGAGCACCGTCAGTGGAATCGAAAAGCTCAACAGCGCTTTTCAGTCCCTGCTGGCCCAGAGTGGTTCCAGCCAGGTGCTGCAATCGGCGGCCCTGATCGGCCGCACGGTGCTGGTTCCAGGATCCGAACTCACGCTGGCGCAGGGCGCCGGCGTTCCGTTTGCGGTCGAGGTGCCGGCCGCCGCCGATTCGGTCAAGGTCACGATCACCAATGCGGCAGGGGACACGGTTCGCAGTTTTGACCTCGGCGCCTTGCCGCAGGGGGCCAAGATGCTGTCGTGGGATGGCAAGAGCGACAACGGAACGCAGCTTGCAGACGGCGTGTACACGCTCAAGGTGGAGGCGCTGAGTGAAGGCGACAAAGCCGCCGCGGGAACGCTGACTTACGCCAAAGTGACCAGTGTTGCGCAAGGCATTTCCGGTGTGTCGCTGGATCTGGATTCCGGCGAGAAGGCTGGCTTCGGTGACATCAGGCTGATTCTCTGAGTCCGGTTTCTGTGCCGGCTGTTTTTATCTAACGTCAATCCATACAAACGAAGGAAATACCATGGGTTTCGCACAAGGGGTGAGTGGTCTGAATGCGGCAGCCAGCAATCTGGATGTCATCGGCAATAACATTGCCAACTCGGGGACGGTGGGCTTCAAGTCGGGCAGTGTGCAGTTCTCCGACGTCTACGCGGGTTCGCGGGCAGGGCTGGGAACCCAGGTCTCCGGTGTTTTCCAGAATTTCAGCTCGGGTTCGGTGCAAACCAGCACACGGGCGCTGGATGTGGCCATTGTGGACGGCGAAGGTTTTTTCCGGCTGGCCAGTCCCGGCGGCGAAATTGCCTACTCGCGCAACGGCCAGTTCGATGTCGACAAGGACGGCTTCATCGTCAATGCCAGCGGTTTGAGATTGACAGGCTTTCAGGTGGCAGCCAACGGCTCGATTGCCGGTGGCAGTCCGACGGCGCTGCAGTTGCCCACGGGCGCCATGCCTCCGGCGGCCACGCAGAGTGTCACTTCCCAGTTCATCATCGATGCCCGCGAAACCGTTCCGGCGACCACACCCTTCGATGCCAATAACTCGGCAAGCTACAACTACTCCAACACGGTCACGGTGTTTGACTCACTGGGCAACTCCCATGAGCTGTCGACCTTTTTTGTGAAGACGGGCATCAATGCCTGGGACACCTACGCCACGGCCGATGGTTACCCGCTGACGGCTACAGGTGCGATGGTCGCGCCGCCGACAGCCGCCGGCCCACCGCTGGTCGCCAACAGCGCTGCACTGGCGAGCGGCCAACTGGGGTTCGATGGCAACGGCCTTCTGGTCGCGGGCGCACCAACCACACTGGTGGGCGGCAAGATAACCCTGGCAGGCCTGGATTTCGCCAACGGCTCCAACCCCATGACGTTCACGGTTGACTTGACAGGTACAACCCAGGTCGGTTCCCCGAGCGATGTCAAGAAGCTGACGCAGGACGGCTACAAAGCCGGTCAACTGAGCTCGTTTGCCATCAACCAGGACGGCAGCATCACGGGCAAATATTCCAATGAGCAGAGCAAGGCACTGGGGCAGGTGGTGCTGTCTTCCTTCGTGAACCCGAACGGGCTGGAACCCAAGGGTGACAACGTCTGGGCTGAAACAGCGGCCTCGGGCCAACCCCTGACAGGCACGCCGGGCGCCGGTACCAAGCTGGGTGCATTGATAGGCGGTGCGCTGGAATCTTCCAACGTTGACCTGACCGCTGAACTGGTCAACCTGATCATTGCCCAGCGGACCTACCAGGCCAACGCCCAGACCGTCAAGACGCAGGACCAGGTGGTCCAGGCCCTGATGAACATGCGTTGATGCCGGCGCATCACGGCATCACGCAAGGCAAGGAGAAATCATGGATCGAATGATCTACATCGGCATGGGAGGCGCCAAGCAGGCCATGGAGCAGCAGGCTGCCGTTGCCAACAACATGGCCAATGTGTCGACACCGGGCTTTCGTGCGCAGATCAACAACTACCGCGCGGTTCCCGTCGTCGGCGACGAAATGGCCACCCGTGCCATGGTGGTCGCCACCACACAGGGTGCCGACATGCGCTCCGGCCCGCTGATGCAGACGGGCCGTTCGCTGGATGTTGCCATACGCGGCGACGGCTGGCTGACAGTACAGACGCCCGATGGCGGCGAAGCTTACACACGTGTGGGCAACCTCCAGGTGGGCGCAGAAGGGCAATTGCTGACCATGGACTCCCTGCCCCTGCTGGGTGATGCGGGCCCGGTGGTGGTGCCGCCCGGCTCGTCACTGACGGTGGCCGCTGACGGCGTGGTCACCGCGCTGGGCGCGGGTGACCCGGCGGTGGGGGCTGCCGAAGTGGGGCGCCTGAAGCTGGTCAATCCGGCTGTCAGCGACCTGGTGCGCGGCGACGACGGCCTGTTCCGGGTGCAGCCCGGCGTGGCCGCCCCCCAGGCCGACCCCGGCGTGCGGCTGCTCTCCGGAACGCTCGAGGGAAGCAACGTCAACGCGGTGGAGGCCATGGTCGACATGATTGCCAACGCCCGCCGCTTCGAGATGCAGATGAAGACCTTGCAGACAGCTGAAAGCAACGACCAGCAGGCCAACAAGCTGCTGGCTCACGGCTGATTTCCCGGGCACCCGCATCCTGCTTTGACATGAACACGGCCTAGCCATTTTCCAGGAGTTTTTTCATGATTCGTTCCCTTGCCATTGCCAAGACGGGCCTCGATGCCCAGCAAATGCAACTCGATGTGGTCTCCAACAACCTGGCCAACGTGGGCACCACAGGCTTCAAGCGCAGCCGGGCCGTGTTCGAGGACCTGATGTACCAGAACCTTCGCCAGAGCGGCGGCCAGACGTCTGACCAGACCCGCATGCCCTCCGGGCTGCAACTGGGCACCGGCGTGCGGGTGGTGGCCACGGAGCGTATTCACACACAAGGCAACCCGACAAAAACAGAGAACCCGAAAGATGTGGCCATCAATGGGGATGGCTTCTTCCAGGTCCTGATGCCGGACGGCACGACGGCATACACCCGCGACGGATCCTTCCAGTCGGACCAGAGCGGGCAACTGGTGACAGCCAGCGGGTTTCCGCTGCAACCGGCCATCACGCTGCCGCAGAACACCACCAGCATGACCATAGGCCGCGATGGCACGGTGTCGGTGACCCAGGCCGGCAGCACGGCCAGCGTGCAGGTCGGCCAGATCCAGCTGGCAACCTTTCTCAATCCCGCCGGCCTGCAAAGCAATGGCGAGAACCTCTATGTGGAAACCGATGCTTCCGGTGGCGCCAACGAGACCGCGCCCGGCCAGAACGGCGCCGGCATTCTCAACCAGGGGTATGTCGAGTCGTCGAATGTCAATGTCGTCGAGGAACTGGTCAACATGATCCAGACCCAGCGCGCGTATGAAATCAACAGCAAAGCTGTCCAGACTTCCGACCAGATGCTTGCGCGCCTGGCGCAGCTGTGATGCGTTATTTCCTGGGCCACTGTGTTGCCGGAGGGCTTCTCGCCGCCGGCCTGATGCTGGGCGGCTGCGCGCAGATTCCGCGCGAACCGCTGGTGCACCAGCCCATGACGTCGCGCGCGGATGCGCAGGTGCGTCCGGCGGCGCCCGTCAACGGAGCGATCTACCGGACAGGTTTCGGCGCACAGGCGCTGTTTGAAGACCGGCGGCCGCGTTACGTGGGAGACATCCTGACCATCCTGGTCAGCGAGAACGTGAACGCCAGCAAGAACTCGGCGGCCAATGCCAGCCGCAACGGCAGCGCCAGCGTCGAACTGGGCGTGATCCCCAAGATATTCAGCGGCCTGATTTCCAGCACGCAGAACGCCGATGCCGGCGGAACCAACGTCATGAGTGCCAAGGGCGGTGCCAATGCCGCGAATACCTTCAACGGCGTGATTACCGTCACCGTGGTTGAAGTGCTGCCCAACGGCAACCTCATCGTCAGCGGGGAAAAACAGATGCTGATCAACCAGGGCACCGAGTTCATCCGCTTCTCGGGTGTGGTGAACCCGCGCACGGTCAGCGCCAACAACACCGTGCCTTCCACGCAGGTGGCGGATGCCCGCATCGAATACAGCGCCAAGGGCTACATCAATGAAGCCCAGACCATGGGCTGGCTCCAGCGTCTTTTCCTCAACGTGCTGCCGTTCTGACCATGCAAACACTCTCCTTTCCCTCCCGTCCTGGCAGCCGGGCCATGCGGCCGGTTATTTCCAGCGGCCTCAAACTGTGCCTGCTTCTGGCTTCCCTGCTGGCCTTGCCGTCGCAGGCAGAACGGCTGAAGGACCTCGCCAGCATCCAGGGCGTGCGCGACAACCCGCTGATTGGTTATGGGCTGATGGTGGGGCTGGACGGCAGCGGTGACCAGACCATGCAGACACCGTTCACCACGCAGAGCCTGAACAACATGCTCGGGCAGCTTGGCATCACCATTCCGCCTGGCACCAACATGCAGCTGAAAAACGTGGCCGCGGTGATGGTCACGGCTTCCCTGCCTGCCTTCGTGCGGCCCGGGCAGACCATCGACATCACCGTGTCGTCCATGGGCAATGCCAAAAGCCTGCGCGGCGGGACCCTGCTCATGACACCCCTGAAAGGAGCCGATGGACAGGTTTACGCGCTGGCCCAGGGCAACATGGTCATCGGCGGCGCCGGCGCGTCGGGTGGCGGCAGCCAGGTCAAGGTGAACCAGCTCAGTTCCGGGCGGATACCCGCCGGCGCAATTGTGGAGCGTGCGGTGGATTCGCCCCTGGGCGGTGACGGTACCTTCATGCTCGAGCTCACCACCACCGATTTCGGAACCGCACAAAGGGCGGTGGATGCGATCAACCGCAATCTGGGTGCGGGCACGGCCAATGCCCTCGATGCCCGCGTGATCCAGGTCAACGCACCGGCCCGGCCGGAAGAGCGGGTGGGTTTCCTCGCCCGTCTCGAAAGTATCGATATCGCACCTGCGCAAGGCATTGCCAAGGTCGTCATCAACGCACGCACCGGCTCGGTCGTGATGAACCAGGCTGTCAGGATCCAGGATTGCGCGGTGGCGCATGGCAACCTGACCGTGGTGATCAACACCGAGCCCGTCATCAGCCAGCCCAATCCGCTGGCCGGCGGCAACACTGTCGTGGCGCAACGCTCACAGATCGAACTCAACCAGGGTGGCGGTGCCTTGCAGGTTGTGCGCGGCGGCGCTTCGCTGGCCGACGTGATCAAGGGCCTCAACACCCTGGGTGCCAATCCGCAGGATCTGCTCTCGATCCTGCAGGCCATGAAAGCGGTCGGCGCCCTGCGCGCCGAGCTTGAAATTATCTAGATCCATGAGCAGCCCTGGTTTTCCCGCCTCCGCAAGCCTGACACCCTCTGCCGGTGTACTGGACCAGCGCCTGTCGCTGGATGTGCAGGGCGTTGACGCCCTGCGGCGTACCGTGCGCTCTTCTCCGCAGGAGGGCATGAAGCAGGCGTCCAAGCAGTTCGAGGTGATGTTCATGCAGATGGTGCTCAAGAGCATGCGCGACGCCACACCAGCCGAAGGCATGTTCAGCAGCCAGCAGGAAAAAATGTACACGTCGATGCTGGACCAGCAACTGGCGCAGAACCTGTCCGGCCGGGGGCTGGGCCTGGCCGAGGCCATGTTCGCGCAGCTCAACCGAACAGCTGGAGGGGAGGGGGCCAACACAACAGCCGGCACCGTGCCAGCCGACAAGTTGCTTGGCGCGCCAACTGCCGTGGCCCCGAAAGCGGTATCCGCGTTCGAGGCAGGCAAGCCTGCATCCGCCTCCTTCAGCCAGAAACCGGACCTTGCCGTGTACGAGACGGCCACCGCCAAGGCCTCGCTGAGCAGAAGTGTTTTGCCGCAAGCCCATGTGGAGCAATTTGTTTCGCGCATGTTGCCGGCCGCACAGCGGGCCAGCGAGGCCAGCGGGGTTCCGGCGCAACTGATCATGGCGCAAGCCGCGCTGGAGTCCGGCTGGGGCCGACGCGAGATACGGAGGGAGGACGGCAGTTCCAGCTTCAATGTGTTCGGCATCAAGGCCGACAGGAGCTGGAAGGGTCCCGTGGCTGAAAGCACGACCACCGAATATGTCAACGGGGTAGCGCAGAAAACCAGGGCCAGTTTTCGGGCCTATGGCTCCTATGAGGAAGCCTTCACGGACTACGCCCGGTTCCTGACCACCAACCCGCGTTATGCCAACGTGCTGGCCACCGACAACCCGGCGGAGGCCGCACATGGCCTGCAGCGCGCCGGTTATGCAACCGACCCGGCTTACGGCGGAAAGCTGGTCCGCATCATGCAGCAGATGTCATGAGTGCTGCATGAACACATGGACCCACGCCATCGGAGCGACCCTCATACGAATGACTGCGTCTGCAAACCCGATGCACCTAAAGTTTTACCGTATCCGGCCGTTAATAGATGCAGGGTACCTATATTGGCCATTATTTTCCGGCGAGCCACGTATCGGGCACGCCACTCACCTTACTAAAGGAGTGTTCATGCACGCAACCACAAGCAGTTCCCATTCAACAGCTTCCTCCGCACCGCCCCATGGTGCGCCTGCGGTGAAGGCGTTGGAGTTCCTCGCGTTCACCCTGGGCGAGGAAGAGTATGGGATCGATATCCAGAAAGTTCAGGAGCTGCGCGGCTACGACACCGTGACACGGATTGCCAATGCGCCCGAGCATATCAAGGGCGTGGTCAACCTGCGCGGCATCATCGTGCCCATCATCGACATGCGCATCAAGTTCAATCTCGGCACGCCCACCTATGACCAGTTCACGGTCGTGATCATCCTCAACATCGCCAGCCGCGTCATGGGCATGGTGGTCGACAGCGTCTCGGATGTGATCACCCTGAGTCCCGAGCAGGTCAGGCCTGCGCCCGAGATGGGTTCGGTGCTCGACACTGATTACCTGATCGGGCTGGGCACGCTGGATGAACGCATGCTGATCCTGGTCGATATCGACAAGCTCATGTCCTCGGCGGAGATGGGGCTGATCGAGAAACTGGCTTCCTGAGTTTCATCCCGGGATTCGAGTCACCACATCTCTGCCGTCGAAAAGTACGGCTGGCGGGTGGGAAAAGTTTTATACCGTTTTGTTGGAAAAGAAGATCAGCATGTCCAAGAAGTTGCAATCGATGAGTTTGTTCAGAAAGCTGGGATTTCTGATAGCGAGCGCTGTTCTGGGCATCGTCGTCTTGACGAGCTGGTTTGTGTTCTCCGAGAAAAAATTGATCATGGAAGAACGGCAGATCAGCGTCAGGCAGACCGTGGAAGCTGCGCATGGACTGCTGGCGCACTACCATGAACTTGCCGGAAAAGGTGTCATGTCGGAGGACGATGCCAAGCAGGGTGCGATGCGGGCCGTGAAGGCATTGCGCTATAGCGGCAGTGAATATTTCTGGATCAACGACATGCAGCCGCGCATGTTGATGCATCCCATCAATCCTGCGCTGGACGGCAAGGTGCTGACCGACAACAAGGACCCCACCGGTAAACACCTGTTTGTTGAATTTGTCAACACGGTCAAAGCCAGCGGTGCCGGATTTGTTTTCTATATGTGGCCGAAACCTGGTAGCGACAAGCCGGTGCAAAAAGTTTCCTATGTCAAGGGGTTCGCACCCTGGGGCTGGATCATCGGCTCAGGCGTGTATCTGGACACTGTCGAGCAGGCTTTCATGCGCCGGCTGTTTGAATTTTCCATCGGTGCCCTGGTTCTCGCAGGCCTGTTGCTGGCTATTGGCCTGCTGCTCGGCCGGAGTCTGTTGCGGCAACTTGGCGGCGAACCCGATTACGCAACTCAAATTGCCGGGCGTATTGCTGCCGGTGACCTCACGGGAATGATTGAAACCCGTGCCGATGACCGATCCAGCCTGCTTTTTGCAATGAAATCCATGCGCGACAGCCTGTCCAAAGTCGTCGGCGAAGTCCGCCAGGGCACAGACACCATCGCCACCGCCTCCAGCCAGATTGCTGCCGGCAA
>CAZIYA010000011.1:0-25755 GCA_964543355.1 uncultured Polaromonas sp.
ATGTGGAAGTCGGCGCGCTGGCGGCCGATGAACTGGTCAACGCGCCGCCCGGTGAAAGCACCACCAGCATCCGCGAGCGCGTGGTCGCAGCGCGTGAACGCGCCATGGCGCGCCAGGGCAGCAACAACCAGGCGCTGCAAGGCAAAGCCATTGATACGCAATGCCAGCTCGATGACGCCGCAGCGAAATTCCTGAACACCGCGGCCGCGCGCTTGGGCTGGTCAGGCCGCAGCATTCACCGCTGTCTGAAGGTGGCCCGCACGATTGCCGACCTGGCCGGCGCGCAGGCCGTGCAGGTGACGCACGTGGCCGAAGCGGTGCAGTACCGGCGGGCACTCAGAGCCGCGCACTGAAGATGGTCCCACGCGCGTCACTTCATTCCTCTGCGCCGCCGGGCAAATGCTGCAAACCTGCCTAGAAAGCAACCCGCACGCCCAGGTTGCCGCTCCACGCGTCTGCGGCGCCCTTGCTCAAACCCTTGCTGTAGCTCACGCCGGCAAACCCCGTGGTGTTCGCGCCAACCTGGGCATGGATACCGCCGCCCAGCTGCGCGCTGGTGCCCAGGGTGTCCGATGCGAAGGAGATGCCGCTGGCCGTGACGCCGCGGTCTTTGAGGAACTCGTGGAACAGGTGGCCTTCGGCGTACAGCGTCCACTGGCGGGTCGTGTTGGGGTTGAAGTCCTTCTTGATGCGGGCACCCGCGCGCCCGCGCAAGCTTTCTCCGCCCTGCAGGTCGACCGTGATGCGGTCCACATCGACGAAGGTATCGAACTTGACCTTCTGGTAGGACAGCTGCGCCTGGGGTTCGATGACCAGGCCGCCACCGAGCGCCAGGGGGTAGCCGCCTTCCACTGACAGGCCCAGGCCCAGGCCGTCGGGCGCCCCGACCCGGCCACGCTCGCGGGTCTGGATGTGGGCGCTGTAGTCCGTGAGCTGCGCGACACCATCGAGGTACCAGCCTGCCGCCGCCCGATAGGTCGAGATCAGGGCGAGCGTAGTGCCTTTCAGGTCCACCTTGGCGCTGGTTGTACCGGCCTGCAGCGTGGACTGGCCATGGCTGAACGCGCCACCGATGCGCAAGGCGCCGCCGCCTTCCATGTCACGCCCGAACATATAGCCTCCGGCCTGGAGATAGCCGATGTCCTGCTCATAGCCTGACGCGCGGTGGCCGGCAACGTCGCTGCGCGAGCCGTTCGCACGTGCGAAGAATACAGGTTCGCGCTGCTCGCTGTTGCGGCCACCGGTTGCCGCCAGGTCGCGGAATTCGCCCTGGCGCTTGTGCACGGAATCGAGCAGTGAGGCCCCATAACGCACGGCGCCTGTAGGCATGGCCTGGTAGGCGGCGATCTGCGGTACGGGGACGGGCCGGCCGCTGGCGTCCACCAGGGATTGCAAGCGGTAGTCATGGAACGGCACGCCCCCCAGCAAGGGGTCCGCCTGGCTGGCGGCGGAGTTGGCCGCATCGAACACCCGCAGTTGATACTGGTACGGCCCGGCGGCTGCGTACCCGCCGGCCAGCTGGAACGCATTGGCCGTGCTGGTGCCGCCGACCTGGACGATGGAGATGCCGTCGGTGTTGCCTGATCCGGTCTGCGCGCCAGTGCCGCCCAAGTTGATGGTCTGTATGGTGGTCGTGCCGCTGGCATTGCCGCTGATCACGAGCCTGTCTGCGGGTGAGCCAGTGCCGCCAAACACGCCTTCGATCTCAAGCGTGCCGCCGTTTCCAACGTAGTTGCCAGCTATCAGCAGCGTGCCGATGGAACTGCCCGGCGCGATGGTGCCGCCGGCGAAGTTTGTGGTGTTGCCAACCCGGCCCGTGCCCTGCAGGCGCCCGCCCAGCACGTTCACGATGCCGTTGAGCGTGCCATTGACGGAGAGCGTTCCGCCTTCAACCGTCGTGGCGCCGCCGAAGGTGCCGGTGTTAGTGAGCAACAGCGTGCCACCCCTGACGTTCAGGGTGTTGGCAGCCACTGTGCCGTCGAGCCGTACCGTGCCCGAATTCATGACGATGCCATTCATGCCACTGATGGCATGGGCCGCGCCGTGCGTGAAGCTGTTGGCGCCGAGGTTGAAATTGAGCGCGTCGACGCCGTCACCCGTGATGTTGCCGTTGATCGCGCCGCCGGTGACGGTGAGGGTGTCAGTGCCACCGCCGAGCACGACGGCACCATTCAAGGTGCCGGCAGTGGTAATGGCCGCGTTGCCGCCGATTTCGTCGATGCCGTCGCGGTTCAAGTCGCCGTCTCGCAGCGCCACGCCGGAGGCGCCCGCATTGATGACGGCACCCGCACCGATGTTGACCGTGCCGCCTCCGGCTCCCGCGGTATGGATCGCGGCGCCGAAGCCGCCGCCGCCGCCGGTGACGGTGCCGCCTGAAACGTCCACTGCGTAAGTGCCGTTATTGATCGAAGCCAAAATGCCGTCGCCGTTGTTCCCGGTGGCAGCGACCGTTCCGCCGCTCATCTGGACCTGGCTCGATCCTGTGCCGGTGTGTCGCGCCCATAAACCGTTGCCGTTCGCTCCGGTGGACAGAACAGAACCGCCGCTCATGGTGACCCTCGTCGTACCTGTACGTATGCCGCTGATGATCGCCGCTTGGGCGCCTGTGCCGACGGCCTGTATCGTGCCGCCAGTGATCACGACGGTCGCGCTGCCTGTCCCAATGAGGCTCTGTTGGAATGCGATGATCCCGCCACCCGTGCCGGTGTTGAGGATTTGACCGCCGGTCAGCGTCACCAGGGACCTCCCTGTCGTTTGGGGGGAATCCACTGACACGGTGGGGGCCGCTCCGGTGGAGGTGAGCGTTCCTCCATGGATGTTGACAGTGGCCACCCCGTCTACCGCTCCGTTCCTTATGGACAGGGCGGAACCGGCGGCGGTGATCGAGTTGACATTTGTGACATTGATAGTCAGTTGTGTGCCCCCGGGGGGGTTGGCGCCGGGGTTAAGCAATACCCCTCCCGTCACCACCATGGCCGGGTTGTCCAGGTTGAGCGTCAACCCGTGGGAAGCCGGGTAGCTGATGCCGGTTCCATAGTTTGCGGCGGAGCAGGTCAGCGTGTCCTGCCCGGGCCCGTCCACACCGCACTCGTTCGCGGCGCGTGCCTGTTGGGGCGTTGCAGCGAGCAGCGCGATGGCGAGCGCTATGGCTGAAATCGTAAACCCGGACGCGTTGTTTGCGACAAGGCCGCCTGGCACGGCCCTCGAACGTTCCTTCTTATTAGATGCGTGACGTTTGATCCCTGGGTTGCCGTTGCACGATTCCATTCAAAAAACTCCTTTTAATTGATAATCAAATTATTGTGTTGAGAAGACTTTTTACGGTGTTGGTCATGCAGCACTCGCGTCTTGAATGCGCGGTTTCTTCGGTGAGTGTGGACTGCGCGAGACAAGGTCCTGCTTGTTATTGAGTTGTTCAAACTTGACCCCAGGCCGCGCATCCATTTGTGGCCTTTTGCGCGCGGCCGAGAGTCCGCCTGCTCGCGCGCTGAATGGCTGATGAGCCTCGGAGAGCATGAAGATTGATGGCGCTTCTTCGAGGCTGCGCAAGATGCCCCCGCCTCGGGTACCGGCTGTGCTGTGGTGCTTGCCATGAAGAAAGCTGATGGCCCCAAACGCCGCCACCCGGTTGTGGCAACGCTATTAATAAGATAGCTGTTTGCGCCAACCCCTATTGGGCTGGAGGCCGATTTGATGCTTAAAAAATGAGTGGGCCGCGGCCGAGCCGACGCAGCATCGGCGCGCGCCCAAGGCGATGCATTGAACCTGTCAATACGTCGCCAGCACATTCAGGAACCAGCCACGGCTGCGATAGGACAGGTCGGTCAAATCATCCGAGTAGTTGGTGAAGTTGTAGCCAACACCTGCCTTGACGGACTTGCCCAGATGCCGGTAGATCCCGATCAGCGCGCCGGCTTTGGCATCTTGCGCTTCGGTTGCGCGCAATTTGCGCATCTCGACCAGCGCATCCCATTCCTTGACCAGGTGCAGGTCCGCACGCAGGATCACCAGGTCCGCACGGCTGGAGAACCACTGGCCGCTGGCCGCCGGCATCTTGATCTCACCAATGCGAAACGCGTACTTCCCGCCGACCGACAGCCATGGCGTCAGGTCATAGATGGTGTCCACCGCAAACACCTGGCTGCGCTGCGCGTAGTCAGCCTGCACGCCCGAGGGCGCCAGCTGCCC
Organism: uncultured Polaromonas sp.; assembly: GCA_964543355.1. Taxonomy (GTDB): domain Bacteria; phylum Pseudomonadota; class Gammaproteobacteria; order Burkholderiales; family Burkholderiaceae_C; genus Polaromonas. The sequence goes on from CAZIYA010000011.1 coordinate 4,189, forward strand.
CGCTGTGGGCACGTTGTTCAGGTTGGTGTACTTGAACAGCGTGTTCCACTTGTCATTGTCCACCGGGCGGTAAGCGCTTCCCAGGACAAACTCGCGGTAGTTGCCGTCGATAAACGCGCCCTGGTTGTTGCTGGAGCGGGAAATGTTGAGCTTGCTGAAAACCCGCCACGCCGGGTCCACCTGCATACCCAGGGTATTGCGCATGAGCCAGGTCGTACGCGCCCCGGAGATATTGCCCTTGTCACTGCGCCATTCAAGGCTTCCGCTGTATTTAAGCCCGCCCTCTTTGTAGCCAACGGAGCCGCCCACGGCTTGGCGCTTCAGATCGCCAGCGAACGGATCCGATACCGTTCCGAACTCGGCCTTGGCGCCCCAATTCCATCGGTCATTCGGCGCCCAGTCCATGCCGAATGCCTGCGTCAGGCTTTGCGGCCCGGCACCGTTGACAGAGCGCCCTTCGCCGAACACACGCAGCTGGTCCGAAACGCGCGTGCTGGAACCGGAAACCAGGGTGCCCTGCCGGCCGCGCCAGGCCACGTCCGGGCTTTCTGTCTCCATCGCATAGGTGAGGTAGGCATTGCTGCGGTCCGAGATGCGGTAGTCAGCGCCGACCTTGCCGCCTACGCCCATGCTGCCGTTGGACAATTCGCCGCTGACTTTCAGGCGTTCGCTGACCTGCAGTCCTCCGCCAAGACCGACACGGTCGTTCAGATCGCGCGTGTCGTCCCGCTGCAGCGTGTCTTGCACATAACCGTAGACTTCCCAACCTTCTTTTTCCCCCGGTTTTCCATCCTTGAGATCGGGCTTGTAGTCAAGCCGAACCTGCGCATCGGTGCGGGAGCCGGTTTGCGACAAGAGGGGGCTGGCATTGGCCACCACATTGCTGCGATCATCCAGGCGCGCACCGACGCCAATCTCCCATTCGGAGGTCAGGGCTTGCCGCACGGCGACTTCAACGTTCTCGCTGTCTTGCAGCTCGCCATCGCGCTGATCGGCTTTCACGACCACGCGCGTCCCGACGGCCACCTCCACATCGGCGGCCACGCCGTGCTGCCGGAGCGCTTCGCCGCCTATGCCTATCTGGCCCGGAGCCGAATAACCGCGCTCCTTGTTCTGCACATACGACTTGATTTGGCCCTTCATTCCATCGGTGACTTCCGCCAGGTCGACGGCGGCTTCCAGGCGCTGCGCACCGGCCTTTTCAATGCCGCCATTGCTCAGGGTATTGAAGCCAAAACCACCATCGATGGATGTCTGCACCCCGTTGCCTGGACCTTCCGAACGGGCGGCTTCGAACTTGAGCCATGTTCCCGGCTTGTAGCGCAAGGTTCCGTTCAGGCCCTGGAGCGTCTGGCTCGACCCAGCTTCGCCCTGATGATAGGTGTTGATGCCAAGCTGGACGTGGTCGTTGAGCCACTGGCTTGCCCGGATTCCGGTCGAAAGATTGCTCACCGCCGTGAGGCCAGGCACAAACTCATAAGTTGTCACCAGGTAAAGCGGGTGGCCGCTGACCGCCGAGGTCATGATCAGCGCTGAGCCGCCGCCTGTTGCCGACAGTGGCGAGTTCAGGATGATCCGACCCTGAAGGTAGTTGACTTCATAGTCTTGCGCCGGCGCGAGCTGGCGGCGTTCGATCACCATGCCTGAATCCTTGTCGCGTACTTCGATCCATACGCGCTCCGAGCCCTGGGTAATGTCCAGATGGCGCAGGTAGTAGAGCGAGCCGCCCGTCCCGCGGAACTCCTCGCGTGCCGCCACGGTGCCGGGGTCGGCAACAAACGCGTCAAGCTGCGTTTGTTTCTCTCCAAAGGTCGTCGCATCTTCTGATCGGTGGCGCAATTGCGCTCCGTACAGACCGCGCGAATATTGCATCAGCTCGGTACCACTCCAGGAGGTCTGGAAGTTACCCCACATCACATGCGAATCGCCTTTTTGCAGCTTGACGAAAAACTTCCCTTGGGTAGGCGCATCGTCCACCGTCGTGCTGTCATCCCCATACACCGGGTAATACAAGTCCGGGTCAATGCTGCGCAACAGGTACTTGGGGTCCTTGGCGGAGAAGTTCGAGAACAGGTCCTTGACCGGGCCTTCGCGCGTGTCTGCCGAAGCCGTCAGCAGCCATTCGCCCTTGATTTTTCCCTTCAGATAAAACGCGGCACGCCCGTCGACATACACCTTGTCTTCGTAATGAGAGAGGTCTCCGGTGACCAGTTTTATCGGGCCGGCAACCTGGTTGCGCCCCACGGTCAAATCGCCCAGCGCCAGGTAGAACCAGTCGTCGGCCGCGATGCTCAGGTTGCGGCGGAACGTGCTTGTGCGTCCGTCCGCTTCCTTCAACGTGACTTCCACGGACTGCGGCCCCGCCGGCATGATCTGCTTCATTGCAAACTTGCCTTGCGCGTCGATCGGCAATTCAAGGCCCAGCGCTTCGATGCGCTGGCCCGGCTTCAGATTGCTGCCGTTGACCGTGACCGTGCCGCCGGTCACCGGAATATTGCGCAGTGTCAAACTGTTCTCGCCATAACCGGTCAGGCGCTCGCGCTCGATCTTGTCCCTGTCTTCGTTGGCAGCCATGGGGCGGGCCAGCAGGTTCAGCGGCTTGAGGCTGGTTTCATCAAAACGGCCCTGCGCGTCGTACACACGCATCAGGTAAAACAGCTGGTCGCCCGCAGTGGCTGCGGGAACCGTCCAGCGGATCGGGGCCGCCCAAGCCAGCGGCATCACCTCCAGCGGCTGCTCCTGCGTTTTCTGGCCCGCGCGGAAAATGCGGATCTCCGATTTCTTGATCCAGGGGATGTAGTTGGACCAGGCACGGAATTCAAGCGCTTCGCCCTTGACAGCTGCGTTCGGCGTGGCCCAGACATTCATCGCCGGGGAAATGGCCAGGCTGTCGTAGCGCACCTGGATATCGGCTTTTTCCATGGCAACGTCAGCACAACGCTGGCCATCAGCCTCGTTCGGCACTTCCGATGCATTGAGGGGCTTGCCGTCGACCGTGATGCGGAAGGGCACATTGGGCTGGCCAGCCGCCAGGGGCGAGCAAACAGGAACCTGCGCAGCGGGAGCGGCGAGCACCGGCAGGGCAACAACCGGCTCGAACCACACACGCAACTCAACACGGCGATTGCGGGCCATGCCCTCCGGCGTTGCATTGGATGCGAGAGGCCGGCTTTCGCCCTCTCCCCGAATGGAATAGGTAATGGCCGGATTGTTGAGCGCTTGCTTGAGATAAGCAGCGACCGCCAGCGCACGTGCTTCAGACAGGCCCTGGTTGTCCTTGAAGACGTTGCGGGCAGCCTGAGAGAGGCGCTGGTCATCGGTGTGGCCCACGACCGCAATGCGGGTCGTCGAAGAAAGTTTGGCTTTTGCGCCAATACCCACGGCCATGGAGTCCAACACGGCCCGGGCGTCCGGTGTCAGCGCGGCTTTTCCTGAAACAAACAGGTTGGAGCCGTTGATCTCCTGGAGGGATCGATCAACCTGGGCAGGACGTTCGGGAACCTGCGCCGCCAGGCGCCGCATGGAAGCGGCTTCCTCGCGCGTCACGCCGGAAGGCAGGGGATAGCTGATCGCGGGCTGCACTTCAGTGGGGGACGGGACCGGGTAAATATCGACCCGCCCGTTGTCCACCCGTTTGCCGCTAGCATCTGCCGCGGCCCAGGCGTGGGAGCCCGCCACCAGCAGGCCGGCAGCGAAAGCGACGGTATTGATACGAAATCTCATGGCGCCACCTCAAGTTCGGTCTCGATAAGCAAGGGGTGGAGCGGTTCGCTTTCCTCGTTCTCTTTTTTACGTTGGTTTTCCCACAGGGCCCGGATCTGCTGCGTCAGAGCAAGCAATCGCTTGTCTGCAAGGTCTGCAGGCTCGGTGCCGCGCCGGTAAGCCAATCTGAGAACAGAAGGGCGTTCGGCAAGCTTCGCGGGGAGCTTTCGCACCTCCTCGGCATAAGCAGGCTGCAGGTCGGTCGTGTCGTTCACGAAGGCTGCGCCCGACAGGTCCAGCCGGATCACGCGGTGCACGGTTGCACCGAAGTTGAGCTTGACCATCTTGCCGCGCGTCACACGCACGTCACGGGGGTTCTCGGTCGTCAGGCGGAAACCGGACGGCAAGGTGCGGTCATCGAGTTTCATCACGAAATTCGAGCCACGGTCCGCATTCGGAATGGCCGCACAGGCGACGTGGAAGCGGCCCTCCGCATCGGTGGTGACCAGCAGGCCTCGGGCGGTGGCAATGCGCACATTCGCGATGCCGGGCTCGCCCTCGTCCTGGTAGCCGTTGGCATTCTTGTCGTTGAAGACCTTGCCGATGATGTCCGAGCAATCAAACGTGGGATCAGGCACAACGCGCACGGCCGCTTCTGCGGTATTGGACACCTGCGTGTTGACCAGGCTGTTGCGTGCGGCCACCCGGTTGATGTAGTTGCCTTCAGCCACACCGGAGCCAACCACCAGCAGCATGCGCAAGGTTTTGCGTTCACCTGCGGTAAACGTCTGGCCGGCCCAGGTGAGGTTTCGCCCGGCCACCGCTGGCTCCAGGGCAACGCCGTTGAGCGATGCCGAGCCGGTGCGGTACCTGAAGCCCGCTGGAATCACATCCACGATGTTGATATTGCCGAGCACCGCATTCAGCGTGTTGGTTGCCGTGACGGTGTAGGGCACCAGCTCGCCGCGGACCACATTGACCAGGGGTGTGCTCTTCGTCATCACAATCGCGCCGCCCAGCACCGGGTCCAGCGGGATATGGTTGTTCAGCACGTTGGCCGAACCTGGAATCGCGGCGAAGGTGAATGTGAAAAAGTACTGCGTCGTGGCCGCGCCTCCCGCGAGGGCGAGCGTGTTGTTGGGACAGGCCGCAGGGTTGTGCAGCGGCACGCCGGCGCCGGGCGCAAAGTTACTGTTCTGCACCAGCGCCGGATCGGGGCTGGGCGGGGCCAGTCCGACACCCAGGGTCGCTGTACAGGCGGGAATCATCCCCGAAGGGGCAGGCAGGTAACCGGCCGGCGAGGTCACGGTAAGCGTGTACAGCGTGCCGCCCACGGGCGCGCCGCCCAGCAGCAGGAACTGGTAGGCGCCGTCCGCGCCCGTCGTCTGGCTCAGGCTGCCGCCCACCACGTCGGCTGCCGTCAGGCCAGGCGCGGAGAGTGTGACAACGGCATTCGGCACAGGCTGGCGGCTGACGGCGTCGTAGACCACCCCACTCGGATCCAGCGGCAGGCTCTGGGCCAAAGTCGTGGTGCCGGCGGTTAACGTCAGGCCACGCAGCGTTCCATCGGCATTGGTGGCGCCAGCCGGGTTGGAGGTCGAGCTGACCTGTCCATTGGTATAGGGCAACCCGGTTTCGTTGGGCACAGGGCGTCCATAGATGCGGCCGCTCACGGGTTCGCGAAAACGGATCTGGTAACCGGAGCCAGGTGCCACGTTAGGGAAGCTGTAAGCGCCGTTTGCGTCCGAGGTGGTGGTCCCTACCACCACACCGCCGAGTGTGAGTTCGACGATCCAGCCAGGAACCAATGGTTCACCAGGGTCCTTGATGCGGTTATGGTTGAGATCGCGCCACACACTGCCCTGCACCGCCGCCACGTCGGAGATGGCGGTGGGATCGGTTGCGGTGTTGTTGCCGGTAAATCCGCTCGGCTCGTTGCCGCCGGAAACCACTGCTGTGTTCACCAGAACCTGGCCGGACAAACCTGCCGCCACCGCGACACGCACCGTGATGACGGGCGCCGCCGCACCGGAGGCGATCACGCTGTTGGTGGTACAGGTGACGGTTGTGGCGGTGTTGGAGCAGGACCAGGTTGCGCCGCCATTGACGGCAGCCACCGTCATGCCAACGGGCAAGGTGTCGACCATGGTGACGGTTGCGGACGTTGCCGCCGCGCCGACATTGGAAACGGTGATGGTGTAGAAGCCTGTGCTGGACCCTTGGGCAAAACTGACCGGCGCGTGCGTTTTGGCGACCGCCAGGTCAGGCGCATTGCCCGGAATTTCAGCAAAGTTGTTGTCAGCCGACACGGCGTTTGCGCTGGCGAGCGGAATCGTCGAAATCGAGGAGACAGGCGTGGCGGGCGAGGTCGCCGTTCCGCCGGTGCTGCCCGCGATGGTCTGGCCGTTGGTCGTACCCGTTGCCTGCGGCAGGGGCTGCGTCACGGTATAGGTACCCTGGGCAAGACCCGTGAAGCTATAGGTGCCGTCGGCCAGTGTGACCGTTGACCTGGAGACAGCCAGCCCGTTAACGTCGGTCCCTGTCAGGTTGATCGTCTGTGCGTCAATGCCGTGGTCGCTTCCATTCATCAGGCCACTGTTGTCGTAGTCCAGGAAGACCCTGCCGGAAATCGTTCCTCCATTGGGCACTTCGGCAAAATTGTTGCCGGATGAAACCGTATTGGGAGGCAGCACGATGGTGCCGATCCTGCTGGGTGTGACAGCCGGCGTTGTGGCCGTTCCAGGCGTGCCGCCGTTGGGAACTGCGCCTGCAGTGGTGATGCCGTTGGAGGTCCCGGCAGGCTGTGCCGGCTCTACCACGCTGTAAGTCCCGGGCAGCAGATTGCCAAACGAGTAGTTGCCCGCTGCGTCGGTGACCGTGGTGGCGATCAGCGCGTTACCCGCGTCCCGCAGCTCAACAGTGACGCCTGCGAGCGGATCATCCGCGCCTTCCTGGAGGCCATTGTTGTTCAAATCCTTGAACACCTTGCCCGAGATGGACGAAGGCACGACTTCGGCAAAGTTGTTGTTGACGGAGCCCGAAATTTCGCCGCCGCCGCCGTTCCCATTGAGGGTGATGTTGGTGATCTGGCTGGTGGTTGCCGTGGGGTTGGATGCCGCACCGGCTGAACCTGTGCTGCCATTGATGCCGCTGATGGTGCCGGCGCTTGTGATGCCGTTGGTGGTTGCCGCAGGCTGCGTCGGCTGGCAAACGGAATAACTGCCGGCCGCCAGAGCCGAGAACAGGTAGTTGCCGAGCGCGTCGGTAGTTCCGGTGGACAGCAGGGGGCCGCTGCAGTTTGCACCGCTGCGCAATTCAATGCCAATCCCGGCGATGGGGGTGTCGGTGCCGTTCTGGAAGGTTCCGTTAGGCGTGACGTTGTTGTCCCGGAAGACCTTGCCGGAAATATAGCCAAGGGTGCTGATCGTCAGCGTCGCATTGGCAGGCGCCTGGTTGTTGCCCAGATTGGTTTGCAGGGCACCTGCGGGAATATTGTTGGTGTGTACACCTGCCGCCAGCCCTGTCACATCGACATCAATCGTGCAACCACCGACCGGGATCGTGCCGCCGCTGTTAAGCCTCACGCTGGTGGCGTTGGCCGCGGCCACGACCGTTCCGCCGCAAGTCGTCGCCATGCCGGGAGTTCCCGTCAAACTGATCTGGCCAGGCGCCGTCGGCAGCACATCGTCAAAGTTCGCACTCAAGGTCATGGCCGCGGCATTCGTGTTGCCAATGACGATGCTCAAACGCGATACGCCGTTCGGTGGGATCACCGCAGGGTTGAACTGCTTGCCGACGGTCGGCGGGTTTGATGTGATCAGCTGCGCGCTGGTGGGCTCCTGGTTGGTCACGCCCTCGCTGGTGGTAATGCTGCTGGTGGGGATCGTGTTGGTGTACACCCCCGAAATGTTGCTCAGAACATTCACAGTGACAGTACAGAAGCCATTTGCCGCAAGTGCTGCGCCGGTCAGGCGAACGCTGGTGGCAGACGCTGCCGCTACGACGGTACCTCCTGCGCAGGTCGTGGCCGCAGCCGGCGTAGGCGCGACGACCAGTCCGGCCGGCAATGCGTCCGTCAAGGCCATGCCGTTGAGCTGTGTGTTGTTGGGATTGTCGAAACGAATCGTCATCACCGCCACCGCACCGGGCGCCTTGGTGTCGGACCCGGTCGTGAACCCGACAGGATTGCCCGCGTCCAGGGTGCGGGCGCTGAAGGCCTTGTGCACCACGATCGGTGACTGTGCACGCAGCGTATCGCTCGTAGGCTGGGTGTTCGCCAGGGCGTTGCCCCCGGCGGTAGCGGTCAGCGCGTTGGCTGGAATGGTGTTGACATAGTCGCCTTGTACCGCCACAAAGACATCAATTTCCGCCTGGCAGGTTGCCGGTACATTTCCGGCTGCCGCAGGGATGATGCCGCCCGAAACCTGGACCGTATTGACCGTCGAGGAGACCGTCGCACCCTGGCATGTTGTCGTCGGGTTCGCGCCGCTCGGAACGGTCACGCCAGCCGGCAGGGTATCGGTGACCGCAAGATCGCCGACCGGTTGCGAAAGCGGGTTGGTGAACGTGATTCGCAAGCGGGACCGGGTACCCGGGTTCACCACATTGGGCGTGAACTGCTTGACGATGCCGATATTCGTGCTGACCGCCAGACTGGTCGTCGCCGGGTTGGCGTTGGTCAGGTTCTGGTCGGTCTTGATGGCACCGGCAGGAATGGTGTTTGTACTGCCGCCAGTCACTGCAGACGTCACGTTGACCTGCATTACACAGGTCTGGCTTGGGTCCAAAATTGCGCCTGCCAGGCTGATCGACCGCGCCCCCGCTACAGCAGTCATCACCCCGCCAGGACAGCTCGTGAAAGGTTCAGGTGTGCTCGTTATCACCCACCCGTTGTTGGTGCCGGGAAACACACCTCCGACCGTGAAATAGTCGATGAGACTCAGGTTGGTGACCCTCTGCGTCCCATTGGCAATGTTGATCGTCAGCCGGCTCGGCTGGTTGGGCGAAGCCAAGGAGCTGACGGAGGTCGTTTTGCTGACTGTCACGCCAGTGGGTGGATTGAAATTAAGCGTACCGACCACGGCGCTGACATTGCGGACACCGCCATCCGCCAGGATGTTGTCTGGAGGAATGCTGTTGACCCAGTTCGCACCGCCTGTGGCCACGACATCAAACAGGAAAGCACAGTTGCCGCCACCCGCAATGCTGGCGCCGGTCAGCGTCGCGCTGCTGGCGTTAGCAACGGCCGTGATGGATGTGGGTCCCGCGCAGGTCGTCTGCGCATTGGGCGGCGTTGCCAGCAACATGCCGGCCGGAAGCGGGTCGGTCACGCTGACGTTGGTCAGCGCGAGGGCGCTGGAGTTCGCAATCTGCACCGTGACCGTTGATTTGCCGCCCGAAGACACAGCGCCCGGATTGAAGGTCTTGGTTGCCGTCAGCGCGGACGTGTAGGTCAGCGTGGCAGTATTGCTCGGTACCGGGGCCACTGTTTGGGTGGTACCGTTTCCGTAGGTTTCTGTGGCGCCGCTCGTCGCGATATTGGGATACACGCCGGCGGGTCCGACGACATCCACGATCAGCGCGCACGCGCCGTTTGTGCCCAAGCCATTGGAAGCGCGGGCGGGAACGGTGCCGTTGTTCATGCCTATCGAGGTGGAACCCGCGACTGCTGTGATGGTAGGGCTGCCGCAGGTGCTGGCCGCGTTGGGCGGGTTGGCAATACGCAGTTGGCCACCGCCACTGTTTGCCAGCGGCAGGGTGTCCGAGATGGACACGTTGGTCAGCGGGTTCGCCGACCTGTTCGAAAGGCTGATCGTCATGCGAACGATGGTTCCCTCGGCAAAGGTGTTGACGCCGGGAGACGATTCGGTGAAGGCCTTGGCGGCAACCAGCACGCTCGCGTTGGTAACCACACTGGTGCCATTCGAGGCGCCGCCATTGCAGGTCGCGCCCGCGTTGTAGCAAACGCCGCCCGGAGCGATGGAGTTATTCGAAGTGGCCACCGCAACGGTGGACGCCATCGCCCACATGGTGATGGTGCAGGCGCCCGGTACGCTGACACTGGTGCGGGCCGGGACGGTATCGATGGTAAAGACCGGCGCAGTGCTTCCCACTGCGCTCGCAGAGGTGACGCCAACGCAGGCCGCCGGGGCGACTGTCGGTGTGTAATTGAAGCCGTTGATCGTGCCGGTCAGGAAGGTCTGGCCTTGGGTGAAGTTGTCTGTCACCGATACAGTGCTGATAGCACCAGCGCCGAAGTTTTGCACCGTGATCTGGTACTGGATTGGATTGCCCGGTGCCACGGGCGTCGACGGTTGTACCGTTTTGAGAACGCGCAGATCGTCAGCCACCAAAATGGTGGCCGATACCGCCTGGCTCTTGATGGCTGCGTCGCCCACATCGACGGCACCCAGAAGAATGCTATTGGTGTAGGTCACCGGAACGCCGTTCGTCTGAACCGTCGCGGTGAAGTTCACAGTCACCGTGCAGCTGCCGTTGGCGGGGATGGTCCCGCCTGTCAGCCTGATGCCCTTGTTGCTGTTGATGGCAGTAGCGGCACCGCCCGCACAGGTGGTCACCGCCGAGGTCACGTTCAGTCCTCTTGTCGGGTCGACACCGCCTATTCCATCGATGGGCGTGTCGTCAAAGGTGGTCACGGTCAGCGGCGTGTTGCCGTCATTGAACAACGTGATGGTGAAGGAACCGGAGGCGCCGCTTGAAAGCGTCGCGGGGGCTGGAAAAACCTTGCTCACACGGAGCGGAGACCGAACGGTCACGTCGGCTTGCGCGTTGGCCTGCGCCTGGATACCCATCGCATTGGTGAAATGGGTGCTCCGATTGATGACGTTGCTTTGCGCACCCGTTGTGAACAGGCCGTTGGTATGGTTTGCCTCCACGTTCACAACAAAGGTGCAGCTTCCGTTCGGCGGCAGATCTCCGGTACCGGTCACGCTGGTAGCGCCGGCAACCACTGCGGGGTTGAATGCCGGTGCCGGGCCGCTGGTGCAGGTTGCATTCGCGCCGGGCGTTGCCGCGACCTTGATGATGCCGGTCCCAAGCTGGGGAAAGTTATCGGTGATGCTGAACCCGGAAATTGCCACCGGGTTCGGGTTGACCAGCGTGATGGTCAAGGGCGTCGAGGCGCCGCCGAGCACCAGCGTCGAGCTGGTGAATGCCTTTGAGATTTGCGGCTGCTGCAGCGCCCTGACCACAAAGCTCTGGGAAACATTTCCAACGTTGCTGCCGCCGCTGCTGGTCACCGAACCATCCGCGATTGCATACGCGTACGAGGTTCCGAGACCGGTCGAGGTGCCAGCTGTGAGCGGAATATCGATGAGACACACACCGTCAATCCCGTTACTGGCAGCGGGTACGGTGCCACCGGTCAGAGCAAGCGCCTGCGTTCCCGGGTTGGCGGTAAAGGCCCCACCGCACCCATTTGCCGCCGCACCGGCAACGCTCAGGCCATTGGGCAAAGTACCCGGCAAGCTGTTGTTGAAGGCTACGTTTGTGATCGGTACGGGATCGCTGTTGGACAGCGCAATTCGCAAGGTGGCCGTCTCACCGGGATAAATTCCCAGCGGCGGAAGGGAGACTCCGGTGACCGAAGCCGTCAGGGCGGCAGAGGCTGCGGCAGGCATCAATCCAATGGCCAATCCAAGAGCCGCAGCACGCACCATGAACGCCATGCCCAAAGGCTTGCGTAGGCGGCATTCGTAACGATTTGTTTTTTCAAGCACGGCAGTGTCACCAGAGGTAAAAGGTATTAACAGCGCCGGGAGCTTATCGTCGAACCTCCTCGGGGAGCGTAAAACCTTCTTTACACTTAATGACTACTATCCGGTCGTCGCCTTCTTCCTTCCGGGCATCGGCTGATGGCCGTAAAACTTATGATTTAAGTTGTTTTTTTTTAACATTGGCCTCCCGCTGACCGGTCCCTTGTCTACATTTATTTCCTTATGTCCAGCACCTCCTTTCCCCGAATCGCCTATCTCGAGGACGATCCTGAAACAGCCGACGCGGTGTGTGCCTGGATGAGGGAGGCTGGCTACGGGGTAGATCTGTTCACGCACGGCACTGAGTGCGCGCGCGCGGTGGAACGGGGCTTGTATGCGGCCTGCCTGCTGGACTGGATGGTCCCGGACATGTCGGGCCCCGAGGTACTCGCACGCTTGCGTCTGGAGAAAAAAGAAGCCTGCCCGCCGGTGATTTTTATTTCAGCGCGCGACAAAGAGGACGATGTGGTTCAAATGCTGTCGGCCGGGGCAGACGACTACATCATCAAGCCCGTGTCTCGCCCGATCCTGCTGGCCCGACTGAATGCCGTGTTGCAGCGGTCAGGACTGCGGCTGGAAACACGGCGGCGCACCTGGGGGCGACTGGAAGTGGACTTTGCTGCCCGGCAGATCTTCTTCGGCGGCGATCGAATCGCCCTGACCGAACTCGAAACCGGCTTCGCTTTGTATCTGCTGCAAAATGTGGGCCGTTTGTTGACGCGCTCCCACTTGATGTGCACGGTCTGGGGCCACGGCGCCGACGTTGAATCACGCAAGGTGGACGTGCATGCGAGCGCGTTGCGCAGAAAACTGCACCTATCGCCCGAATGCGGCTGGCGGCTGGTCTCGGTATATGGCCAAGGCTACAGGCTTGAATGGCTGCATGACTAGTGGCCTGTAAGGTTGAAACTGGAGGCGAGGAACGCGTGAGACGGGGTGCTGTACAAAGCGCAAAGCACAGCGATGCCCCAGGCATCGCGCGCATTTGCAACACCGCAGCGTGCCCCGTATCGCGTGGGCAGCGACTTCCGGTTTCAGCCTTACAGGCCACCAGGCCCTTGTGTTTTGGAGAACTCCCTTTGTACAAACTTGTCACCGGATGGTGTCTTTCGCTTGGGCTTGCCGCGACAGCATTGGGCCAGCCCTCATCACCCCCCGCACTTCCAGGCGCTGCGCCAGACACTCCTGTCTGGCTCTATGGGGTGCGTCCCGGCGACACGCTGATAAGCCTGGGGCAACGTTACCTGGCCGAGCCACGCCGCTGGGAGGCCGTGCAGCGCCTCAATCGCATCGTCGACCCGCATCGCATTCCACCCGGCACGATGCTGCGCATTCCCGCGTCCTTGCTTCGCAGCACGCCCGGCCACGCCATCCTGAAAACGGTGCACGGCCGCGTGCGTTGGCGAGAACCGGAAGGAGCCTGGAAAGATGGGGCCGCAGGGCAGTCCTTGCCCGTTGGCGCCGAGCTTCAAACCGAAGGGTTGGCGAGCGCCATGCTGGAGCTCGCCAATGGCACACAGCTGCGCGTCCATCCAGCTTCAGTACTGGTGCTGGACACCATCAGCCTGTATGCCAATGGCCTGATGGCCGACACGCGGGTCCGCTTGCTTCGGGGCCAGACCGAAATCACGGATAACCCCGGGCGGACCACACAGCAGAATCTGCGTGTGATCACGCCGAGCGCACAGGCCGTTGTGCGCGGAACGGTGTTTCGTGTCGCCGTAGAGGCGGACCTGACGCGCGAGGAAACGCTGGAGGGATCGGTCGCGGTGAGCGCCATGGGCCGGTCCGTGGTGGTGTCCAAGGCACAGGGAACCGTTGCACGTCTGGGCCAGGCGCCCCTGCCCCCGCGCACCTTGCTCAAAGCGCCCGATGTATCCGGACTGCCGCTTCGCCTGGAGCAGCTCCCCCTGCGGTTTGTCCTGCCGCCCCTGCACGGCTCGGATGCGTCCGTCTCCTGGTGGGGACAGGTTTCCCCGGACGAAAGTTTCAATACCATCCTGGCGGAAAAAACCTCGCGCACCAACGCCTTGAATTTTGCCGACCTGCCCAACGGCCGTTACGTGCTGCGCGTACGGGCGCTGGATGCGCTTGGCTTGCAGGGCGTGGAAGCACGGCATGCCTTCACGGTGTTTGCGCGCCCCTTCGCTCCCACACTGGAGGCGCCGGGCCGGGCCGCCACGATACGCTTGCCGCGTCCCAAGTTGAGCTGGACAGCCGCGGTGGGTGCTGCGCGTTACCGGATTCAGATCGCACAATCGGGTGATTTTGTACAAGCCTTGGCGGACCAGACCGTGGGCAAGACCGACTGGACACCGACAGCCGATCTCCCTCCGGGTCAGCTGCATTGGCGCGTGGCCAGCATCACGGCGCAGGGAGAACAGGGCCCCTGGTCTCCTGCAGCGCCTTTTGCCTACAAGCCCGCGCCGGGCCAGCCCGACCTGGGCAAGGCCGCGTTGCGCTACGAAGCCGATGCGCTGCTGCTTGAGCTGCCTCCGCCGCCGCCCGATCAGCACTATAGGGTGTCGATTTCCGACACTACCACACCAGCTCCTGACGATCCGAAGCGGACTTCCGCCGATGGCCGGGTCCGCCTGCCCCGTCCTTCATCAGGCACTCATTTTCTGGGTGTCAGCCTGGTGGACAACGAGGATGGCACCGCAGGCCCGCCGATGCAGCAAAAAATTACCGTTCCCTCACGCTACCCTTACCTATGGTTGCTGGGGCTGCCTCTGCTGCTGGCCTTGTAGCTTGCTGCCCGCTGCCGTCACCTTTCATGCGTATCGTCAAGCACCCTATCCGCGTCCACAGCGCGCGTGAACTGGTGGGAATGGGACTGGTGCTGGGTACGCTGGCCCTGGGGGTATCCCTCAGCGGCTGGCTCACGCGAATGGACCATTTCGTGTTCGACCTGGCGCAACGTCTGGCGGTGCAGCCCGCACCGTCGGGCGTGGTGCTGGTGGCAATTGACCAAGCCAGTCTGCAGGAACTGGGGCGCTGGCCCTGGACGCGTCATGTTCACGCTGAGTTGCTGCAGCGGATCTGCCGCGCTGCGCCCAAAGCCGTGGCCATGGATATTGCCTTCAACGAAGTCGGGGACGACCCGGCGGCGAACCAGTCCCTGGCGCACGCCATGCAGGACTGCGGCAAAGTAGCGCTGCCTGTCGTGATGGAAAGCGCCCGCCAGGGTGGGCAGTTGCTGGAGTCACCTCCCATTGCTCTCCTGACGCAATCCGCAGCCGGTTTGGGGCGCGTGAGTGTGCGGCTTGACAATGACGGCGTAGCGCGCGGCGTGGACTTGTGGGAGGGGGTGGGAACGCCCGCCTGGCCTTTGCTGGCGCAAACCGTTCTGCAGATCAGCGGGTGGCAGCCCCCTGCCGGAGCTGCCCATCTGCTGCCTCCCGACGTTGAGGAGCGCCCTCATGCCATGGTCCGGCGCGAACCTCGCCTGCTGCGCTTCGCGGGGCCTGCGGGCACAGTCCCCAGCGTCTCGGCGTCCGAACTGATGCGATCCCCCGTACCTGCAGAGGCGTTGCGCGGAAAGATCGTTCTGGTGGGCGCCACGGCTGCGGGCTTGGGCGATCTCCTGCCCACACCGGTGAGCACCCATGGCGCTGCCATGCCGGGCGTAGAAATCCTGGCCACGGCGTTGCTGAATCTGCGCGATGACCGATTTATCGTCCCGTTGGGAACTGCGTGGGCACTTGCGCTGACACTTGTGCTGGCCCTGGTTCCCTTGTTATGGGCCATCCGGTTGATGCCCTTGTCGGGCCTGCTGGTCAGCGCGGTGTGGTTTGTGGCCGTGGCAGCTTTCAGCATGACGCTGCCGATGATGTTCGGACACTGGTTTGCCCCGTCGGGCGCACTGGTGGCTGCCATCTCGGCCTACCCACTGTGGAGCTGGCGCCGCCTGGAGGCGGCCCGACGCCATCTTGATTGGCAGCTGCGGCAATTGACAGGGATGACCGGGGAAAGCTCGCTGCGGCGCCTCGGATTCGAGCAGCGCATCAGCCATGTCCAGCAGGCGCAAGAACGCTTTCACGACTTGCAAAAACAACGCGAGGAAACCCTGAATTTCCTGACGCACGACATCCGGGCGCCATTGGCGGCTGCAGTGCAGCGGCTTGGAAGCGGGACACTGGACGAGGCGGGCCAACACAGCCTTTTCAGGCAGCTGCGCCGCGCGCACAGATTGGCGCAGGCCTTCCTCTCGCTGGCGCGTGTGCAAAGCCTGGAGCCAAAAGACCTGCGCGAAATTGACCTGGGTGCCGTATTACATCAGGCAGCCGATGCGGTATATGAATCGGCGCGAGCCCGATCCGTGCGTGTGGTGCGGCACATTCCGGATGAACCGGTGTGGATTCGGGGTGACTTTGATTTGCTGGAACGCGCCTTAGGCAACCTGCTGCACAATGCCCTGCGCTTTGCACCTGCGAGCAGCGCCATTACCGTGGCCCTGACCTTGAATCACGGCTACGCCGAGTTGTCCGTGGCTGATCAGGGCCCCGGCGTGAGCGAGGAGATGCTATCGCGCCTGTTCGAAAGATTCAGCCCGCAAACACCGGAACGCGATGAGCACAGCATTGGCTTGGGTCTGCATTTTGTACATACCGTGACTAACCGGCATGGCGGCCAAGCGGCCTACCAGGCGTTGACGCCCACAGGCGCAAGTTTTTCGATGCGTATTCCCCTCGCTGACTCCAATACGGCTGGAGACTAAGTGCCAGCAGGCGCTGCGCCATTGCGGAAGCATTTCCGCAGTGGGCGGAGAAGGTTGGAAGGTGATGTTCTTGGCTGTGTGGATCAGCCTCAAGGTGCGCCGCTGTTTCCGCAATTCGATGGGTCGATTCCTGGCCAGCTGCTTTTCACTGTCCGGGACAGCAGCACCAAAGCGGCCGAGGTGTCAGGCTTCCACGTCCGAATCACGCTATTGAATCAGGAGCGTTCTGCGCCCTGCGGACAATGGCTACGGCGCTAAACCATTCAAAAAAACAAGCTTTCGCCCCTGCTGACGGCTGGCTTCGCGTGCGGTCATCGCGCGACGCACCATCTCTGGTGCATCTTCAAGTCGCAGCCTCTGCGACTCACGACTTAAAGAACAAAACGTAAAGCGTTCTTTACCCACAACGCAGTAGCAAAAAGATACTCTTGCGGCTTTTCTCAAACCGTAAGTACTCATATGAATTCCACAGTTCTAAGCAACTACCAGCCCGTGTATGTTGCGCTGTCCTTCCTGTTCGCCGCGGTCGGATCGTTTGCCGCGCTGACGGCCGCCACCCGGATCAAGCAGGCCGACGGCAGTTTCAGCAAGGCCAATACCCTGACCGCCGGTCTGGCGCTGGGCGGCATCGGCGTGTGGACCATGCACTTTGTCGGCATGCTGGCGCTCAAGCTCGATGTGGCCAGCAGCTATGCCATGGTCGAAACCAGCGTGTCTCTGATTGCCGCCATCCTGGCAGCATCACTGGCCCTGGGCTTTGTCGCTCGCGCTCCCGAACGCCTGGGCCGGATGCTTGGGGCAGGCGCCCTGCTGGGCATGAGCGTGGTGGTGATGCACTACCTGGGCATGCATGGCATGAAAATCGGCGGCTATATCCAGTGGGACTACGCTGTCGTCGCCGCGTCCATCGTCATTGCCGTGGTGGCTGCGACCGCAGCCCTGTGGTTGGCCTTCCACACAGCCGCACTGCTCAAGCGTTTCGGCGCGGCGCTGGTGATGGCTGTGGCCGTGTGCGCCATGCACTACACCGGCATGGCTGCTGCGGAATTTGTCTGCACCACCCCCAATCGCAACGCCATCCCGCAAGGATTCGGCTATGTGAGTTCACTCGGCATTTCGTCGTTGGTGATCATCGCGGCCTTGTCCATGGTGCTCCTGCTTGCCCTGAGCCTGCTGTTCGAGCCAGTGGCCACAGCAAGCGGTCAGAAGCAGCCTGTCAAGCTTTCGCGCGGCTAAATGCCGGGAGCGCATCACCCTGCGTGCACTGCAAACTCCTTTTGCTCAGCGACGGCTCAAAGATTGGGCGCCAGCAAGCGCTGCAGGTCCTCGGCTTTGGCACCGCGCCGCTTGGCCAGATCCTGCAACTGGTCGTCACCAATCTTGCCGACGTTGAAGTACACGCTTTGCGGGTGGCTCAGGTAAAAGCCGCTGACGCTGGCGGCCGGTGTCATGGCCAGGCTCTCGGTCAGCGCCATGCCGATGTCGCCCGCCTGGAGCAGCTCGAACATGTCCTTCTTGACGCTGTGGTCCGGGCAGGCCGGGTAGCCGGGCGCCGGGCGTATGCCCTGGTACTTCTCGGCAATCATGTCCTCGGTGCTCAGCGTTTCGCCGGCGGCGTAACCCCACAGATCCTCGCGCACCCGCTTGTGCATGGCCTCGGCAAAGGCCTCGGCCAGCCGGTCGGCCAATGACTTGAGCATGATGGACGAGTAGTCGTCGTGGTCGTCATTGAAGTACTTTTCCTTCTTCTCGGCGCCCAGCCCGGCCGTCACGGCAAACAGGCCGATGTAATCAGGCAGCATGAAGGTGTTGTGGCCCTCGGCGCCCGCATGCCCCGCACGCACGGCCCTGGTTTCGGCTGACAGCACTTTGGGCGCCACGAAATCGGCCAAGCAGCGGCTGGGCCGCATCACGCCGTCGAGCGCGGTTTTTTCGGCCTGCTGGCGCAGGCCGTACCACGTCATGGCCACCTTGCTGCGCGACTCGTCCGTATAGATCTCGATGTCGTCGCCCATGCTGTTGGCCGGGTACAGGCCGATGACACCACTGGCCGTGAGCCAACGACCCTCGATGAGGCGTTTGAGCATTCGCTGGGCATCGGCATACACACGCACGGCCTCGGTGCCCACCACCTCGTCTTTGAGAATCGCCGGGAAGGGACCGGCCAGGTCCCAGGTCTGGAAAAAAGGACCCCAGTCGATGTAGTTGGCCAGTTCGGCCAGGTCGAAATTCTTGAACACGCGCCGGCCGATGAATTTCGGCTTGGGCGGTGTGTAGTGTGCCCAGTCAATCGGTGTTGCATTGGCGCGGGCCTTGGCCAGTGGCCACATCGGCACCTGCTTCTTGTTGGCGTGCTGGGTGCGCACCTTGTCGTAGTCGGCATTGAGCTCATCGATGTATTTGGCCGCCTGGTCGGACAACAGACTTTGCGCCACGCTGACGCTACGCGACGCGTCGGGCACATACACCACCGGGCCTTCATAGTGCGGCGAAATTTTCACCGCGGTGTGCACCCGGCTGGTGGTGGCGCCGCCAATCATCAGCGGGATCTTTTTGATGCGGAAATGGTCGTCCTTCTGCATCTCGCCGGCCACATACTGCATTTCTTCCAAGCTGGGCGTGATCAGGCCCGAGAGGCCGACGATGTCAGCACCTTCGACCTTGGCGCGTGCCAGGATCTCGTGGCAGGGCACCATCACGCCCATGTTGACCACGTCGAAGTTATTGCATTGCAGGACCACGGTGACGATGTTCTTGCCAATGTCGTGCACATCGCCCTTGACGGTGGCAATGATGATCTTGCCCTTGGTCTTGACGTCGCCGCCGGCCGCTTCCAGGCTGAGCTTTTCCGCCTCGATGTAGGGCAACAAATGTGCCACGGCCTGTTTCATCACACGTGCGCTCTTGACCACTTGCGGCAAAAACATCTTGCCCTGACCGAACAGGTCGCCAACCACGTTCATGCCGTCCATCAGCGGGCCCTCGATCACATGCAGCGGCCGTCCGCCTTCGGCAAGAATGGCCTGGTAGACCTCTTCGGTGTCTTCGGTGATGAACTCGTTCATGCCGTGCACCAGCGCGTGCGACAGGCGCTGGCGCACCGGCAGCGCGCGCCATTCGTTGCGCTTGCTGTCGTCCTTGGCACCGCTTTTTGCGGTCTCGGCGACCTCGATCAGGCGTTCACTCGGACTCAGGTGTTCTTCACCGTCCTTGTAGACCGGTGTACGGTTCAACACCACGTCCTCGACGCGTTCACGCAAGGTCGGCTCGAGGTCGTCATACACACCGACCATGCCGGCGTTGACGATGCCCATGTCCATACCGGCCTGGATGGCGTGGTACAAGAACACGGTATGGATGGCTTCACGCACCGGGTCATTGCCGCGGAAGCTGAAGGACACATTTGACACACCGCCCGACACCTTGGCGCCCGGCAGGTTCTGCTTGATCCAGCGTGTGGCGTTGATGAAGTCCACGGCGTAGTTGTTGTGCTCTTCGATGCCGGTGGCAATCGCAAAGATGTTGGGGTCGAAGATGATGTCTTCCGGCGGGAAGTCCAGCTCATCGACCAGCACGCGGTAGGCGCGCTCGCAGATCTCGATCTTGCGTTCGTAGGTGTCGGCCTGGCCTTTTTCGTCAAAGGCCATGACCACGGCCGCGGCGCCGTAACGCTTGAGGAGCTTGGCCTGGTGTTTGAAGGGCTCCAGCCCTTCCTTCATCGAGATCGAATTGACGATACCCTTGCCCTGGATGCAACGCAGGCCGGCCTCGATCACGCTCCACTTGGAGCTGTCGATCATGATGGGCACGCGCGCGATGTCGGGCTCGCTGGCGATCAGGTTCAGGAAGCGCACCATGGCGGCCTGGCTGTCGAGCATGGCCTCGTCCATGTTGATGTCGATGATCTGCGCGCCGTTCTCCACCTGCTGGCGTGCGACGACGAGCGCCTGTTCATATTCGCCGTTGAGGATCATGCGGGCGAAAGCCTTGGAGCCGGTCACATTGGTGCGTTCGCCGATGTTGACGAACAGGCTGCCCGCGCCGATGGCCACCGGCTCGAGGCCGGACAGTTTCATGGGGGGAACTTGGATTTCGGACATGACTCACCTTGGAATAAAGGTGAGCGCCGTTGCATGAGGAAGCCGCTCCGGCATCCTGTCACCCAAGCCTGACGAAACGATGGTTTCGCTGCAACGCTCCTTGGGTGGCGCTATTTTAAACAGAAGCCGGTTTGCCCATGCAAATGAAGGCCCTTTCCTGCGAACGCCGGAGGTTCAGGCAGTCAGCCGCGCCAGCGCTTCCTGGTACTTGGCCGCGGTTTTCTCGATCACCTCCTGGGGCACGCGCGGTGCGGGTGGCGTTTTGTCCCAGGGCTTGCCATTGACCAGGGTCTGCTCCAGCCAGTCGCGCACAAACTGCTTGTCGTAGCTGGGCGGGTTGGCTCCCGTGGCAAAAGCCTGCTCGTAGCCTTCAATCGGCCAGTAGCGCGAGGAGTCCGGCGTCAGCACTTCGTCCATCAAGGTCAGCGTGCCGTTTTCGTCCAGACCAAACTCGAACTTGGTGTCGGCAATGATGATGCCCTTGGTCAAGGCAAAAGCCGCCGCTTCCTTGTAAATCCGGATGCTGGTGTCGCGAATCTGGGCGGCCAGTTCCGGGCCCACCACCTTGACGACCTGCTCGTAGCTGATGTTCTCGTCATGCTCCCCGACGGCCGCCTTGGCTGCCGGCGTGAAAATCGGCTCGGGCAGTTTGGAAGCATTTTTGAGCCCCGCAGGCAGCGGCACGCCGCACACTGCCCGGCCCTCCTGGTACTCCTTCCAGCCGCTGCCCGCCAGATAACCGCGCACCACGGCCTCGACCGGGATCGGCTTGAGGCGTTTGACCAGCATGGAGCGGTCCCTGACCTGCGGTATTTCGGCGGCGGTCACCACACTTTCAGGCGCCTCGCCGGTCAGGTGGTTGGGACAGATATGGCCCAGCTTGCCGAACCAGAACAGCGCCATCTGCGTCAGCAGCGCGCCCTTGCCGGGAATGGGCTCGCCAAGAATCACGTCAAAGGCACTGAGCCGGTCGCTGGCGACCATCAGCAGCCGGTCTTTGCCGACGGCGTAGTTGTCGCGGACCTTGCCGCGGGCCAGCAGGGGCAGGGAGGTCAATGCAGAGGTGTGGAGTGCGGAGATCATGGGATGCTTGCCAAAGTGAAAAAGCCCGCTGATGCCAGCGAGCTTTCAATTATCGCCCGTTCGAAAACCGGCGCAGGAAGTGGGGGCCGCCCCCAGTTAATGCACCACCTGGGCCAGCTCGCCCTTGGCATAACGCGCGGCCACCACCTGCAGCGTGTCGCCCTTGATCTTCGCGCCCTGGCCTTCG
>CAZIYA010000012.1:0-25243 GCA_964543355.1 uncultured Polaromonas sp.
ACGGGCACCGGTGCGGCCCCGGCCGGCGCGACCCCGGACTCAAGCGCCAGTTGCCGCAAGACGCCGCAGATCCGCGCGACCACCTCGGGATCAGGCTCCCCGCCGGTGCGATATGCACCCATTTGTTTTTGCAGCACGTCCTTGGTCTCCAGAAAGGCATCCATCATCTTCGTGGTCAGTTTCAGGTCGCCATGGCGCGCCCTGTCGAGCAGGTTTTCAAGCAGGTGCGTGGTATCGGTCAGGGCCAGAAAACCAAAGGTGGCGGCGCCGCCCTTGATGGAGTGCGCAGCGCGAAATATGGCGTTGAGGTGTTCACTGTCCGGCGCCTCGAGGTCCAACCCCAGGAGCAGCAGCTCCATCTCCGCCAACAGCTCATCGGCTTCCTCAAAAAAGGCCTGGTAAAACTGGGTAATGTCCATCGTGTCATCTCTGGTTGGGTTTCCTGTTGCCGGTCTGCTTGCAGAGGCAACGGGCTGGTCAATATTGTTCTGGAGCGTCCGATCCGGTCTCGCGGCACCATCCTTGAGCGCGTCCCAGCGCGCGGCCTGGGCCTTTATGCCCGTCCCATCTGCAGCAGGCTGCCCACCACATCCAGCAGTGTTTCCGGCTTGACCGGTTTGCACAACCAGCCGTTGGCACCGGCTTTCCGCGCGTCCGACTTTCCGGCTTCGCTGCTGATGGTGCTCAGCACCACCACAGGCACATGGGCATAGTCCGCAAGCAGGCGCAATTGACGAGTCAGTTCACCGCCATCCATCGGAATCATGGTCCAGTCCGTCAGAACCAGATCAACCTGCGCCCTGCCAAGGTGCGCCAGGGCTGCCTCGCCCCCCTCGGCCAGCAGCACGTTGCAACCTGCTTCCTCAAGGATCGCGGAGATCATTTGCCGCATCACCGCGGAATCATCAACGACCAGAATGGTTCTGTTTTTCATCATCCTGGATTCCTCAGTTGGACGCACCCGAGTGGGCTGTTGGCGGCGTGTCCGGGTAGGCGCGATGACGCTGCAGGCTCCTGCCTGCAAGGAGGAGCAACGCCCCCAGGCACGTTGCCAGCGGCTCAATCGGGTGCGTAGCGCTTCCACCCGATGGGTGAATTTCAAAAATGGTGAAAAAGTCAATGCGCATTTGCAGTTACTCTGAAAGAAATAAGCGGTCAACTGAGGAATCCAGGATCATGTCCTGCTTCCGGATTGGCCCTGTGAGGGGCTGGCTTCGGCCCGGCGGCCGTCACTGTGCTGCGCTCCGCCCAGCTTGCCGCCGGCTTCGGCCGCGCTGGACGAATTCACCGGGTTGGCTGCATTGGCCCTTTCGATTTCCGCCTGCGCACGGTGGTTCAGAACCACCACGCTGATACGGCGGTTGATGGGGGCATACGGGTCGTCCTGGTTCAAATGCATGCTCGAGGCCACACCCATTACCCGCAAGACCTTCTTTTCCTGCATGCCGCCTGCAATCAGCTCCCGCCGCGAAGCATTCGCCCGGTCTGAGGACAGCTCCCAGTTGCTGTAGGACTTGTCGCCCTGCATGTACTGGGTTGCGTCGGTATGCCCGGACAGGGTGATCTTGTTGGGTTGCGCATTGAGCACAGGGCCAATTTCACGCAGGATGGTGCGCATGTAGGACACCACCACGGCACTGGATCGGTCGAACATGGGCCGGTTGCTGCTGTCGACAATCTGGATTCGCAACCCTTCCGGGGTGATGTCTATCAGCAATTGCGGCCGGAACTGCTTGAGGATCGGGCTGGACTCGATCATGTTGTCCAGCTTCTTCTTGAGCTCGTCCAGCCGGCTGACGTCATCGGGATCGGTCTCTTTCTCGGCCTCCTCGGCCTCCCCTTTTGCACGGGTGAGGTCGGCGCCGCCACCGGGAATCACACTGCTGCTCAGGCTGCTTGCGGGCCCTCCGGAAAGCGCCACCTTCAGGGGCGTCTTGAAATGCTCGGCGATCCCTGCCAGCTGCTTCGGGGATGAGTTGGAGAGGAGCCACATCACCAGGAAAAAAGCCATCATCGCCGTCATGAAGTCGGCGTAAGCAATCTTCCAGCCCCCGCCATGGTGGCCGGCAGCCTTGACGGGGCGCTTGATGATGATGCGGCGTGCAGCTTCAGTCATGGCTTTGCAGGCGGGTCCGGTTCAGCGGTTCTTGACTTCGCGAACATGCCCGTCCAGCTCGACAAACGAGGGACGTTCGGTGGAGCGCAGGATTTTCCGGCCGAACTCCACCGCCAGTTGCGGTGCATAGCCGTTCATGCTTGCCAGCAGGGTCACCTTGATGCACTGGTAGACCTTCAGGGAGTCGCCCACCTTGTGTTCGATCAGGGAAGCCAGCGGCGAAACAAAACCGTAAGCCAGCAGGACACCCAGGAAAGTGCCCACCATGGCGTGGGCAATCAGCTCACCCATGACGGACGGCGGCAGGTCGGCGGACGCCAATGCATGCACCACGCCGAGCACGGCCGCAACAATGCCCAGGGCCGGCAAGGCATCGCCCACCTTGGCCAGGGCGTGCGCCGGTGCTTCGGCTTCGTGCTTGTAGGTGTCGAGCTCATGCTCCATGAGCTGGTCGATTTCAAAGGGGTCGGTATTGCCGCTGACAATCAGGCGCAGGTAGTCGGTCAGGAATTCGATCAGGGGCGCGTCGGCCAGCAGCATGGGATAAGGCGCAAAAATGGCGCTGGTCTGCGGATCGTCGACATCCGACTCCAGCGCCAGCATGCCGTCCTTGCGGCCTTTGGACAGCAGTACGTACAGCAGGGCAAGAATCTCCATGTAGAGCTCCTTGTCATGCTTCTTCGAGCTGCGGAAAAGTTTGGGAATCGCCTTCAGCGTGGCGCCTATGGTGTGGCGGTCATTGCCGACGATGAATGCGCCTATCGCGGCGCCACCGATCATCAGCAGCTCAAGCGGCTGGTAGAGTGCGCCGAAATGCCCGCCCATCAGCGCATAGCCGCCAAACACGGACGCCAGCACAACCACATAGCCAACAATTACCAGCACCGCGCCCTCCCTTTTTTTTCAAGAAAACCTGGATCAACAGGAAACCACACGAACCTGCATCACATCAGGCCCGCGATGCACTCATCACATCAGCCAGCCACTGCGACGACGCACTGGCGCTGTTGCCACCGATGGCAACAGGAGCGGCTTGCGGCATATCGGAACTGCTCTTACGTGTTTTTCCGGCACGCGATGGCGGCCGGCACAGCACACACACGTAATTGCCCTGCGGGTCATGGGCATGCGCGACGAACAAGCCCGTGCAACGGGTGCAGGTGCTCAGTTGCAGCATGTCGCTGTCGAAAAAGCGCACAAGCGTCCATGCCCGCGTGAAGTCCAGCACAGGCTCGCTGCCTTGCTGCTGTACCTGCTCCAGGTACAGCTGGTAACTCTTGATGAGCGCCGTGATCCGCGTGCAGCCTCCATGGGTCACCATGAAGCGGTAAATGTTGTAGAACATGGACGAATGGATGTTGGACATCCA
This sequence comes from uncultured Polaromonas sp., assembly GCA_964543355.1. GTDB lineage: Bacteria > Pseudomonadota > Gammaproteobacteria > Burkholderiales > Burkholderiaceae_C > Polaromonas. The sequence continues at coordinate 3,486 of CAZIYA010000012.1, forward strand.
GGTCATGAACCAGTCGGTCGAAAACGGCAGCAAACCCTTGGGCGGTGACGCTCCCTTGATCTCCTTGTACAGCTTGATCAGCCGATCGCGGCTCAGACTGGTTTCCGCCTCAAGGAATTGCAGGCGGGCGCCCAGCTTGATCAGGTCGATGGCCAGATGGATCTCACCCGCCTCCCGTATGACGCTTTTAGTGGCCATGACGATCCAGACGGCGGAAAAGGTGAGCAGGCACTATGCAGCCCTGGTTGCAGCACATCACCGGGCCGCCTCGACATGTTGTCCGGAGAGAAGAATGGCGGTGTGGGCCTGCTGCAGGGACAGATTTTTCCCATCATGGGTCAATGCCGAAAGAATCGGATGATCGTCAAACCGGAAGCGGCACAGGAGCAGGCTGGAAGAAGCCAGCTTCACAATTTGCGACAGCGACAGGTTGCCCAGCAGGTCGGCCAGTTCCTTGCTCATCCCCAGGCGGAACATGGCCGTGGGAGCATCTTCTTTCACCAGCCGCTGCGCCAGCAGCAGGTAGGTCAGATTCAAATCACCAATTTCATTACTATTACCGATTTCAGACATGATGCATTCCTAAATTTTCAAAAATCAGCCTCTGCAAACACCCAAAAGGGCCTGTTCTGCAACATCGGGGTATTTAAAGCCACAAATCCGCTCACCCCTTGGACTCATTTTTATCACATTTGACACAAATTTCTACATTTACTGGTTCAAATAGAGGATAAATTTGCATCAAAACCAACATTAAAACGTATTAATTAAATTAAACGATATAAATCAATCACTTAACGCGGACGGTGGTAAACCCGAGGTAGATTGCGCTTCCAGTTGGTGTAGCCAGGTCAGCACCTCGGCGACCGCGACATACAAGGCCGGGGGAATCCGCGTGTCCAGATCGACCCGCATGAGAAGGTTGACGAGGTCAGGCGAGGCATGGACGTACAGGCCGCTTTCTTTTGCGCATCGGACAATGGATTCGGCGACAGACCCGTATCCCTTGGCCACGACGATGGGCGCGCTGTCGCCGGCGCCATGGGACAGCGCCACCGCGGCTGGCCGATCTCGCGCAAGCCCCTGCCCCGCATTCATATCGGCGCGCTCATGTGCCATCAGCATCTTCCCGTCCGGCCTGCGCGGCCGGCTCGCCGGTCACCGGCCCGATCTGCATGCCCGTCAATTCGAGACCGAAGCCGCCCAGGCGGGCCGGCAGTTCGCCGCTGGAGCCACGAAGCAGGGCCACGGTAGCGCCTTCCTGCGCTGCAAGATCCACCCTGACCGACGTACCGGCAAGGCGCAAATACACCTCCACAGCACCCAGCGCAGGCAAGGACAGCGACAGGCGGGTGCTCCAGCTGCCTTGCGGCGCCTGCCCCCCGGTAGCCTCCTCGCGCTCCTCGCGTATCTCCCATTCCACCGGCGTGCCTGCCCATGCTTCGCCGGACCAGCGAAACACGGGCACCGCCAGCAGTTCGAGCTGCTGGCGGACCAGGGCCACCAGATCCGGATGAACACCAAGACCGGCGGAAGCAGGCGTGTTGCTGCGCGGCGCATCCGGTGTGCGCGTTTCCGACTCCTCGGCCGGGAGCCCTTCCGCGCCCACCTCATCCATCAATGCAGGTGCCTCGCTGCGGGCTGCCGGGTCCCCCGCTACGGCACCGTGCCACGCCGGCGAGGCAGGTGCCGGGGTTCGACCCGTCACGACATCAGGAAGAATGGCTTCCGGCGCGGAAAAGGCTGATGGCCCGGCCGGGAGCACACTGTCCGGCGCCCTGCCCTGCACCGGACCTTGCGCGCCAGTACCAGACATCTCCCCCAAAAATTTCCCCGCGGCTTCCAGGTGTGCCTGCGGCTCCTGGGCCAGCTGCGAGAAAGTGCGGGTGCCTGCCACGTATTGCTGCAGGTGCGACTCATAAAACAGGCCAGAGGTAGCCACGGTACGGGCCAGGGCTGCAGTCATGTGCTGCGCCACCGGCGGCGGCGGGTGGGGCCACAGCGGCTGGTGGCCCTGGATTTTGGGTGCGCTGCCTGCGGAGGGATCCAGGATGGCACTCACGGTCCGGGCCGCCGCACTCAAGGTGACGGTTTCGCCCGGGTGTCCTGGGCGGGGTGCATTGTTTTTGCCGGCATCGCCATGGGCCAGGCCCACACCGAGCTGCTGCTCCAGCGCCGCGCGCGACGGCAGGCGGACATCATTGACAACTTTTTCGACACGGGCCGGTGCGCCCGGCCCCGCAATCGCAGCCTGTGATTTCAACGGAACCAGGTCCGGCCGCTGGGCCAGACGCGTGGCCAGAAGCGTATCCACCAGAGGCGTGACACCGCTCATAAATTGGCATCGTCCGTGGAGCCGTAGGCGTGGTGCAGGTGCTGCTGGGACTCCAGGCTTCTGAGTATCGCGCCCAGCCGTGCCAGCTGCGGCAGGACCATGTCATGAATGCCGTCCTGGTTGGCCTTGATCCGGACCAGCAACTGGAGCTTTCGCGCCGACTGGGCCTCGCTGAGTTCTTCCAGCGGTTCGATCAGCTTGAGCCGGTCCACGGTTTCGCTGTATTGCATTTCGAGTGCCGGCAACCCGCCCCACTGCCCGGTGCGCGCCAGCAGCAGCATGCGCTCGGTGAGCGGCGCAATCTGCTCGTAGCAGTGCATGACTTCACTTTGCGAGCCCATCTCAGGCGCCTGTCGAAACGCGGCCTGCCGCGGAAGCACCGGGGGCCTCGGCCATGGGGCCCGGCTTCAGGGGATCGATCTCGCGCCATGCCGAACTGATGCTGTCCAGCAGCCGGTCCGCCTCATCCAGCAGGGCGGGATCATTGCGCAGGTTGGCGTAGAGCAGGCGCTGGCTCACATAGTCATACAGCGCGGAGAGATTGGCCACCAGCTCGGCACCGGCCATGCCACCAGTCTCGGCATCAAGGCTGGCCTTCAGCCCGTTGTCGACAATATTGATGGCCTTGGAGATGGCATTGCCTTTGGCGCTGATGTCATGGTTGGCCATATGGTGGCGCGCCATGGTGATGGCGGTTTTGGCGCCGTCGAACAGCATGGTGATCAACTGGTGCGGCGAGGCACTCATTGCGCCGCTTTCCCTGCCAATGGTGGCATAGGCGGTGGCGCCGGTGTTGTAGGCATGAGGGGGGGTGTACACGGAAGGTTTCCTTGTTATTTGCTGGCGTTCATGGCATCAAATTGCGCAGTCAGGTAACTCGTGGTCGAGTTCATTCTGGACATCAGCAGGTCCAGCTGCGTGAACTGTGCGCGGTAACGGGCCACCTTGGCTCCCACACTGACTTCGGTCGCAGCGTAGCGGGTGTCCAGTGATTTCAGCGTGGCGTTGACACCGGCCCTGGCGTTGCTGATCGCACCGGTGGTCCCGATAAATGCATCAACCAGGGCTGCCACCTGGGTGCCATAACCTGTGTTGCCGCCCGTGCCTGCAAACAGTTCCACCACCGCTTCCCGGTCATCGGCCAGCGCTGTCTTCAGCTTGGCGGCATCGAAGGCAATCGTGCCGTCCTTCTGGAAAGTCACACCCACCTGCGACAACACCTTGAGATCTCCCGACTGCGGCGTGTTGAGCGCCGCGCGAATTCCGCTTTGAACCGTACGCAGGGTGGAATCACCGACCAGCGCGGCACCGGCTTTTTTTGCCTGGTCATATTTGGTGAGCTGGACAGCCGTGGATTGCAAGGCGTTATAGGCGCTGACAAAAGCGTTCACCGCCGTTTCAACCGAAGCGCTATCGCGGCTGACGGTCAGGGTACTGGTGCCCGTCTTGGCCAACGTCATGGTCACACCCTGCACTGCGTCCTGCACGGTGTTGGTGCTGGAGGTCACGGCAATGCCATTGACCGTCAGTGCGGCATTGGCTGCAGCGGCTGTCTGTTGCAGGCTTTGCACCGCCGAGGGGTCATGGGACAGCAGGCTCTGCAGGCTCGCGTCGCCGGTCACGGCGATGCGCATGCTGGAGGTCTCGCCCGTCGGGGAGTTCAGCACCAGCCGATAGGGAGAAGTCCCGCCGTCGTTGATGATGCTGGCCGTCACGCCCAGCGTGGCATTTTTGTTGATGGCGTCGCGCAGGCCTTCGAGCGAATTGTTGCTGCTGTCGATCACGATGACCTGCGCGGTGCGGCTGGCATCGGGTGAAAAGGCAGCGCCGCTGTAGTGGCCGGTCACCGGATCCAGGGTTCCCCCCGAAATCGTGCCGAAATCAATCGTCACCGAGCCCAGGCCAACTGCGGCCTTGGCATCGGCCACACCCGTCGCCGCCAGCGACTGCGCTTGCGCCAGCCGCGTCACGTCAATCGCGTAATTGCCCACTGCGCCGGTCGCCGAAGCGGTGGCCGACAGCACATCGGTCGCACTTGAAACTGCCTTGGCGCCCTGGAACAGGCTGGCGTCGGCCAGCTTCTTCGCTGCAGCCTGGAAGGTGCTCAGCGCATTTTGCAAAGTGCCGTAGGCCGACAGCTTGGCGGTGTAGCTGACCTGCTGCTTTTGCAGCGCCACCAGCGGCTGGCTTTCTGCCGCAGCGAGCTTGTCGAGCAAACCGCTCAAATCGAGGTTGGACCCCACCCCCAAGCTTGAAATTAAGGACATGCTGACCCCTTGATCCTTTAAACCTTGACCGACCTGAAAGCGCCGGCGTCCTGCCCCGGTGCAACCTCCGTCACCCAGGGGCTGCTCCAGCGCGCGGGCGCGGGTGCCTGGGTCTGGTCCGTCAGTTGCGCCTTGCGGCAAACCGCCTGGTGCACCAGGAGATCATGCAATTTTCCCAGTGCTTTGGACAATTGCATCACTTCTTCAGAGGGCATTTGGCGGATCAGTTTGCCGGTTTCCACATCCACCACCCGGGCAATCATCGTGTCGGTTTCCTTGTCGAACTCGAACTGCACGCCGATGGACGCCAGCTTCAGGGTCTGGTTGATCTCGGCCAGCGTGGCGTTCTCCCAGGTGGGCTGAGGTTCGGGTTTTGAAGCTTCACCGCGGGCCGCAGCAGCCTGGCGCATCGGCTCCGTCTCCCGCGCGAGCGAGGCCGTGGGCGTCATGGCCGCCGGCACGGCAGGGGCCGGGGTCACCACAGGTTCGCGGCGCGGGCTGCCCGACAGGATGCTGATGGGAATCGTCATGACTGGCTCTCTCCTGATGAATCGCTAGGCGCTCACGCCTGAAGCCAAGCGCGACTGCCTAACGCAGGCGGACAAGCCGCCTGGTCAAAAACGTAAAACACGGGAAGGGGCGTGCGCCCCTTCACCCGGTTAACGCAGCAGGGACAAGACGCCTTGTGTGGTCTGGTTGGCCTGGGCCAGCACGGAAGTACCGGCTTGCTGCAGGATCTGTGCGCGGCTCATGTTGGACACTTCAGTCGCGTAGTCGGCATCTTCAATGCGTGAGCGTGAAGAAGTCAGGTTGTTGATGGTGGTTCCCAGGTTGGAGATCACCGAATCAAAACGGTTCTGCACCGCACCCAGCGTTCCGCGCAGGTCGTCAACCGTCTTCAACGCAGCATCAATGGCGGCGAGCGGGTTGGCAGTGGCGGTCAGGCCGGCTGCAGCGTCGGTTTCGTAAGCTGCTTTCGCCGTAGCGAGACCTGCTGCGTCGGTGAAGTCATGCGTCACGGCGCCCGTTGCAGTATCGATATCACCGGCTGCGATTTTGTACAGATTGCCCGCCTTGTCCTGCAGCGCGTAGTTGGCATACGTGTCGGTCGCGGCCGTGTAGGTGCCGTAACCACGCAGCGTCAGGTCCGCAACAGCAGCTTCCGGGCCGTTGGCCACAGCGGCAAAGTCAACCACAGCCGTTGTGGTAACGCCGCCTGTGGTGGTCGAGAACTGGGTGATGGGATCGGACAGACCCGACACGCTGAAGCCCGTCAGACCCAGCTTGCCCGAGTCGATCTGCTTCAGTGCAATCGAGATGCTTTCGCCGTCGTTCGCACCGACCTGGATGGACAGGCTCTGGTCAGCGGCCAGCACTTTCACGCCGTTGAAGTCGGTCTGCGACGAGGTGCGGTTGATTTCGGACAGGCGCTGGGTAATTTCAGCCTGGATGGAGGCCTTGTCGGCGGCGGAGTTGCTGCCGTTGGCCGATTGCACTGCCAGTTCGCGGATGCGCTGCAGGTTGTTGTTGACTTCGGACAGGGCGCCCTCTGTCGTCTGTGCCAGCGAGATGCCGTCATTGGCATTGCGCTGAGCCTGGGTCAGGCCCTTGATGTTGGCGGTGAAACGGTTGGCGATGGCCTGACCGGCTGCATCGTCCTTGGCGCTGTTGATGCGCATGCCGGACGACAGACGCTCGATCGCGCTGTTCAGTGCGCCTTGCGACTTGTTGAGGTTGTTCTGCGTGAGCAGGGAAAGCGAATTGGTGTTGATGACTTGGCCCATGAGGAACTCCTGAATTTCAAAGTTGGTGTACTCCGGCTTCTTGCCGTCACGCTGGCCTTGCTTGCCTGGACACTGTGCAAGCCACCGTTATTCAGGTTATCGGCCGGCGGTTGAAAAACCTTTAGGGTTCCGGGCAAAAAAAACTTTCCTTTTTTGAAGTTTGCCCATGCGCCGCAGCAAACCCGCCGTCCTCAGGCGGGCATGTTCATGATTTCCTGGTAAGCCGCCACCACCCGGTTGCGCACCTGCAGGCCCATCTGGAAGCCGATATTGGCCTTCTGCATGTCCACCATCACATCGTTCAGCGCCACGCCCGGCTTGCCAAGCTCGAAAGCCTCGGCCTGGCCATAGGCCTGCTGCTGCGAGTCGCTGATGCGATCGAGCGACTTCTTCAACTCGCCCGCAAAGCCGCCGCCGACAGCCCCGCTGCCTGACGGGGCACCGCCGCGCTCTCCCGCCTGGGTGGCCTGGTTGATGGCCCGCATCTGCTGCAGCACTGATTCAATCGACGATATGGACATGGTGTTTTTCCTGGGCAATACACGTGCCCGTTGCTTCATTGAGGGCTCCAAGCGTAGCAGCCGGTCGGTCTGCGCATCGCGTCAAAAGATGGCAAAACCCCCGGCTATTCGGCCGATCAAACGCCTGGCGGCGCTCTGACAATTGCTCACGAGACCGGGAAACCCTGGTCGCACGTGACAGGCCAATCTCTCCTTTTCAATACTGTCGTATGTCATCAGTCGATTCAGTTCTTTCAGCCCACTACCAGCCCCGCGTGCCTTCGAACCACCGGCGTGCCGCGGTGGTAGCCGGGTGAACGCATGAGTTCAGCCACCACCGCCGCGGCCGGCGCAGCCCCGACCATGCCCAAAGCCTGGCCACTGCTTGACCAGCTGCGCGCCAATCCGCGCCTGCCGATGGCGATCGGCGTTTCCGCCGCCGTGGCGGTCATTGCTGCCCTGTGGCTCTGGAACCGGGCGCCCGATTACGGCGTGCTCTACAGCAACCTGTCGGACCGCGACGGCGGCGCCATCATCGCTTCGCTGCAGCAGATGAACATTCCCTACAAGTTCACTGACGGTGGCGCAGCCTTGCTGGTGGCCGCCAACAAAGTGCCGGAGGCGCGGCTGCGGCTGGCTTCCCAGGGTCTGCCCAAAGGCGGCACGGTCGGCTTTGAGCTGATGGACAACCAGAAATTCGGGACCAGCCAGTTTGCCGAGCAGGTCAACTACCAGCGCGCCCTGGAAGGCGAGCTGGCCCGGTCCATCAATTCCATCTCGGCCGTGGAGTCGGCACGTGTTCACCTCGCGCTGCCCAAACCCTCGCTGTTTGTGCGCGACCAGAAAAAACCCAGCGCCTCGGTGGTCCTGACCCTGCATCGCGGACGCAGCATCGACGAAGGCCAGGTCAGCGCCATCGTTCACCTGATTTCCAGCAGCGTGCCCGAGCTGTCGGCCAAGAGCATCACCGTGGTGGACCAGGCCGGCAACCTGCTGTCTGCGGCCAACGCCGGTACCCGCGGCCTGGACGTCAGCCAGCTGAAATACACGCAGGAGATCGAGCAGACCTACATCCGCCGCATTGAAGCCATTTTGCAGCCCATCGTCGGCATCGCGAATGTCCATGCACAAGTGGCAGCGGAGATCGATTTCTCCACCGTCGAGAACACCGACGAAAAATACCGCCCGAACCAGGACGCGGGCAGCGCGGCCATCCGGAGCCAGCAATCGAGCGAGTCGAGCCAGCAAGGCGCCCTCCTGCCCGGCGGCGTTCCGGGCGCGCTCACCAACCAGCCCCCCGCCAACCCCGTCGCGCCCATCGTCGCCGACGTTCCCGGGCAGAAAAAGCCCGAGCCGCAGGCTCCGGGCCAGCTCAGGATGAGCACGGAAATGAGCAGCGTCGCAAGCGCCCCCCGCAGCGCCCCCCCCGGCAACGGACGAAAAGACGTGACCACCAACTACGAGCTGGACCGGTCCATCCGCCATGTACAACAGGGAGCAGGCGGCATCAAGCGCCTGTCGGTGGCGGTGGTGGTCAACTACCGCGGCAGCAAGAGCCAGGGCAAGCAGACCGTACAGGCGCTGTCGGCCACCGAGCTGGAACAGATACAGAACCTGGTCAAGGAAGCAATGGGCTACAGCCGCGAGCGCGGCGACACGCTCAACGTGGTCAACAGCCCCTTCGCCAGCGAAACCAAAGACACACCCGAACTGCCGGTATGGCGCGACCCCGACAACATCGAGATGGCCAAGACGGCGGGCAAGTACCTGCTGCTGGGAATGCTGGCCCTGTACCTGTGGTTTGCCGTGCTGCGGCCCCTGCTGCGCAACTACCTGCAGCCGGAACGCACACCGGCGGGAAGCGCAACGGCCGAAAGCACCGCCGCCGACAACGCCGACCCCGAGATGCAGGCGCAGGACCGGCAAACCCAGCGCCACCTGGACAACATCCAGTATGCGCGGGAAGCCGCCCTCAGGGATCCGCGGATGGTTGCCATGCTGATCAGGCACTGGATGGAGAAAAAAGATGGATGAAGGCACGAGAAAAAGCGCCATCCTGTTGATGTCGCTTGGCGAGGAAGGCGCCGGCAGCGTGCTTCAGCACCTGTCGCAGGCCCAGGTCGAGGCCATGGGTGAAGCCATGGCCGGCCTGTCACAGGTCAAACGCGATGAAGTCAGCCAGGTGCTGGAAGAGTTTCACATCGAGACCGAGCAGTACTCGGCCCTCCACCTGGATTCGGGCAGCTATCTGCGCACCGTGCTGAACAAGGCACTGGGTAACGACCGGGCCGCGAACCTGCTCGAAAGCATCCTGGAGTCCAGCGACTCGGCCAGCGGCATCGGGCGCCTGAACCAGCTGGAGGCCACCGAAGTCGTCGAACTCATCCGGGACGAGCACCCGCAGATCATCGCCACCCTGCTGGTCCACCTGGACCGCCACAAGGCAGCCGACGTGCTGGAGCAGCTTCCCGAACGAGTCCGCCACGACGCGGTGATGCGGGTGGCAACCTTCGGTGGCGTACAGCCGGCCGCCCTCAAGGAACTGACCGAAGTGCTCAACGACATGCTGTCGGGCGAAGGCGGCAAACGCAGCAGGCTTGGCGGCATACGGGTGGCTGCGGAAATCGTCAACATGATGGGCAGCGCCCAGGAAGAAGGCGTGATCAAGCATGTTCGCGAGCACGACGAATTGCTGGCGCAGAAAATGATCGACGAGATGTTCCTGTTCGAAAACCTGCTCGGGCTCGAGGACCGCAGTGTCCAGTTGCTGCTCAAGGAAATCGAATCCGAATCGCTGATCATTGCACTGAAGGGTGCACCGAAGGAACTGCTCGAAAAGTTCCTGAAAAACATGTCGCAGCGCGCCGCGGAAACACTGCGCGAAGACATGGAAATGCGGGGCCCCGTGCGCGTATCCCAGGTCGAAACCGAGCAAAAAGCCATCCTGGCCGTCGTGCGCCGCCTTGCGGATGCCGGCGAGATTGTGCTGGGCGGCCAGGGCGATGACTCCTATGTATAACCCGGCGCCCCTGTCACGCTCGCCCGATGCCGACCGGCTTCCGGCAGGGCCGCGTTCCGGGCAGCGGGTCATGGACCCCAAGGACCGGATCGCCGCCTGGAAGCGCTGGGAAATGACTTCCTTCGTGCACGAGCCGCCGGCCCCGCCGCTTCAGGTGCAAGCCATCCCCGACCCGGTGCCGGAGCCGCCACCAGCGGCCCCGCAAGTCGATGAAGCCGAGCTGGACCGCCTTCGGCTGGAGGCGCAGATGGCCGGGGAAAAAGCCGGTTATGAACAGGGTTACGCGCAGGGACAGGCCGAAGGACACGCAGCTGCCATGACGGCTGTTCATGAACAGGCCAGGCAATTGCGCGCGCTCACCCTGTCATTGCCACCCGCCCTGCGCGTTGCCGAAGGTGGTGTCGCCGACGACCTGCTCGCGCTGGCGATGGACCTGGCCCGCCAGGTGCTGGGCCGGGCCCTGACGACGGATCCGCAAGCCATGCTGGCCGTGGTGCATGAACTGCTCCAGGCCGAGCCGGCGCTGGTCGGCTCGCCCCAGCTCTTCCTGCATCCGGACGACGCACAACTGGTCGGTGAACATCTGGCGGAGGAATTGATGGCCATCGGCTGGCGCATACGCCCCGATGCCGGCCTCCTGCGCGGCGGCTGCCGCGTCATGGCGAGCAGCGGCGAACGCGACGCAAGCCTTGAAACCCGCTGGGAGCGGGTTGCCACAGCGCTTGCACGGAACACAGCCCATGACTGAATTCCCCGAAACTGCCGCGGGAAACCCGCACCTGCAGGCCTGGAAAACAGCACTGGACGAGGCTCGCACGGCTGTCGCCAAAATCGACCCGGTACGCACCTACGGCCGGCTGACGCGTGCTGTGGGGCTGGTGCTGGAAGCGGTCGGGCTGCGCCTGCCGGTGGGCAGTGACTGCCTGATCGAGCTGCCCCCGGGCTACCCCCAGAAAACAGCCGAAGCAGAAGTGGTCGGTTTCGCCGGCGAGCGCATCCTCCTGATGCCATTGAGTGCCGTTGACGGCTTGCTGCCAGGCGCACGTGTTTATGCGCTGGACTCACCCGCGGGTCAAGGCAGCACCGGGGCCAGGACCAAACGGCTGCCGGTAGGCGACGGCATGCTGGGCCGTGTGGTTGATGCCGCAGGCCGGCCGCTGGACGGCCTGGGACCGCTCACATTTTCCCGGGAAGTACCGCTGACCGCGGAACCCATCAATCCTTTGATGCGCGCCCCCATTGACCAGGTGCTCGACGTCGGCGTGCGCGCCATCAACGCCATGTTGACGGTAGGGCGCGGCCAGCGCATGGGGCTTTTTGCCGGATCCGGTGTCGGTAAAAGTGTCCTGCTTGGAATGATGGCCCGCTATACCAGCGCCGACGTGATCGTGGTCGGGCTGATCGGCGAACGCGGCCGGGAGGTCAAGGACTTCATCGAGAACACGCTGGGCGAAGAAGGCATGGCCCGCGCAGTTCTGGTGGCGGCGCCTGCCGACACCTCGCCCCTCCTGCGGCTGCAGGGCGCTGCCTATGCCACCTGCCTGGCTGAGCATTTCCGTGACCAGGGAAAAAATGTCCTGCTGATCATGGACTCGCTGACCCGCTATGCCATGGCCCAGCGCGAAATCGCGCTGGCTGTGGGCGAACCCCCCGCCACCAAAGGCTACCCGCCATCGGTCTTTGCCAAACTGCCGGCACTGGTGGAGCGCGCCGGCAATGGCGCCCGCGACGCTGCCGGCCAGGGGGGTTCCATCACCGCCTTCTACACGGTACTGACGGAAGGCGACGACCAGCAGGACCCCATCGCCGACGCGGCACGCGCCATCCTCGACGGTCACGTCGTGCTCTCGCGCAGCCTGGCCGAATCCGGCCACTACCCGGCCATCGACATCGAAGCCTCCATCAGCCGCGCGATGACGGCACTGATAGAGCCGGCCCAGTTTGAAGCCGTGCGGAGCGCCAAGCAGATGCTGTCGCGCTACCAGCGCAATCGCGATCTCATCAGCGTCGGCGCCTACGCTCCCGGCCATGACGCGCAATTGGACCGGGCCATTGAGCTTTACCCCCGGATCGAAGCCTTCCTGCAGCAAACCATGCATGAACGCACCGATTACGCCGCATCCGTGAGCCAACTGCATGGCCTGTTCCAGGCCGGCTGACCGCCCCATCCACCTACCGGAGAACACACATGCCCCACAAACTGCCGCTGGCAACCCTGATTGAACTGGCGCAAAGCAAAACCGACGAAGCCACCCGCCGGCTCGGCCAGTTGCAGAACGCCCATACCAGCGCCGCCGAAAAACTGGACATGCTGCTGCAATACCGCCAGGAATACATCGACCAGATGAACCTGCAAATGCGCGACGGCCTGCCCTCTGCCCACCTGCGCAACTTCCAGAACTTCATCGGCACACTCGACAAAGCCATCGAACAGCAACGCATGCTGGCACTGCAGGCCGATACCCGCCTGGCACACGGGCGAACCGACTGGCAATTGAGCAAACGCCGTCTCAGCTCCTTCGACACCCTGGCCGACCGCGTTCGTCAGCAGGACCTGCTGGCGATGAACAAGCGGGACCAGCGGGACAGCGATGAACGTTCAGCCCGGCAGTTCTACCTGCGTTCTGCCACCCTGGCGGACTAACCCATGTCCTTGAACCTTCCATCCCTCAGCGCACCTGTTTCGGGTGTCCAGCCACCGGCCAGTACCGCGGCACGCAACGGTGATCCGGAGAAAAACAGCCCGGGCAGTTTTGGAGAAGTCCTCGCGCGCGCTGCCAGGCCCGCCGGTGAGACAGCCACAAAACCCGCCGAAAAAGCTTCAGCCGGCTCGCCGGCACGAGGCCCGGACGGCGGCCCGGAAACCGACGCGGAAGAGTCGGCCGAGCTGGTCAATCTCCTGGGTGCGGGCTTTATCCCAACCGAAGGCAGACTGCCACCGCTGGCGCTTCCCGGCGGCGCCATGGCGGCGACACGGGGCGATCCGCGCCAGCAAGTCGACGCAGATCCGCGGGCCCTGGTACAGGCCGGTGTTCCCCTGCCCACTGACGGTTCTGCGGTCCAGGCCGATGCAGGCACCGACGTGGAGGCGTCGGTAGCACCCGCACTGGCACTGGCCGCCGCGAACCCGAAGGAACGCGGCCAGAGTACCTCCCTGAATACCCGGTCCGATGCCGATCGCCTGGACGTCCTGGCGGTTGCAGCGCCTCCCGGCACAAAAACCGCGGCCCCGGAAGCCCCGCAGGACACCGCCTTTCCCGGGCGCCCCTCCTCGCAGACTGCTGACAGCCTGGCCACCGGGACGGGTGAGGCGTCCGAAAGCGAACGCGAAACCGCAGCCACCGGGTCGGCACCGGCATCCAACGCAGCCAGCCAGGCGCCCGGTGCGCAGCTGCCCGGCATTGAGACCCTGAGTCCGGCAACAGTTGCCGGTACGTCCGCCCCGGTTTCCGGCCTCGACACCAGTGCGGTCGCAGCACCGCCCACGATGGGTCCCGCCCTGCAGGGGTCCGCGAACCTTGCAGGCTCCAGCCCCCCGCAGGGGGTGATCACGCCTGCCCTGCCGCAGGAAGTAGGCAGCAGCGAGTGGGGCAAGGCACTCGGCCACCAACTGGTCCAGATGGGCCAGGCCGGTCATGAAGTCGCAGAACTCCAGCTCAACCCGCCGGGACTGGGGCCCCTGAAGGTCACCTTGAGCATGAATGATCATCAGGTGCAGGCCATGTTTGTATCTGCTCACTCGTCGGTCCGTGCGGCGGTGGAAGCCGCATTGCCGCAGTTGCGTGCCGCACTGGCCGACAGCGGGATCAGCCTGGGTGACACCTCTGTCGGCGCCGAAAGCCGGCCGCAAGCCGATGTGAACCAGGGTCAAGGCGGACAGCAGTCCGGCCAGCGCAGTTACGCACGTGCCGACATCAGCGCCCCCTCAACCATCGCGGAGCGGCCGGTCATCGAGCCGCGCAGATCAGGCCATGGCATCACGGTTGATACCTACGCCTGAGCCGGCCTTTCCGCCAGAGAGCATTGCCAGCCGCAAACGCCGGAGGTAAAGCGTTTTCCACCTGCTTATCCAGCGATGCTTTCCGGACCTTCTGACCAACAATCAATCGTCTCACTTACGCAGCAAAGCCATGGCTACAACAACGGTTCCGGTGCCACCTCCTCCCGCCCCGAGCAGAAAGCTCCGCCTCGTGCTCCTCATCCTGATGGCGCTGGTCGTCACCGCGGGCGCAGCGGGAGCGGCCTATTACTACCTGCGCGGCAGCCAGGACGCCACAGCGAAAGCTGCGGTCAAACCGCCGCAGGACCCCATTTTCGTGGCGCTTGAACCCTTCACGGTCAACCTCCAGCCTAACGGCCGCAACCGTTTTCTGCATGTCGCCGTGACCCTGAAAGTCAGGGACATCAAGTCCCAGAACCAGCTGGTGCAATACATGCCCGAAGTGCGCAGCCGGGTTCTCACGACGCTGTCCAACCGGGCGTCCGACTCACTGGTCACGGCGGAGGAAAAAAACCTGCTGGCCACTGAAATCCTGACCGTCCTGAACCGGCCTTTTGCAGCCAACCTGCCTTCCGCCGCGATATCCAGCGCGATGTTCACCACTTTCATGCTGCAGTAAGCCTGCCCAATGAGATTCGTCAATGGCCTATGAACAGCAACTTTCCCAGGACGAGGTAGATGCGCTGCTGCAGGGCGTCACCGGCGACACCGATGTCGTCAGCGCACCGCCGCCGGTACCCGGGGGACTGCCGGTTTACAACCTCGGCACGGACGAACATGTCGTGCGCAGCCGCATGCACACGCTGGAAGTCATCAACGAGCGTTTTGCGCGGCACCTGCGAAGTTCGCTGCTGACCTTCATGCGCCGCAGCGCAGACATCTCGGTCGGGGCGGTACAGATCCAGAAGTACGGCGAATTCATCCGCCACCTGCCGGTACCGGCCAACATCAATTTGATGCAGATGAAGCCCCTGCGCGGCACGGCATTGTTCGTGTTCGACCCCAAACTGGTGTTTCTGGTGGTGGACAACCTCTTCGGCAGCGATGGCCGCTACCACGTCCGCGTCGAAGGCCGGGATTTCACGCAGACCGAACAGCGCATCATCAAACGGCTGCTGAACCTCACGCTGGACAGCTACGGCCAGGCCTGGCGGCCGGTTTACCCGCTCGATTTCGAATACGTACGCGCAGAGATGCATGCCCGGCTGGCCAATATCGTGTCCCCCAACGAGGTGATCATCAACACGACCTTCCATATCGAATTCGGCCCGATTGGCGGAGCCCTGAACGTCTGCATCCCCTATTCCATGATCGAGCCGATCCGGGACCTGCTGTCCAATCCGCTGCAGGGCGAAGTCGAAGTGGACAAACGCTGGGTCAAGCAGCTGTCGCAGCAGATCCAGAGCGCAGACGTGGAACTCAAGGCCCGTTTTCTGAGCTTTCAATCCACCATCGGCCAGCTGCTCAAGCTCCAGGTTGGGGATGTGTTGCCGGTCGAAATTCCCGAGACGATTCTGGCCGAAGTCAACGGCGTGCCCGTCATGGAATGCGGCTACGGTACGTCCAACAACCACTATGCCCTGCGGGTACAGAAGATGATCAATCACCAAGACAGAGATTCAGGCAAGGAACGCGACCATGAGTGAAGACAGCAAGGACGATCCGGCGGCAGACATGGCTGACGATTGGGGCAGCGCGCTGGCCGAACAGGCGCAGGCCACCGCCCCCGCCGCCCCTCCCGCGACAGCACCCGAACAGGCTGGCGAGCGGGTTTTCCAGCCGCTGCAGGGTGACGCCCGGGCAGGTATTGCCCAGGGCGACATCGACAGGATCCTGGATGTTCCCGTGCAGCTGACGGCCGAACTGGGCCGCACCCGCATCACGCTGAAAAACCTCCTGCAGCTGTCGCAAGGCTCAGTTGTCGAACTCGACGGCCTGGCGGGCGGTCCCATGGACGTCTTCATCAACGGTTACCTGATTGCGCAGGGCGAGGTGGTGGTGGTGAACGAAAAATACGGCATCCGCCTGACGGACATCATCACGCCGTCCGAACGTATCCAGAAGTTGAACCGATGACCTGGCGGCAGCTTCCCAGGCTGGCCGCCGCGCTGCTGGCCAGCATCAGTCTGGCGGCCGGCGCCGCGCTCCCCACCGTACCCACCGCCGCATCGGAACCCGTCCGCTCTTTCGGCATGGGCGGTTTCCTGCAGGCGGCTTTTGGCCTGGCCACCGTACTAGCGTTGATCTTCCTGTGTGGCTGGGCAGCCCGCCGGCTTGGCCTGCGCCAGTCCGGCAGCGGACGCCTGCTCAAAGTGGTGTCAAGCACCATGGTCGGCCAGCGCGAACGCGTGGTGGTGGTGGAAATCGGCGGCTCATGGCTGGTGCTTGGCGTCGCGGCTGGCCAGGTTCGTGCGCTGCACACCATGCCCGCCGAACACCTGCCGGAGGTTCAGGCCGCATCAGCGGTGAGCGGCATGACACCCGCTGCCGCCTTCTCCCAGAAACTGCTGGAATCCCTCGGCAAATTCAATCACCTGAAAAAGCGGGACTGATGCGCCGGACCATTCATCGCCTGCGCCGCCGCACGGCCTTCCCGCTGCCGCTCGCGCTCTTCACGCTGTGCCTGCTGGCCCTGGCGGCATGGCCTGCCACAGCCTTCGCCCAGAGCCTGCCGGGCATCGTCAGCACGCGCGGCCCGGGCGGCAGCCAGACCTGGTCGCTGAGCGTGCAGACGCTGGTGCTGCTGACCTCGCTGTCCTTCCTGCCGGCGCTGCTGCTGTCCATGACCAGCTTCACCCGCATCCTGATCGTCCTCGGCCTGCTGCGCACGGCCATCGGCACCCAGTCCTCGCCGCCCAACCAGATCCTCGTGGGCCTGTCCCTTTTTCTCACGTTTTTTGTCATGTCACCGGTGTTCGACAAGGTGCACAGCGAAGCCTATAAACCGTTCTCGGAAAACAAAATCAGCGCCGAGCAGGCGATGGAACGCGGAATTCAGCCCTTCAAGCAGTTCATGCTCAAGCAGACCCGCGAGGCCGACCTGGCGCTGTTTGCCAGGCTGGCCAACATTGAAAAAATGGAGGGGCCGGAACAGGTGCCGCTGCGTATCCTGCTGCCGGCCTTTGTCATCAGCGAACTGAAAACCGCCTTCCAGATCGGCTTCACCATCTTCATTCCTTTCCTGATCATCGACCTGGTGGTGGCCAGCGTGCTGATGTCCATGGGCATGATGATGGTGCCGCCGGCGACCATTTCGCTGCCTTTCAAGCTCATGCTTTTTGTCCTGGTGGACGGCTGGCAACTGCTGATAGGCGCACTTGCGCAGAGCTTTTACACGTGAGCCCAACCATGCAGCCAGACAACGGAAAGGAGCGGCAGAGATGACACCCGAGTCAGTCATGGCCATGGGTTATGAAGCCATGAAACTTTCCATGCTGCTGGGCGCGCCGCTGCTGCTGGTGGCGCTGGTCACCGGCCTGCTGATCAGCCTGTTCCAGGCGGCCACGCAGATCAACGAGATGACACTGTCCTTCATTCCCAAGTTGCTGGCCGTGTTCGCCACCCTGGTGATTGCCGGGCCCTGGATGCTCGGCCTGGTGCTGGACTACATGCGCACCCTGTTCTCCTCGATTCCGCAACTGGTGGGCTGATGCCGCCGGTCTTCTCCGTCACCTCGGAGCAACTGGGCGTCTGGATGGTGGCTTTTCTCTGGCCGTTTGTCCGCATGCTGGCGCTCATCAGCACGGCCCCTGTTTTCAGTGAGAGCGCCGTGCCGCGCTCGGCCAAGGTCGGCCTGGCCGTCCTGCTGGCGATCGCCATCGCCCCCACCCTCGGCCCCTTGCCGGCGATTCCCCTGGTGTCTGCCGCCGGTTTCTGGATCCTGGTGCAGCAAATACTCATCGGTGCGGCCATCGGGTTCTCGATGCGCATGGTCTTTGCGATTGTCCAGGCCGCAGGCGAATACGCCGGCCTGCAGATGGGCCTGTCTTTCGCTTCTTTTTTCGACCCCACCAGCGGCGGCAGCACCATGGTCCTGGCGCGCCTGCTGAACGTGATGGCCGTCCTGATTTTCCTGGCCATCGACGGTCACCTGGTGCTGATCATGACGCTGGCCGAAAGTTTCCGCACCTTGCCGATCAGCGACGCACCGCTGGCGGCAGGCGGCTGGTTCCTGCTGGTGTCGGCCGGTGGCCAGGTCATCTCGGGCGGGCTCATGCTGGCTCTGCCGCTCATCGCCGCCCTGCTGACCCTCAACTTGGCCATGGGCATCCTGAACCGCGTTTCCCCGCAGTTCAGCATTTTTGCCGTGGGTTTTCCCATCACGCTGCTGGCGGGCATGGGCATGCTGCAGATGTTGATGCAGTACATCGCCCCCTTCATGGAGCCGCGTTTTGCGGCCGGCTTTGCCGCCATCCTCGAGTTTCTAAGCGGTTTAAGGTCTTAGCCCTTATAGAGCGGGCGCAAGCAGCTATCAAATCAGTAGCGTTTTTTACCCAACCACATGGACCAGGCGCGCCCTACAGGTAGTTGAACAGGGAAATCTGCTGGATGCGGACAAAGGTCTGCTGGCTCGCCTGCAGCGCCGTCTGACGCTGGTAGAACTCCGCAATCGCAGTGGCGTAATCCAGGTCCTGCAGGTCGGACAGGTAACTTTTGTCCGTGAGCGTCCGGCTGTCGCCGGTGACTTTCAGTGCCTCCAGCTCATTGAGGCGCGAGCCGATCGACGAACGCACGGTCAGGACATTGTCGTGCGCGTTGGTGATTTTCCGGTTGGCCGTGCTCAGGGCGTTGAGGACCTTGGCCTTGCCCTCCGGTCCCGCAGCGTCGATCTTGGTATTGAGCGCCTTGATCACATCGCCAATCGCCGCAAAAACATCTGTTCCCGCATTTTTTGCCGTGGCCACACTGAAGGTGTCGCCGGCTGCCGGCGTACCGGTGAGGGTGATTTGCAGGCCGCCAAAACTGATGGCGCTGCCCGAGGTGTAGGCAGCGGCCGCCAGGGTGACGGGTGGCGCTGTGTTCGTGTCCACCTGGTAGGTCGTCGGGGTGGGGAAACTGATCACGAAATCTTTTCCGTAGTTCGGGTCTGTCACGTCGACCACCGAGGTCGCGCTGAACACCCCGCTGCCGGTATTACCCGCGGGAGAGGCGGTGATGTAGCCTGCGCCGCCCTGGACCGTCTGGAAAATGCTGCGGCCATCGTCCGTTCCGGCCATCTGGCGCGAAACATCGACCTGCATGAGGCGTTTTCCCTGGTCACCGGCATACTGGATGCTGCCATCGGCCTGCCGCACAAACGGCGCACTGCCGCTCTTGAACCCGGCAAACAGGAACTGGCCGTTTCCGTCATCGGTATTGGCCAGGCCCTGCAACTGGTCCAGGTTGCTCTGCAGGGTGGTGGCGATGGAGGCGCGGTCGGCATCGGTCATGGTGCCATTGCCTGCCTGCACCAGCGAGGCCTTGATGTTCTGCAGGACCGTGGTCACGCTTTGCAGGGCGTTTTCTTCCATGGACAGTGTCTGCGTGGCCTGGCTTCGCGTGGCCGCGTACTGCGCGCCCACAGCGATCGACTGGGACACGGCCAGCGCGCGGGTTGCCCCCAGTGGATCGTCCGACGGCGTCAGGATCTTGCTCATGGCGCCAAGTTGTTGCTGCACACGCAGCAGGCTGCTTTGCTGCGAGCCCATGGCGGCCTGGCTTTGCTCGTAAAAGGTCTGGGTGCTGATGCGCATCATGGACTCCGGAATTGAATGGTGACTGTCAGCGGATGCCGAGTACGGCATCGAACATGGTGGATGCGGTCTGGATCACTTTGGCATTGGCCTGGTACATCTGCTGGAACATCAGCAGGTTGGCGGTTTCCTCGTCCTGGTTGACACCGGACACCGATTGCTGGACAGCGCGGATCTGCGTGGTCAGGCTGGTCTGGGCGGTATGGGCAATCTGGACCTGCCGGGCCTTGTTGCCCACCGCGCTGACCAGTTGCCCGTAAGCGTCGTTGAAGGTCGCCGTCCCGTTGCCCATGGTTTTCCTGTTCTGCAGCGCACCGAGCAGCAAGGCATTGCTGCCGTCGGAAACACCCCCGGTGTTTTTTCCGATGGTGAAGATGTCGCCATTCGAAGGCGCACCGCTGATGCTCACCGTGATGCCATCGAAGCTCATGGATGCGCCGGCGGTGTAGATCACCGTGCTGCCGTCCGGGAAGCCCGAGAGTTCATTGGCGACACTGTTGTAGGTCAGGGTCACCGTGGCGCCCAGGGGCGTTGCCGGATAAGCCGCATCCACCGTACCCGCGCTGATGGCCCCGCTGCCCTGGTTGCCCGCGGTGTTGCCCGTGATGATGGGTGAAGCTGCCGCCACCTTGGCGGGGTCGGTCAGGGTCACGGCAAGGTCACGCGCACCGGTGCGGGTGGGCTGGATCAGGAAGGAGTCGCCGGCGCCGGCAGCCCCTGCAAACGCGAGCGTGACACCGTCGAAGGTATTGGGAGGCACGGACGCCGCAAGATCCGCGGCACTGAAGACCTTGTTGTCCGACAGCCGGGTCACCGAGAATGACAGGTCGGCCTTGACGTCCAGCCGGTAATCGCTGGTGGTCAGCTGGCCAATGTCGGAAAACGACGCCGTCAGGTTCAGGCTGCCGGTGTTTCTGGCGTTCGACATCACACCGGGAACAGCCTGCGAGAAAAAGTCCTCGCCCAGCGCACCATTGAGATCGACGCCCAGCCTCTGCTGGGCATTGAAGGCGTCCGACAGGGCAATGGCCATGCGCCCCAGCGAGTTCTGGGTCGTCGCCAGCGTTTCATTGCGAAACTGCAGCAAGCCGCCCAGTGAACCGCCGGACATCACGTCTTCCTGCAGCTCCACGGTATTGCCGGAGGCATTGACCATGGCCAGCGCGGTGCGGCCCGGATCGCTGGCAGAGCTGACCGCGGCCAGCCGCGTCGCCCTGTCGCCCAGCACCAGCGTCTGCCCATTGCCGATAAAAACGTTGTACTGGCCATCCTGTACCACGAGCTTGGTGCCCACCAGCTTGCCCAGTTCATTGACCAGCTGGTCGCGCTGGTCCAGCAGGTCGTTGGGGGCCTGGCCACCTGTGCCATTGCTGAGCCTGGCCACCTGCGTGTTGAGGCTGGCAATCTGCTCGGCATAGGCGTTGATCTGCTCGACGTGTCCGGCCACCTGGTCGTTGACACTGGCATTCAGGCTGCTCAGGTAGCTGTCCATGGTCCTGAACTGGTTGGCCAGCGCCTGGCTGGAGCTGATCAACTGCTGCCGGGCCGACGGATCTGCCGGCGTGTTCGCGAGCGCCTGCACATGGGTGAACAGGGTCTGGAGCTGCGGCGCCAGCCCGGCCTTCTGGTTGGCCAGCAAATTGTCGATCTGGCTGATCTGCGTGTAATAGGTGTTCAGGGCCTGGTTCGCCGACTGGGCCTGGTTGAGTTGCGAAGCCAGGTACTGGTCGTAACTGCGCGAGATATCCACTACCTTCGCACCATTGCCGAAGAAGCCGACCCCGGCACTGTAAGAGCCGCCGGCAGAGGCCACCTGTGCCGACTGGCGGCTGTACCCGGGCGTGTTGACGTTGGCCGTGTTGTGGCCGGTGGTCACCAGGGCCGCCTGCGCAGCATTCAGGCCGCTCAGCCCGGTATAAAACATGTTGTTTGACATAAAAACCTGGTTCCTCTAGAGCAACAAGCTGCACAGGGCGTTCTTTGTGACGGCCCCTTCATGTTTAACGGCAGCCTCAAGGAAAACTTGAGGACTTGAGCACCATGCGACGGTGCCGGCGTCTTGCCACCGCCTCAAAATTCTTCCCACTCACCACCTGCCGCACCCGCTGCTGCCAGCTGAGG
>CAZIYA010000013.1:0-25061 GCA_964543355.1 uncultured Polaromonas sp.
CACAGCCTTAAGGCCCGAGCCGCAGACGGCGTTGATGGTCAGGCCGGGAATCGCGTGCGGGAAACCCGCTTTCACCACGCTCTGGCGCGCAGGGTTCTGGCCCACGCCAGCCGCCAGCACCTGGCCCATGATGACTTCACCCACCATGTCCGAAGCCAGGCCTGCGCGCTCGGCCACGGCCTTGATGACAGCCGCGCCCAGTTCGGTCGCGGGGATTTTGGCGAGGCTTCCGCCGAACTTGCCGACGGCGGTGCGTGCGGCTGAAACAATGACGATGTCTTCCATAAGTTTCTCTCCAGTAAAACCTCAGCTGTCTGTCATTGCGGGCTTGACCCGCAATCCATGTCGGCGCGCTGCCTCATCCGCGGCATGGATCCCGGGTCAAGCCCGGGATGACAACGTTTTCCATTCAGGCCCTGGCCTTGACGTAGCGGCCAGGTGCAGGCTCGATGGCCTTGTACTTGCGGCTGCCATACGTTTTGGGGGCAGCAATCTGCTTGCCGGCGTGGCCTTGGAGCCAGTCCGACCAGTCGGTCCACCAGCTGCCGGGGTGTTCTGTCGCGCCCTGGAGCCATTCGGCCTGTGTTGCCGGAAATTTGCCCTGGGGCAGCTTGTCACGGGTCCAGTAGCTGCGCTTTTTCTTGGCGGGCGGATTGATGACACCGGCGATGTGGCCCGAAGCGCCCATGACAAAACGCTTCTTGCCCGGCAGCACCTGCGTCGAGGCGTAGGCGCCTCCGACCGGAACGATATGGTCTTCGCGTGAACCGTAGATGTAGGTGGGCATGTCCAGTTTGCCCAGATCGACCTTCTGGCCGCACACCGTGAGCTTGCCGGGTTTGGCCAGGTTGTTCTCGAAGTAGGTGTTGCGCAGGTACCAGGCGTAAAACGGCCCCGGCAGGTTGGTCGAATCGCTGTTCCAGTAAAGCAGATCAAACGGCGGCGGTGTTTCGCCCTTGAGGTAGTTGCCGACCACGTAGTTCCACACCAGGTCGTTCGGGCGCAGGAAACTGAAGGTGGACGCGAGGTCCTGGCCCTTGAGCAATCCGCCCTGGCCCATCTGTGTCTCACGGAACTTGACGGACTGTTCGTCGATGAAGATGTCCAGGATGCCGGTGTCGCTGAAATCAAGCAGTGAAGTCAAAAAGGTGGCGCTGGCCACCGGCTTTTCACCTCGAGCAGCAAGCACCGCGAGTGCCGTGGCAAGAATGGTTCCGCCCACGCAAAAACCCAGAGCGTTGATGGTTTTGGCACCAGTTATTTCCTGCACCACATCGATGGCCTTGATGGCGGCCTGCTCGATGTAGTCGTCCCAGGTTTTGCCGGACATGGACTCGTCGGGGTTGCGCCAGCTGACCACAAAGGTGCGGTGACCCTGGGCCACAGCGTAGCGGATCAGCGAGTTCTCGGGCTGCAGGTCGAGGATGTAGAACTTGTTGATGCAGGGCGGCACCAGCAGGAAGGGCCGCTCATAGACCTTCGCCGTCAGCGGCTTGTATTCGAGCAGTTGGAAGAATTCATTTTCAAAAACCACAGCGCCTTCGGTGGTGGCGACGTTTTTGCCAACCTCGAAGACCTTCTCGTCCGTCATGGACACATGGCCCTGCTTCATGTCGTGCAGCAGATTGGTCAGGCCCTGGGCAATGCTTTCGCCCTGGGTCTCGATGGCTTTTTTCTGCGCTTCGGCATTGAGCGCCAGGAAGTTGCTGGGCGCTGTGGCGGCAAGGGCCTGCTCGACAGCGAAGCGCACACGGGCCTTGGCTTTTTCATCGCCCTCTACCGCGTCGGCCAAGCCCATCAGGGTGCGGGCATTGAGCAAATAGGCCGAAGCGGCAAACTGGGCCACCGGGTTGCTGCGCCAGGCTTCGTCGGCAAAACGGCGGTCGGACGGCACACCAGCAGAAGCAGCACCGGTTTGCAGGCCACTGTTCCAGAGGGCGCTGATGTCCTTCAGGTAGGACTGCTGGATTTCGATCAGTTTGGCGGGGTCAAGCTGCAGGGGCGGCGGGGCCGGTAGCGCCGGCATGGCCAGCGGCGGGAAACCCGGCGCGGCACCCAGGCCGGCACCGGCCATGGCGCCGATGACCTGCTGGAGACCCTGTGCAAAGGTCTCTTGCATCTGTTGGGCTGCTTGCGCCAGGTTTGCGTCAGAATTCATGCTTGTCTTCCCGGTATCCGCAGGCTCTTGTTGTTCGGTCTGTATCGAGCTTTTATACCCGCAGCAGGTCTGGCCTAGTATCGTGGAAAACCATTCCCAACCCGTGACGCGGCGCAAAGTTTTATGTATTTGATTGTCATCGCCTGGATGTACGTGGTGCTCATGATGAGTGTTGCCGAAGCCACCCATTCCACGGGCACCTTGCTCGGGGCACTGATCACCTTTGTACTCTACGGCGTGGGGCCCCTGGCACTGGTGGTTTACCTGATGCGCGCGCCGGCCAGGCGCAAGGCCATCAGGGCGCGCGAAGCAGCCGAGGCTGCGGCGCCGGCGCCCGGCACATTCGAAGCGCAATCACTCGCGCCAGATGCAGGCCGCCATGCGGCCGGTGGTGTGGAAGCCGTTGCCGGAGACACCGGCGTCGCGCCGGTGCGAAAAGAACCGTGAGGCATTGCCCACCGTGCACCATGGCGCGCTGCCGTCGTTGCCATAAACCTGCATGATGCCCAGCGCCTGCAGGCGCAGGCGTGCCAGGCCAGCGAGATCGGCCAGGTACTTGGCCGAAGCCAGCGCCGTGAAGCAGGCTGCCGCCCGCGGATCGCCATCGACGAAGGCAGACCTGACCTCTGCGCCCACCTCAAACGCGGTCGGCCCGATGCAGGGGCCCAGCCACGCTATGGTATTGATAGCTGCTTGCACCCGTCCCATAAGGGCCAGAGCCAAAAAAGACTCACAAGTTTCTTCGAGAATGCCCCTGCCCTGCTTTCCCGCCAGCCCGCGCCAGCCGGCGTGGGCAGCGGCGACAACAGCGCCATCCGTTGTGCTGAACAGCACCGGCAGGCAGTCAGCCACCATGATGGTGCATGCAACCCCGCGCTGCGTGGTGAGAGCGCCATCGGCCGGCTGTCCATGGGCGCTGTCGGCGCCAATATTCAGCACCGCCGTGCCATGCACCTGCTGCAGGAAAACCGGGGTGGCTCCCATGGCCTGGCCCAGCAAGGCGCGGTTGACCGCGACCCGCTCCGGCACATCACCCACGTGGTCACCCAGGTTCATGCTGTCATGCGGCGCGGACGACGTGCCGCCGGCGCGCGTGGTGAACAGGGCGCGTACGCCCGCCGGGGCGGGCCAGTCGGGAATCAGCCAGTGTTCGTCCATAGCACCCTTGCCTGCAAGGCAATTTTACGACGGGCCGCCCCCAGGAAAATTAGCCCCTTTGGGGGGCAGAGAACCACACGAAGTGGGGAACGTGGGGGCCACATGCCTCCTCAAGCCTCGTTGTCGGGGCAGGCTGAAGGCTGGGCTTTCTGGAAAGCCGGCAGCGCCATGCAGGCGTCGAAGGCTGCCATGGTCCGCGGCAGGCCGTCAAAGTTCACGTCAAAACGCCTGGCATTGAAAATCTGCGGCACCAGGCAGCAGTCGGCCAGGGTGGGCGTTTCGCCGTAGCAGTAAGTGGACGGCGGCAACTGGTTCAGTTGCCGCTCGAAAGCCTCCAGCCCTTCGCGGCACCAGTGGCGGTACCAGGTGTTTTTGGCCTCTTCGTTCACCTTGAGTTCCCGCACCAGGTACTTGAGCACGCGCAGGTTGTTGATGGGGTGGATTTCGCAGGCAATCGACTGCGCCAGCGCGCGCACCTTGGCGCGGCCCAGGGCGTCGCCCGGCAGCAGCGCGGGTGCCGGGTGCTTTTCATCCAGGTATTCGATGATGGCCATGGATTGCGACAGCCTTTCGCCATCGATTTCCAGCATGGGGACCAGGGTGTCGGCCGACAGCTCGGCATACGGCGCTTTTTTGTGGTCGCCCTTGGCGATGTGCACGGCGACGTACTCGTAGCTCAGGCCTTTCAGTTCCAGCGCAATGCGTACGCGAAAGGAAGCCGAAGAGCGGAAATAGTTGTGGAGTTTCATGGCTGAAAGCATATCGGAAACGCCGAACAAGTCCCCTGCGGCGCGCGATCAGCCTGACTCGGGTGGCCTGCTGCGTTGAATTTCTTGCCAATAGGCAGCTATTGGCTGCGAAATCCGCCTTGCATCCCATCCCGATCCGGCCGCCGCGCATCCGCAAAGACCTGTTCAGCGTTTCCCGCCCCCACGGCGCGAATCGCCTGCGCGACTGACGCGCGGGCTGGTCGCCACTACCATTGCCTTTTGCCTGCCAGTCACTTTCCCGGAGACCCCCATGAGCGCCATCACTTCCCTGACCAACCACCAGGTTCGCCTGGCCAGCCGCCCCGTCGGCCTGCCCACGCGCGACAACTGGAGCTTCACCACCGAGCCGGTGGCCGAACCCGGCCCGGGCGGCGTGCTGGTCAAAACCCTGAGCCTGTCGCTCGATCCGGCCATGCGCGGCTGGATGAACGAAGGTAAAAGTTATATCCCGCCTGTGGAAATCGGTGCCGTCATGCGCGCCGGCGGCGTCGGCAAGGTGATTGCCTCCAACAACCCGGCTTTTGCCGTGGGCGATTACGTCAATGCCGGGCTGGACGTGCAGGAATACTGCCTGATTCCGGAAGCGCACATCAAGCGCAGCGGCATGTTCAAGATCGACCCGCGCATGGGCCTGACCTCCTGGCTCAACGTGCTGGGCATGCCGGGCATGACCGGCTACTTCGGCCTGATGGACGTGGGCCAGCCCAAGGCCGGCGAAACCGTGGTGGTGTCGGGGGCGGCCGGTGCCGTCGGCCAGACCGTCGGCCAGATCGCCAAGCTCAAGGGCTGCCGCGTGGTCGGCATTGCCGGCGGCAAGGCGAAATGCGACTGGGTGGTCAAGGAGCTGGGTTTTGATGCCTGCATCGACTACAAGGCCGGCGACGTGAAGGCCGGGCTGAAGGAACATTGCCCCAAAGGCGTGGACATCTACTTCGACAACGTGGGCGGCGACATTCTCGACGCGGTGCTGACGCGCATCACGCGCGGCGCGCGCATCATCATCTGTGGCGCCATCAGCCAGTACAACAACACCACGCCGGTCAAGGGGCCGGCCAACTACCTGTCGCTGCTGGTCAATCGCGCGCGCATGGAAGGGATCGTGGTGTTCGACTACGCCGACCGCTACCCCGTGGCCATTGCCGAGATGGCCGGCTACCTGAAGGAAGGCAAGATGAAAAGCAAGGAAGATGTGGTGGAAGGTCTGGAGAATTTCCCCGAAACCCTGCTCAAGCTCTTCAACGGCGAGAACTTCGGCAAGCTGGTATTGCAGGTCGCGAAAGACTAAGCCTCAACTCAGAGCCCAGCGCGCAACGGCCACCGTGGCAGCCCCCGCCACCGCAGCCGCCAGGTCGTTGCGCACGAGTTTCATCACCGCGCCCACGGCCAGCAGGGCCAGCAGTTCGGGCAGCTTGCCCGAGGTGGCCGCCGGCGTCACGATGCCGACCATGACCGACAGCGGAATCGCCTTGAGTGCGGACTCCACCCGCGGGGTGATGCGCACATAACCCATCAGCAGGAAGCCGCTGATTCGGCAGGCAAACGAAGCGAGCGCCATGCCGGCCAGCGCCAACAGGAAAGTGCTTTCAACGGCCATGGCGCCACGCTCCCATCAGGCCACCTGCAAGGCCTGCTCCGACGATGTACCAGGCACCTGGCAGCAGGCGGTGCAGCAACAGCGCCACCAGGCCTGCGGCGATGGCCGGCCACCAATCTGACTTGCCGCGCCATAGCACCATGCCAATGGCTGCGGCAAAAGCCACCAGCATGAAGTCCAGCCCGAACGCTGCGGGGTTGGGCACATTGCCGGCCAGCAGATGGCCCACCAGCGTGCCACCCAGCCAGGGCACAAACATGGCGACGCCGGAGCCCAGCACGTAACCCGCGTCGCGGTAGCCGGTTTCGTACTCGCGCATGGCCATGGCCCAGCTGCCGTCGCCCAGGAAAAACAGCGAGCCCCAGCTCTGGTGGCGCGGCAGGCCGGCCAGCCACGGCTGGATGGCCGCGCCGTAAAGCACATAACGCGCGTTCATGACCAGGATGGTGACAATGACCGGCGTGACCACGGCCGTTGCCGTCCAGCCCTGCAGCGCCGCCAGTTGCGCACTGCCCGAATAAACCACGGCACTCATCAGCATGGCCTGTAGCCAGGACATGCCACGTTCGCTGGCCAGCACGCCGAACACCATGGCATAAAGAATCACCCCGGGCGCGAGCACCTGGGCAGCGAAAAAGCCGCGGCGTACGCCGGCGGCCGTAAAACTCACGGCGCTTGCGGTCAACGTCCCACCACCAGGCGGATGGCCGGCAACACGCGCTCAGTTTCTGCGCGGCGCTCCAGCGCCATGCGCATGTTCATCTGGGCCACCTCGACGTGTTCAATGGCCAGCGCCTGCGCGCGCGCGCCCTCGCCTGCCTTGAGCGCGGTGAACAGCATGTGGTGCTGGCGGTGGGCATACAACATCCAGTCGCGGTCCGGTGTCACCGTGCCCTGCATGGGCAGCATCGCAGATGCAGGCGCAAACGGCAGCTTGTCATTGAGCGCCACGGCGCGCTGCAAGGCCCGGTTGCCGCAGGCCTCCAGCACCAGCGCATGAAAGCGGTCGTTCATCGCCGCGTAGGCTGCGTAGCTTTCATAGGTCAATGGATTGGCAGCAAGAACGCTGTCGCCTTCATCCAGGCAAGCCTGCAGGTCCGCCTGCAACTGGCGCGACACGCCATGTTCAGCCACCAGGCGCGCTGCCATGCCTTCCAGATGGCCGCGCACGGCAATCGCGTCGGCCACCTCGCGCGGCGTGAACTGGCGCACCAGGAATTTGCCGGTCTCGTTGGCTTCGACCAGGCCCTCCTGTTCCAGCGTGACCAGCGCGGCACGCACAGGCGTGCGCGAAGCCCCCAGGCGCTCGGCCAGTTGCTGCTCGGCCAGGCGCTGGCCGGGCTCGAATTCGCCGCGCAGGATCAGGTCCCGCAACTGGATCAACACCGTCTCTTGCAAGCTCATGGCCAGGACTGTACACTGAATTTAAATTTCGGTATACCGTTTTTAGACAGGACGAACCATGAATGCAGAACAGAACGAGCTGATTACCCGGACTGGCCCCGGCACACCCTGCGGCGCCCTGCTGCGCAACTACTGGCAGCCAGCGGCACTGGTCGATGAATTCAACCCTGCGCTGGATCCGCGCATGGACAAGCGCCCGGTCAAGGCCGTGCGCCTGATGGGGCAGGATTTCGTTCTGTTCAGGGACAACAAAGGCAAGTACGGCCTGCTGGACCGCGATTGCCCGCACCGCGGCGCCGACCTGTCTTTCGGCCGCGCCGAGGGCGACGGCCTGCGCTGCCCGTTTCACGGCTGGAAGTTCGACGTGCTTGGCCAGTGCCTTGAAACACCGGCCGAACCTGCAGGCAGCAAGCTGTGCGAACGCGTGAGACAGCGCAGCTACCCGGTGCTGGAAAAAAGCGGTGTGCTTTTCGCCTGGCTGGGCCCGGAAGGCTCGACGCCGCCACCCTTTCCCGCATTCGACTGCTTCAGCGCACCGACTACCCACAGCTTCGCCTTCAAGGGCTTGTGGCATGCCAACTGGCTACAGGCCTTCGAAGTCGGCATCGACCCCGCTCATCCGTCCTTCTTGCACCGCTTCCTGCAGGACGAATCGCTCGAAGACATCGGCCAGAACGCAGCCGGCAAGCAGTTTCGCAGCGCCAGCGCCGGCGCCATCGACGGCGAGCAGTGGCCGATGACACGCATCATGCGCGAGTTTGCGCAACCAGAAATCAGCTTCGAGAACAAGCCCTGGGGGATGCAGCTCACGGCGCTGCGCCCCATGAACGACAAACTCACGCATGTGCGCGTGACCAACGCCATCTTCCCGGCCACTTTCGTGATTCCACTCTCGGAAACCATGACCATCACGCAGATGCATGTGCCGGTGGACGACACGCACACCTACTGGTACTCGTTTTTCACGAGCTTCGCCGGCCCGCTGGACAAGGAGAGCATGCGTGCACAGCGCCAGCAGTTCATCTCGCTGCCCGACTACATTCCCAACGCAGGACGCCACAACAACTGGGGTTTCAACGCCGAGGAGCAACGCACCCAGACCTACCTGGGCATGGGCGAGGAAGACATCAACGTGCACGATCAATGGGCCGTGGAAAGCATGGGCGCGATTCAGGACCGCACGCGCGAGCACCTCGGTACCAGCGACAAAATCATCATGGCCAACCGCCGGGTGCTGATCAAGGCGATTGCCACGGTACAGGAAGGCGGCGGGGCGCCCGGCATCGCCGATGCCGCGCAGGCCGGACTGATGCGCGGTCCGGACACGGTGGACGGTATTGCGCCGGCGGGCGAATGGTCACGCTGGTGGCAGGATCAGGCCCGGGCCAAGCAGGAGAATGCTCCCTGGACACCAAAAGACGCGAAGCAGGTTGCGGGCGCATGAGCAGCTTCTCCGAACAATGCGGCATTCATGACGCAGCGCGTCAGCAGGCCCTGAAGCACACCGCGCAATTAATAGATGCCAGCGGCGTCGAACTCGTGCGTTTTGCGTGGTGCGACCTGCATGGCGCCTTGCGCGGCAAGACGCTGGTCGCCGGTGCGGCCGCCCAGGCCATGCAGGACGGCGTGGGCATGGTCAGCACCCTGCTCTTGAAGGACACATCGGACCGCACCGCCTTCAAGGTGTTCGAAGCGGGCGGCACGGCCGAGCTGCCGGGTTTTGAATTTGCGAGCAACCTGCTGCTGCTGGCAGACCCGGCCAGCTTCAAACAGCTGCCATGGGCGCCGGCCACCGGCTGGGTCCAGGCCCAGCCCTGGATGCAGGACGGCACGGCCGTCGAGCTGGACACACGGCGCATTCTGCAGCGTGCGCTGGCACAGCTGGCCGAGGCCGGTTACGGCATGAAATGCGGGCTGGAGATCGAGTTTCATATCTACCGCATCACCGACGACGGAGCCCGCGACCCGCTTGACCCGGAGCAAGCCGCCTGGCCCGGCTTGCCGCCCCAAGTCGCCATGATCCAT
This sequence comes from uncultured Polaromonas sp., assembly GCA_964543355.1. Taxonomy (GTDB): domain Bacteria; phylum Pseudomonadota; class Gammaproteobacteria; order Burkholderiales; family Burkholderiaceae_C; genus Polaromonas. The sequence continues at coordinate 9,110 of CAZIYA010000013.1, forward strand.
CCCGGCTACAACCTGCTGGCGGAAAACCTGTTCGACATGGCCGAAGAACCGCTGCGCATCGTGCAGCACACCGCGCAAGCATTGGGCCTGCCCTTGCAGTCGCTGGAGATCGAACTCGGGCCCAGCCAGGTTGAAGCGGTTTTCGACGCGACCGATGCGCTCACGGCTGCCGACAACATGGTGCTGTTTCGCAGCGCGGTGAAGCAGGCGCTGCGCCGCGCCGGCTACCACGCCACCTTCATGTGCCGACCGCCGTTTCCGAACATCATGTCCAGCGGCTGGCATTTGCACCAGTCGCTGGTGGACCTGCAAACCGGCGCCAACCTGTTCCAGCGCGAAGCGCCGGCCAAAGGCACGCAGCCGACCGACGCGCAGTACACACTCTCCGGGCTTGGCGAGCATTACCTCGCCGGCCTGCTGGAGCACGCACGAGGCATGACGGTGTTCTGCACGCCGACGATCAACGGCTTTGGCCGCTTCCGGCCGAATGCGCTGGCGCCCCAGTCGGTGCTGTGGGGCCGCGACAACCGCGGCGCCATGCTGCGCGTGGTGGGCCAATGCCGGGACAAGGCCACACGCATCGAAAACCGCATTGGTGAGCCGGCCGCCAACCCCTATCTCTACCTGGCCTCGCAGATTTACGCAGGGCTGGACGGTATCCGGCGCAAACTCAGGGCACCGGTGGCCACCGATGCCCCCTACGGCGAAGCCGGCACCCGCATTCCAGTCAGCCTCGGTGACGCGCTGGCGGCGCTGCAAGCCGACCCGGTGCTGATGCAGGCGTTTGGCGAGACCTTCATCCACTACTTCACACGCATCAAACAGTCGGAGATCACGCGCCACGAGCAGGCCGAAGACAAGGACGACTGGCAGCAGCGCGAATATTTCAGCCGCATCTGATTTTCAAGGGACCGATGATTACTATTAATTTCATAGCTGACGGCGCACAACCCATAAGGGCCAAAGGCAAAATTGGTCAAAGCCTGATGGAAGCGGCCGTGGCTGCGGGCATTGAAGGCATCGCCGCCGACTGCGGCGGGCTGCTCACCTGCGCCACCTGCCACGTGATGGTGTGCGAACCGTTTTCCAGCCGGTTGCCGGCCGCCAACGGCGAAGAGCTGGCCATGCTGGCTTTCACTGCCGCTCCCGCGGTACCCGCCAGCCGGCTCAGTTGCCAGATCCGCCTGACCGTCGCGCTGGACGGTTTGACGGTAGAGTTGCCTGCCAGCCAATACTGATTCACTGACGGCCTCACTCCATCACGCACAGGACACCCATGATTCTCGAACTCGCCGACATCCGCATTGCGCCCGGCCAGCAAGCCGCTTTTGACGAAGCCATTCAGCGCGGGCTGGGCACGGTCATCCAGAACGCCAAGGGCTTCCAGGGCTTCAAGGTCAACAAGGGAATTGAAAACCCGGAGCGCTACATCCTGCAGATTTTCTGGGAAACGCTGGAAGACCACACGGTGGGTTTCCGCGAGTCACCGGCGTTTGCGAAGTGGCGCGCCATTGTCGGGCCATTTTTTGCCAGCCCGCCGGTGGTCGAACACTTCACCCTGCTGGCCAAATCGGCCTAAAAGCCGGAAGCAGCGGGCAGGCCAGACTCAGGCCATGTCCTCGTGGCCGGCAATCAGCTTGCCGAGCAGCGCGCCAAGCTGCCTGCGTTCTTCGGCCGTCAGCGGCCCGAGCAGGCGCGACTGGACCTTGTTGACGGCCCGCTTCATCCGCAGGGCCACTTTCTCGCCTTCCGGCGTCACCCACAGCAGCTTGCGCCGCTTGTCGGCCGGGTCCGCCTCGCGCCGCACCCAGCCTTTGGTTTCCAGCCGGCCAATCACCGAGCCGGAGGTCGCTGCGTCAAACGCCACCCGCCCCGACAGCGTGACCTGGTCCTCGCCCGGGTCGTCCATCAGGGCGTTCAGGATGGCGAACTGCACCGGCGTCACGTCGAACCCGGCCGTCTCCTCCATGAAGAGGGCAATCGACAGCTGGTGGGCGCGCCGGATCTGATGCCCGGGGGCCTCGCTGAAATTAAAGCTTTTTGGCATGGCCGGAGTTTAAGGGAGCGCTGACCACACGCCGCGGGGGACTTGTTCGGCGCTCCCCAGGTTCAGGGTATTCACCATGGCGACAAATGATAAGTATACTTATCATTTGGTTGAAAACTCCTTTTGCAGGCCCTGAACCACCGTGACATCTCCCCATCCCATCCTCATCGCCGGCGGCGGCATAGGCGGCCTGGCCACCGCCCTGGTTCTGGCGCGAGACGGTCACGCCGTGACGGTGCTGGAGCAGGCCGCAAGCTTCGGCGAGATCGGTGCCGGCATCCAGCTCGGCCCGAACATCTTCCGGATGTTTGCCTGGCTGGGCCTGACCGATGTGGTCAGCAAGGTCTCGTTTTTTCCGCCGGGCATGGGCATGAACGATGTACGCACCGGCGAAAAAGTTGTGCGCGTGCCGCTGGGCGACATGGCCCGCGCCACCTACGGGTTCCCCTATGGCGTGATTTACCGCGCCGACCTGCACCAGGTGTTTCTCGATGCGTGCCGCGAGCTGCCCAACATCACGCTGCGCACCCAGGCCAGGCTCGAGTCGTTCGAGCAGACGGCGGACGAGGTGCGCGTCCATCTGGCCAGCGGCGAAACGCTGCCGGGCTCGGCGCTGATTGGTGCCGACGGACTGTGGAGCAAGGTGCGCGAAGCGGTGGTCGGCGACGGCAAGCCGCGGGTGTCCGGCCACATTGCCTACCGCGCCGTCCTGAAGCGCGAAGAGGTGCCTGCCCATTTGTGGAGCGACGACGTTCTGCTGTGGGGCGGTGAAAAAACCCATCTGGTGCATTACCCGCTGCGCCGCGGCGAGCTGTTCAACCTTGTTGCTGTATTTCACAGCAGCAAGTACGACGAGGGCTGGAACACGTTTGGCGACACCGCTGAGCTCACAGAGCGTTTCAGCCATGCCTGCCCGCAGGTGCGGGAACTGCTGGACAAAATACAGACCTGGAAGATGTGGGTGCTGTGTGACCGCGAACCGGTGAAAAACTGGACCGACCGGCGCGTCACGCTGCTCGGCGATGCAGCCCACCCGATGCTGCAGTACCTGGCTCAGGGCGCGGGGCAAGCGATTGAAGACGCCGTGGTGCTGCGCGAAGCCTTGCGTTTCACACGCGGCGATGTGCCGCTGGCGTTCCAGGAATACCAGCGCGCCAGGTACCTGCGCACCGGCAGGGTGCAACTGACTGCACGTTTTTACGGCGATATCTACCATGCTGCCGGCGTTCAGCGCGAGCTGCGCAACCAGCTGTTTCAAAGCGGCAACGAAAGCGCGGGTTTTGCCGGTCTTCAATGGATGTACGACGGAATCGAACCTGCAAAGCTGTTCAAATAAGCCCTTTCAATTTTGGAGAATCGCATGAAAGTTTTCAAACGCGCTACGCTTCTGATAGCTGTACTCGCCCTGCCCATGCTGGCTGCAGCCCAAAATGCACCGAAAAAACCGGTTGCCAAAGAAGCCGCGCCGATGGTCACGAACTGGCCCACCCGGCCCGTCAAACTGCTTGTGGGTTTCCCCGGCGGCTCCACCCCCGACATGGCTGCACGCACGCTGGCCGAGCCCCTGTCCCGCGCGCTGGGGCAGCCGGTCATTGTTGAAAACCGTCCCGGTGCCTCGGGCAACATCGCCGCTGACATGGTTTCCAAAGCCACCGATGATCACACGCTGGGCGTTGTGATCAACGGCAACATGACCTCGGCCAAGATGCTGTATTCCAAGCTGCCTTACGACCCGGCCAAGGATTTCGCACCCATCTCGCTACTGACCACCGCACCCCTGGTGCTGGTAGCTCCGGTGAACCAGCCATCGGGCAATGCCTTTTTCCTGGCTGCCCGCAACGGCGGCGACAAATGGAACTACGGCTCGGTCGGCAACGGCTCGGTCGGCCACCTGGGCATGGAACTGCTCAAGTCCAGCGCGGGCAACCTTGCTGCGGTGCATGTTCCCTACCAGGGCAATCCGCAGGTCGTCACCGCGCTGCTCAGCGGCCAGATCCAGATGGCCCTGGTGCCGCCCGGCATCGCCCTGCCGCAAATCAAGGCCGGCAAGCTCAAAGCCATCGGCCTGACCGCCGGGCGCAGTGCACTGGCGAGTGAAATCCCGTCGCTGGCCGAAGCGGAAGTGCGCAACTTCAACCTGGAAGTCTGGACCGCGCTCGTGGGCCCGGCCAGGTTGTCCAAGGCAGCGCAGACCCGCCTCGCCCAGGAAGTGCCCCGCATCATCCGCGACAACGACACCCGCCAGAAACTGTTCAACCAGGGCTGGCAAGCCGTGGGTACTGCACCCGAAGGCCTGACCAGCCGCATCCGCAATGAGACCTCCATCATGGGCGGCATCATCGCCATACGTGGCATCAAGATTGACTAGGTAATGCCCCCACGGTCGATCGCTTCGCGTAACTCCCTGCCCCCCGGGGGGGCCGCTGCGCCTGCGGGCCGGCGAAGCCGGACCCGCGGCCCCTGCTTGGTTGAAGAATCCATGGGCTTCACCGTTTGTAGTTCCCGCTCATAACGTCTGCCATGTCCACGTCCATCAATACGAACACCGTTACCGAGCCGGCACGCACACTGCCGGTGTACGGTGAATTCGATGTGGTCGTGATCGGCGGCGGGCCTGCCGGCCTGGCGGCCAGTGTCAGTGCCGCGCAGCATGGCGCGCGCACCCTGCTGGTCGAGCGCTACGGTTTTCTGGGCGGCATGGGCACAGCCGGCGGTGTCACCAATTTTGCGGGTCTCTATGGCCGCAAGGACGGCGAGATGCAGCAGCTGGTGCACGGTGTGGTCGATGACCTGCTGGCACGCATCGATGCACTGGGCGGCTTGAACCAGCCACAGGACGGCATGCAGGGACGCATCCGGGTTCGCTCCTACGATGTGTCGGCTTACAAATGCGCCGCCGACCAGCTCTTGCTGGCCGCTGGCGTGCAGATTCTCTTTCACGCCTGGGCGGCCGCGGTCGTGATGAACGGCCAGGCGATCGAAGCCCTGGTCGTGGAAACCAAGTCCGGACGTCAGGCCATCCGGGCCCGGCGCTTCATCGATTGCTCGGGCGATGCCGACGTGGCCCATTTTGCCGGCGTGCCTTTTGAGCTTGGCGACGGACACGGCAGCGCCCTGTTTCCGTCCACCATGTTCCGTGTCGGCCATGTCGATGCGCCGCGTGCACTCGCCGCTGTCGGCGAGTTCAAGGCCATCAATGACCTGATGGAACAAAGCGAAGCCCGTCATCCGGGACGCTACCAATTCCCGCGCAAGGGCGCCATCCTGCGTCCGCAGAAAAATCCCGCCGAATGGCGTGCCAATGTCACGCAAATCCGCAACGCGGATGGCAATGCCATGGACGCGACCGACGCCCGCCAGCTCAGCGAAGGCGAAATGGAAGGCCGCCGGCAGATCACCGAGTACTTCCTCTTCCTCAAGAACGAGGTGCCGGGGTTTGAGACCTCTGCGATCGTCGATATTGCACCCCAGGTCGGCATCCGTGAAACCCGGCGCATCTGCGGCGCCTATGCGCTCAGTGGCGAAGACATCCTGTCTTCCGCCCGTTTTGACGATGTGATCGGCATCAACGCCTGGCCCATGGAAATGCATGTCGACGGCGCCATCAGTTGGGGGTTCCCGCGCAATGACCGGCGAGCCTGCAACGATCTGCCCTGGCGCATGCTGGTCGCACCCGCGGTGAACAACCTGCTGGTGGCGGGACGTTGCGCCTCCATGACACATGAGGGCCAGTCGGCCGCACGCGCCAGCGGAGGCTGTTTTGTGATGGGCCAGGCGGCCGGTACTGCCGCTGCACTGCTCGATGAAGGGGCAGCCTTTGCCGCCATCGACGTCGCCCGTCTGCAGCTGCACTTGCGCAATGACGGCGTCTATCTGGATCGCTGAAACCTCACAACCGGGAGTACAGCCCATGGACATGACCCCTCCGCCCAATAACGCGCGCAAAGACTTTTACGAAGCCATCCGCGCGCAGCATATGACCCCCCTGTGGGAAGTGCTGCACGCGCTGGTGCCCCAGCAGCCTGCCACGGCCTGCACGCCGGCTTTCTGGGCCTGGGACGGGGTGCGCCCCTACCTGATGCAGGCCGGCGAGCTGATTACCGCCGAAGAAGCGGTGCGCCGCGTACTCATCCTGGAAAATCCCGCACTGCCGGGCCAGTCCTGCATCACGCAATCGCTCTATGCCGGCCTGCAACTGATTCTGCCGGGCGAAATTGCGCCCAGCCATCGCCATACCCAAAGCGCACTGCGTTTTGTCGTTGAAGGGCGCGGCGCCTACACCGCGGTCGATGGCGAACGCACCACCATGACGCCTGGCGACTTCATCATCACACCCAGCTGGACCTGGCATGACCATGGCAACCGGGGCGCGCTGGAAGGCGGTGAACCGGTGGTCTGGCTCGATGGACTGGACATTCCCATGCTGCGTTTTTTCGATGCCGGTTTTGCCGAAAATCACACCGAACGCTCGCAGCCGGTCACCCGGGCCGAAGGCACCAGCTACCAGCGTTACGGGGCCAACATGCTGCCAGTGCGTTATGACGCGCCGTTTGGCCGGACGTCGCCGATCTTCAGCTACCCCTACGAACGCACGCGCGAAGCGCTGCACACCCTTGAGCAGCAGGCGCCCATCGACGCCTGGGACGGCGTCAAGCTGCGTTACGTGAACCCGGCAACCGGCGGCTGGCCGATGCCGACCATGGGCACCTTCATGCAACGCCTGCCGCCCGGCTTTGCGGGCCAGCCCTGGCGACAAACCGACGGTGCGGTGTTCAGCGTCGTCGAAGGCCATGGTAGCGTGCTGGTCGGGGAGGCCGGCCGGCAACAGACCTTCGAGTTCGGCCCGCGCGACCATTTTGTGATTCCGTCGTGGCACACGGCCAGCCTGCGCTCTGCGCAGGGCTGTGTGCTGTTCAGTTTTTCAGACCGCCCCGTGCACCAGGCACTGGGCATACACAGAGAAGAGAGGTTGTCATGAGTTTTGTTTTCCCCCCACCCGCAACAGTTTCCGTGCCGGTTGTCGGCAAGAGCGAACGCTTTCCGGTTCACCGCGTCTATTGCGTCGGACGCAACTACGAAGAACATGCCAAGGAAATGGGGTTCACCGGCCGCGAGCCACCTTTTTTCTTTCTGAAACCCGCTGATGCGGTGGTGGTGGTGGAGGCCGGCCAGACCGGCACCATTCCCTATCCCAGCCTCACCAAAAACCTGCACCACGAAATCGAACTCGTGGTGGCCATTGGCAAGGGCGGCAAGGACATCAAGGCCGCTGATGCCCACAAACACATCTACGGTTACGCCGTGGGCCTGGACATGACACGCCGTGACCTGCAGGGAGAAATGAAAAAGCAGGGCCGCCCGTGGTGCATCGGCAAGGCTTATGACCACTCTGCACCGATCGGCCCCATCACCCCCGCAGCACAGGCCGGCGATGTGGCGAATGCCGAGCTGTACCTGCAGGTCAATGGCAAGGACCGCCAGCGCAGCCATGTCTCCAAGCTCATCTGGAACATTGCCGAGACCATCGAGCACCTGTCGGCCGCCTGGGAGCTGCAGCCGGGCGACCTGATTTACACAGGCACACCGGAAGGCGTGGCCGCCGTGGTGTCGGGTGACACCATGGTCAGCGAAGTCAAGGGCTTGGGCACCCTGACGGTGAAAGTGACCTGAAACATGCCGGAGTTCCTGTGTTAATGCCCTTTCATCAGGGCTATTACCGGTTCCCAAACAGTTCATCGTGCATTACTTTCTAACCACACACCGGAGACCCCACATGATTCAGCGACGTACCCTTCTTAAAACCGGCGCAGCCGCTGCGCTTGGCACGCCCGCCCTCGCCAGCCTGGCCCAGCAGGCTGTGACCCTGAAATTCCACACCTTCATGTCTCCGGCATCGAATGTCTGGCTGGGCATGCACAAGCCCTGGATGGACAAGATTGAAAAGGAATCGGGCGGCCGCATCAAGTTCGAGGCCTATCCGGCCATGCAGCTGGGCGGCACGCCGGTGCAGTTGTACGATCAGGCCAAGGACGGTGTCGTGGACGTGGTGTGGACCCTGCCGGGCAACACGGCGGGCCGCTTCCCCCGCATCGAGGCGTTTGAACTGCCGTTCATGATGTCCAATGCCGAGGCCACTTCCAAGGCCTACTGGGAATACGTGCAGACCATGGCTCCGGACGAGTTCAAGGACACCCAGGTACTCGCGCTTCACGTGCATGGCCCCGGCGTGATCCACACCGTGGACAAGCCGGTCCGGTCCATCGCCGACATGCGTGGCCTCAAAATGCGCGCCCCCACACGCCAGGTCACCAAGTTGATGGGCATGCTCGGCGCCACTCCGGTCGGCATGCCCCTGCCTGCCATCACCGATGCGTTGAGCAAGGGCACGATCAATGGCTGCGTGATTCCCTGGGAAGTGGTGCCTTCGGTCAAGGTCAACGAACTCACCAAGTTCCATGCCGAGTTCGACCCGGCGGGCGGCAGCCTGTACACCACGACCTTCGTCATGGCCATGAACAAGGCCAAATACAACTCGCTGGCGCCCGACCTGAAAAAAGTCATCGACAACAACTCGGGCATGGCCACCTCCGCCTGGCTGGGCAAGGTTCAGCAGGGCAATGACGTTCCAGGCCGCAAGACCGCCAGCGACCGCGGCAACACGATCTACACCGTGAGCCCGGCCGAAGCGCAGGAATTCCGCCGCAAGTCGCGTACCGTGGAAGTTGAATGGGTCGAGGACATGAACAAAAAAGGGTTCGACGGCAAAAAACTCCTCGACACTGCACGCAGCCTGATCGAAAAACACACCAAAACCACCAAAACCTGAGCACAGGCACGAAGCACAAAAGGCTCCTGCGGGAGCCTTTTTACTTTCAAATTACACTGTCTTCAATGCACCGCAGCCCCATCAAACATTGCAAAAACTGCGGTACTGCCGTGCTCTACCGGCTGCCGGATGACGGTGACACGCGGGAACGCGCTGTCTGTCCGGCCTGCGGCACCATCCACTACGAAAACCCGCTCAATGTGGTCGGCACCGTGCCGCATTGGGGGGACAGGGTGTTGCTGTGCAAGCGCAACATTGAGCCGCGCTGGGGAAAATGGACGCTGCCCGCGGGCTTCATGGAGCTCGATGAAACCACTTCGCAAGGCGCTGCACGTGAAACCGACGAGGAAGCTGGTGCGCAATTTGAAATGGAAGACCTGTTCAGCGTGATGAATGTCGAGCGCGTCGGCCAGGTACACCTCTACTACCGCGCCCGCTTGCTCAGCGATACATTCAGTCCCGGGCATGAAACGATAGAAGCCAAGCTGTTCACCGAGGCCGAAATTCCCTGGGACGAACTGGCCTTCAAAACCGTGAAAGAAACCCTGGTCTGCTATTTTTCTGATCGCCGCAAAGGCGCTTATGGCATTCATGTGATCGACATCGCGTGAGAGTGTGCAGGCGAAGCCGGCCGCCCTGACAGCAAGGTAAGCAAGTGCGGCATTGGGCCTGTATGTCACTTAGAATTTCTGCAGGCAGGCGTGCCCGCAACGCCCCCTCGACCGGCAGCTTCGTCGCCCTCCTTTCCGACACCTCACCTTCCTGGATTTCATGTTCAAAGCTGCTTCCTTTTTTCGCATCGCCGACGACTTCACCCTGCCCCCACTGGATGCACTTGAAGAGGCCCTTCAGGCCAGCCGGTTCGTGCCCTGCGGCGCAACGCAAGCGGAATCCAGCGGCTGGGTAGCACCACGTGGCAACAAAAGCACGGTGCTGGCCGAGAGTGTTGGCAGGCAGCTCATCCTGCGGCTATGCACCGAACGCCGGCCACTGCCCGCCTCGGCGGTCAAAGACGCTGTCGAGCAGCGCATCGAGCAATACAAGCAGGAAACCGGTCATGAGCGTGTGGGGGCGAAGATCAAGAAAGAGTTCAAGGAAGAAGTGATCCTGGATCTGCTGCCGCGCGCCTTCACCAAACGATCCTCGACGACCTTGTGGATAGACCCGGTCAACAAGTTCCTGGTGGTGGATTCCGGCAGCCTGACAGGCGCCGACAAGGTGCTGAGCCAGCTGGTGGAGATTTTGAGCGAGATGCCGGAGTCTGGTCCAGGGCTCCTGGCGAGACCTGTACAGACCACGATGTCGGCCGCAACGGCCATGGCGCACTGGCTGGCCAGCCGTGAAGCACCCGTCAGCTTCACCATCGACCGTGACTGCGAACTCAAGATGCCCGACGACCAGAAATCGACAGTCCGTTATTCACGTCACACGCTGGAGATCGACGAAGTGGCGGAACATATCGCGGCCGGCAAGGTACCCACGCAGTTGGCCATGACCTGGAACGACCGGGTGTCTTTTGTGCTCACCGACGCAGCGCAGGTGAGAAAACTCAAACTGCTCGATGTTGTGCTTGATGGTGTGCAGGACAAGGGCAAGGACGACGACGGCTTCGATGCCGACGCTGCCATCGTCACGGGAGAGCTCTCAGCCCTGATTCCGGATCTTCTGGAGGCGCTGGGTGGCGAACTCTCCGCCGATGGAATATCCCCCTCGCCGGAAACCGCAAAACCGGCCACCGAGCTCGCCGACGCGTAAAAAGTACCGGCAAAAAAAAGATCCGCATCAAGCGGATCTTTTTTTTGCTCAGTCAACACTGAAGTAAATGGTCGGTGTGAAAGGATTCGAACCTTCGACCCCTTGCACCCCATGCAAGTGCGCTACCAGGCTGCGCCACACACCGTCGAAGGTCGAATTATAGCGTGCCTATTCGGGCTATCTCAGTAAGTGGCACTGAGCAAATCACGAATTTCGAACAATTCACGGCGTAGCAGCTGCAGCCGTTGCTGGGCAGCGTTGCCGTCGGGCAAGGGAGCCTCCAGGTCGGGAGCACTATCTTCGAAGTCCACCGAGTCACCAAAGTCATCAAGGATGGAATCGCCCATGACGGAATCGCCTGCTTCCACCACGTCTACACCTTCGAGCATGACCTCGCCATTGCGGCGCTTGTCACGTTCGGTCTGCACGATCTCCTGCAGCTTGTTGCGCGCTCCGCTGATGGTGAAACCCTGGTCGTAAAGCAAATCACGTATCCGGCGGATCATCAGCACTTCGTGGTGCTGGTAGTAGCGCCGGTTGCCGCGCCTTTTCATCGGGCGCAGCTGCGTGAACTCTTGCTCCCAATAACGGAGCACATGAGGTTTGACGCCGCATAAATCGCTGACTTCACCGATTGTGAAGTAGCGCTTGGCGGGAATGGGCGGGAGAGTTTTCTCCAATTAAATCAATACGCTATGAGGTGAAGCTACAAATCTACTCTAAGTCTAAACTTAGTGCAAATAGTTACAAACAACTAAATGAGATGTGTTGTTTAGGTCACAAGCGGTACTGCGATAACGACCACCCCAACAAAAAGCTGATCAAGGACAAACATGTGCTGGATGCAGCTTGTAGAGCTTGCCATTCCGGGGTTGCAGAAACCGGGCCAACCGGCCCGTGAGCAGCAGGTAGAAGCGCCAAATTGGTGCAAACCCTGAGCTGACTCCCGTTGCCTTGCGCCTTCACGCAGGACCTGTCAGTCCCTGAATTTGCTCTTTGAGTTTATGGCTGGCGTGAAAAGTCACCACACGGCGCGCCTGGATGGGAATGGACTCACCGGTGCGCGGGTTCCGCCCTGGGCGAGGCGCCTTGGTGCGAATCTGGAAATTGCCGAAACCGGAAATCTTCACATCGTTGCCATCAACCAGGCTGTCGGAAATCAGGTCGAAAAATGCGTCAATCATGTCCTTGGATTCGCGCTTGTTCAAGCCGATCTGTTCGAACAGAAGCTCCGCGAGATGGGCTTTGGTCAGTGCGGGGCTCTCAAGACTTTCAACGGAAAATTCCACGGCACGCTCCTCGCTGTTCATTGTTCTTGTGGTCTCAGACCTCAGGTGCGCAAACGCGCCTGCAGGCTGCTACCGAGGTTTTCAAGCACGGCCTTGATTGCCTGCTCAATCTGCTCGTCGGTCAGTGTAGCGTCGTCGCTGCCAAGCACCAAGCGCACAGCCAGGCTTTTTTCGCCAAGCTGCATCGCGGCAGTGGCCTGCTGCGGACGGTAGATATCGAACAGCGTGGCCGATTTGAGCAGGCCGCGCGTGTCCGCCCCCTCGATCGCCGCCATCAGCGCCGAATGGGTCACCGCTTCGGCAACGATGACTGCGATATCACGCTCGACCGGCTGGAGCTTGCTCACCGGCAGGAAGCTGGGCACGGGACGCTGCAGCACGACATCGAGTGCCAGCTCGAAAACAATGGGCGCCTGCGCCAGCTCGTAGCCTTGGCGCCACTGAGGATGCAGCTCGCCGACAAAGCCGACCGCCACGCCGTCAATGACAACACTGGCGCAACGGCCCGGATGCATGGCCGGGTGGGCAGCGGGTGCAAACACCGCCTGCCGCGGCGCCAGCAAGGCCTGCACATCACCTTTGACGTCGAAGAAATCCACACCCTTGTCGGACGTGCTCCATTGCAGGGTCTCGCGCGGCCCATAAGCCAGACCGGCCACCCGCATCGGCTGGTCAAAACCGGCCACGGTGGTGTCGGTGTTCTGGCTGCGCGCATCGCGCAGGAAAACCCGTCCGAGTTCAAACACGTTGACCCGGCTGGCCTTGCGGTCGAGGTTGAATTTGAGCACCTGCAGCAGCGAACCAAGCAGGGACGAGCGCATCACGCTCATCTGGCTGGCGATCGGGTTGAGCAGCTTGATGGGATTCGGATTGCCGGCGAGCTCGTGCTCCCAGCGCTCTTCAACAAAACTGAAATTGATGGTTTCCTGGTAGCCCAGCGCAGCCAGCGCGCGGCGCACGGCAAAGGGGCTGCGCCTGGCTTCTGGCCGTATGCGCGAGGTGATGGGTGCCAATGGCGGTGTCGTGGGCAACTGCTGGTAACCCACCATGCGCACCACTTCCTCGATCAGGTCTTCCTCGATTTGCAGGTCAAAGCGATAGCTGGGCGGCGTCACCGTCAGCGTGCCCTCACCTTCCGTGACGGACAATCCCAGGCGACGAAGTGCGCCGGAACACTGGGCCTGCGTCAAAGGCATGCCGATAACCTTGGCGGCGCGCGCCACTCGCAGCGGCACCGGGGTATTTACAGGCAGGCTGGCCTGCAGGTCGTCCATCGGACCGCACACTGTATCGGGCGTACCGCAGATGTCGATGATCAGTTGTGTGATGCGCTCAATGTGCTCGACCGTCAGGCCGGGATCGACACCGCGCTCAAAACGGTGGCCGGCATCGGTGGAGAAGTTGTAGCGACGCGAGCGGCCAGCTATTGATTTCGGCCACCAGAAAGCGGCCTCGACATAGACATTTTTCGTTTCATCGGACACGGCCGTCGCATCACCGCCCATGATGCCGGCCAGCGATTCAACCTGCACGTCGTCAGAAATTACGCCAACTTTTTCATCGACGGTCACGGTGCTGCCATTGAGCAGCTTGAGCGTCTCGCCAGGCTTTCCCCAGCGAACGTCAAGCCCGCCATGGATCTTGTCGAGATCGAAAATATGCGAAGGCCGGCCGAGTTCGAACATCACATAGTTCGAAATATCCACCAACGCGGTGACACTGCGCTGCCCGCAACGTGCAAGGCGGTCCACCATCCAGGACGGTGTGGTGGCCTGGGTATTGACGTTGCGCACAATGCGGCCGGAAAAGCGTCCGCACAAATCAGGTGCACTGATTTTGACCGCAAGCTTGTCTGCACTGGCAACGGCGACCGGTGGAAAGGACGGCGAGGCCAGTGGTACGCCGGTCAGCGCGGCCACCTCACGGGCAATACCGTAAACACTCAGGCAGTGCGCGAGGTTGGGTGTGAGCTTCAGTGTGAACAGCGTGTCGTCGAGCTTCAGGTGTTCGCGAATATCCTGGCCCACCGCTGCATCCGATGCCAACTCAAGCAGCCCACCGTGGTCTTCGGACAGCTTGAGTTCGCGGGCCGAGCACAACATGCCCTGGCTTTCCACGCCACGCAACTTGCCCACCTTGATCAGGAAAGGTTTGCCGTCTTCACCCGGAGGCAGCTCGGCGCCCACCAGCGCGCACGGCACCTTGATGCCGACTCGCGCATTGGGCGCGCCGCAGACGATGTTGAGCAAGGCGCCCTGCCCCACATCGACCTGGCAGACGCGCAGGCGGTCGGCATCGGGATGCTGCACCGCCTCGCGGATTTCTCCGACCACGATCTTGCTGAAAGGCGGAGCCACCGGTTTGAGCTCTTCCACTTCCAGCCCGGCCATCGTTAGGGTTTCAGCGAGCTGTTCGGTACTCAGTGGCGGATTGCAGAATTCGCGCAACCAGGATTCGGGAAATTGCATTTTTGGTGGGGTCCGGATGAATTACTGGAATTGCGAGAGGAAGCGCAGGTCGCCGTCAAAAAACAGCCGCAAGTCGTTGACGCCGTAACGCAGCATGGTCAGGCGGTCCGGGCCCATGCCGAAAGCAAAACCAATGTAGTGCTCGGGGTCCAGCCCCATGTTGCGCACCACCGTCGGGTGCACCTGGCCGGAGCCAGCGACCTCGAGCCAGCGCCCGGCCAGTGGCCCCGTCTGGAACTGGATATCGATCTCGGCGCTCGGCTCGGTGAAGGGGAAAAAACTGGGCCGAAAGCGCAACACCAGGTCGTCGCTTTCGAAAAAAGTGCGGCAGAAGTCGGTGAACACGACCTTGAGGTCCTTGAAACTGACGTTCTGGCCTACCCACAGCCCCTCGCACTGGTGGAACATCGGCGAGTGCGTGGCATCGCTGTCCACCCGGTAAGTGCGGCCCGGCGCGATCACGCGGAGCTCTGGCATCACGCCGCCCGCGTCAATCAGAGAGCGGTGTTTCTTGACATGCTGCACTGCATAACGGATCTGCATCGGGCTGGTGTGTGTGCGCAGCAGATTGGGCGCGGTCTCCGTGCCGCCTTCAACATAGAAGGTGTCATGCATGGAACGGGCCGGATGGTCTTCCGGCGTATTCAGCGCGGTGAAGTTGAACCAGTCGGTCTCGATCTCCGGGCCTTCGGCCACATCAAAGCCCATGGAGCCGAAGATGGCCTCGATGCGCTCCAGGGTAAGGGATACCGGGTGCAAGCCACCGGCCGGCCGCCGGCGGCCCGGCAGGGTGACGTCCAGTGCCTCGGCCTTGAGCTGCACCTGCAACTCTGCGTCTGCCAGCGCCTGGCGGCGTGCAGTCAGCGCTGCTTCAACACCCTGCTTGGCCAGATTGATGGCAGCACCGCGTGTTTTTTTCTCTTCCACAGGCAGTGCTGCCAGGCCCTTCATCAGCTCCGTGATGCGGCCGGACTTGCCGAGAAACTGCGCCTTGGCGTTTTCCAGGTCGGCTGGCGTGACAGCCTGGGCAAAACTGGTTGTCGCCGAATCCACGAGAGCATCGAGTTCGTTCATAAGTTTCTTGTAAATTGCCAAACCGCCGGCCACCTCGCCGCAGCCCGGCCAAAGAAAAAGGGCCAGAGCCTTTTCAAGCTCCAGCCCTCGTCTTTTGTGCGCAATCAGCTATTAATTCAATAGCTGACCGCCCCTCAAAAATCAGGCAGCAAGCTTGGCCTTGACCTGCTCCACGATGGCGCCAAAAGCAGCGCTGTCGTGAATCGCCATGTCGGAAAGGACCTTGCGGTCAATCTCGATACCGGCTTTTTTCAGGCCGTTGGCAAACTGGCTGTATGTCATGCCGAATGAGCGGCTGGCGGCATTGATACGGGCGATCCACAGCTGGCGGAACACGCGCTTCTTGGTACGGCGGTCACGGTAGGCATATTGCCCGGCCTTCATCACCGCTTCTTTGGCGATGCGGAAGACATTGCCGCGGCGGCCGCGGAAGCCCTTGGCCTGCTTCAGGACCTTCTTGTGGCGCGCGCGCGCCGTGACTCCACGCTTGACT
>CAZIYA010000014.1:0-24740 GCA_964543355.1 uncultured Polaromonas sp.
GCTGCTGCGTGGGCAGCGTGGTGGCGGCGCTGGCCACCAGCCTGGACATGCTGGAGTTTGCAGACGTCGAGGGGGCACTCGCCGCGGCGGCCCTGATTCCGCTGGCCATGGCCTGGGTGGGCGACACGGTTCCCCCCGAGCAGTTGCAGGAAATGCTCACGCGCACCGGCCTGGGCAGCACGCTGGGCATTGTGGGCGGCCAGCTGGCCGGCGGACTGCTGACCGACGCGCTGGGCTGGCGCTGGGCCTTTGTTTTCCTGACGTTGCTGTTCGGCATGGTCGGCGCGCTGCTGTGGATGGACTGGCGCCGGCAACAGGCCGCGCAGGCGCTGCGGCCCGTGATGGCCGTGCCCCACGCGCCGCAGGCTACGCGCACCGGTTTTGTGAAGCAGGCGCTGCTCATCGTCACCGGCCCCTGGTCGCGCGTGGTGCTGCTGATGGCTTTTGTCGAAGGCGCTGCGGGTTTTGGCGTGCTGGCCATCTGGGCTTCGCACCTGCATCGCTCGCTGGGCCTGACGCTGTCGGTGGCGGGAACCATCGTCGCGTTGTTCGGTCTGGGCGGTGTGCTCTACATGGCCGTCGGCCGCCACATGATTCGCCGCTTCGGCCAGCAGGGGCTGGTGCTGGTGGGCGGCGCGCTTGTGGGGGTGAGTTCATTGATGCTGGCTTACACACCGCACTGGCTGCCCGCCTTGCCGGCCAGCCTGCTGGCCGGGTTTGGTTTTTTCATGTTTCACAACACCATGCAGACCAACGCCACGCAGATGGCGCCGGGTGCGCGCGGCACGGCCGTGTCGCTGTTCGCCTCTTTCCTGTTCCTGGGTCAGTCCGCCGGTGTGGTGGTGGCCGCCGCCCTGATCGGACGGCTGGGCTCCGGCGCGGTGGTGGCGCTGGGCGGCCTGGTCATGGCAGCCGAAGGCGTGTTCTTTGCCTGGGCGCTGCGCCGGCGCCAGGCTTGAATGCGCCCGGGCGCAGCCTGCCGGGTTTGCGCCAGCTTTTGCCTCAGTGGGTCTTGCGGCGCGGGTGTGCCATGAAAAAGCGCAGCATCTCTGCGCTGGCGTCGGGCCCGCGGGCGTCGGTATAAGAGCCCTGCGTGCTGCCACCCGACCAGGCGTGCGCGGTGCCGTGCACCAGCCAGTGCTCGGCGATCACTTCGCCTTCAGTGTTGCGATAGACGTGGCGGGTGCTGCTGCGGCCGCCTGGCGTCTTGACCTGATCAGACGCAGGAGCGCCCGTGCGGCCCACGCTGGCTGCAATGACCTGCGCGCCGTTGCCCGGGTGCACCGTGCCGTCTGCGTCGCCATGAAAGACGATGGTGGGAACGCCGCTGGCTTGTGTGCGGGCTTTGCCGCTGCCACTTTTCATGGCGCCGAGGGCCGAGGGCAGATCGGTGGCGGCGCTGGTGGCCAGACCCGAATGAACGCCCACCGCAGCAAACAGGTCCGGGTAGGTATCCCCAAGAATCGCTGCCATGGCCCCGCCTGCCGACAGGCCGGCAACGTAGACGCGGTCTGGATCGACGTTGCAGCGCGCCATCACCTCACGCGTCATGCCGGCCAGCAGCGCGGGCTCGCCGCGTCCGCGCTGCTGGTGGTTGTGCTTGAACCAGTTCCAGCAGCGCTGCGGGTTGGCCTGCCGGGACTGGGCGGGATACAGCACGTAAAAGCCCTGCGCCCGGGCCAGCGTATTCATGGCGGTGCCCGTCGCAAAGTCGTCGGGGTTCTGGGTGCAGCCATGCAGCATCACCAGCAGCGGCAAGGCGCGTTCACCGGCGCCCGGTGGTGTGTAGAGCTTGTAGTCGCGGCCGATGGCGCCTTCACTGTGGCTTCCGGCAGTGAAACTCTCTGCGGTTGTTGTGGGGGACGAGGTGCGGGCGGCGTCCGGCACTTCGCGCGCGGCGACATCGATCACATCGCGGTCGGAAGGCGCGAAGGGTGCGGCGTCAGGCGCGGGGCTCGCCGCGGCTTTGCCCGACAGGGCCGCCTGGATGGCGGCCGTGGCGGCTTGCAGATCGCCGGAGCGGGTGAGTCGGACGGCGTTGCGCATTGTTTGCAGGAAATCGGGGTTCATGCGTGCTTTCAAAAATGTTCGGAAGGAAAAGTGGGTGTCAGGAAATGCGTTGCACCAGCGCAGCCTTCACGGCCGGGCTGGCGTGGAGTGCACCCAGAACAGTGATGGAGGCAATGGTGGCCAGTGCCAGCGCGGGGGTGACTTCCGGCGCAATCGACGCGAGGCCGAGCACGCGGATGTTCAGTTGTTCACCCGCGGCCTTGAGCGCCAGGAGATCGGCCTGGCTGTAGTGCTGAATGCCGAGCACCAGCGTTTTGCGCGAGACCACCTGGCGCACAACTTCGCCGTGGGTGGTGAGCTGGTTGCGGATGGCGGTGCGGATCAGGTCGGTGCGGTTGGCATAGAAGCCTTCCTGCACCAGCAGGTCGATCTGGCCGAGGTCTACACAACCCAGGTTGATGGTGATTTTTTCGTCCACAGGCCGGGCCGTGGCGGTGAGGGATGTTTTGCTTGGTTTGGGCATGCGGCCATCTTAGCACCATCCAAGTGGATGTTATTTTGAGGTTATCTCAGATAATTCCAGGGAACCGCCTGCGCCGCAGTCAGGTTGGGGATTGGGCGGCGCAGGCTGCCGCATACTGCCCCACCATGGCCACCGCCCCGCGCAAACCCCGAAACAAGCCCCTGCCAGCCGCCGGGGACGCAGCACCACCTCCGCCGCGTACCAAAAAGCCACGCGTACCGCGCAGCCACCACTACCACGTGTATGTGATCGAGCTGTCCGACGAGGTGTGGAACGTGGGCCGCTTCCGCCGCGCCAACCCCGACTACCAGCTCGGCAAACCGTTTGTGTATGTGGGCATGACAGGGCTGGACCCCGATGTACGTTTCGACAAACACAAGGCCGGCATCCAGGCCAACGTGTATGTGCAGAAGTGGGGTGTGCGCCTGCTGCCTGCGCTGTACGCCATGTACAACCCGATGCCGTATGAAGGTGCGCGGGATATGGAGGTGGAGTTGGGGATTGCGCTGCGGGAGTTGGGGTACGGGGTTTGGCAGGCGTAGTGGCGGTGTCCAAGTTGCCCGGCACGCCCTGACTTTGTACAGCGTCATAAAGCAAGAAGAATATGTCTGTCTAGTCCGATTGCAATGTCGGGTTCTAGTCTGAATTGCATACTTAGTGCTTACTTTACTGCCAGCTCCTAGTACTGCCTAAACGGGGTAAGAAGCGACAGCCTCAGATGCAACCATCAGAGGTCTTTGTGAGACGGTCCCCCTTTGTAAGGTAGCAGTAAAAAACGCTCAGAGTGATAGACTGAAAGGACTGTAAATTCATCCAGAGGTTACATATGTTCAAGTCTGAGCGAAACAGCATATCCGAGCGTCGCTTCTTACTCCAGAACCCTTATGCCTTTATCGAGCATTTGGAAGGTGACCAGCCTGAGCCCGATGCTGAGAAGCAATCCTCTACCTTAAAAGCTGACATCTCTAGCAGTCGAGAGTTGCTACAAAATCCTTATGCCTATTTGGATGGTGCCGGTAACTTCAGTGCTCTAGCTAATCCCAATAGCGGCAAGTCAGTCAAGGTCGCTGCGCGTGCGCCCTCCGACAGTAAAACGATCTCATATTCCGACAGTGCAATTGAGGCAAAGGTCAAAGAGATCCACGAACTGATCTGGCGAAATAAGGACTCGATCTGGGACGGTGCAGTGCCATCAGATCCGGTAGACATGCTCGACCCAGCTGTTGCACTTAAGCTGATCGGATACGACTATCAACTAGCTGATGGTTTAGGTCAATATCGTAGTGCTAGCGGTATGTTGGAAGTTGCCGGCTTGATCGACCGATCATCGAAGAGTGTCCGCATATCGAGTCAGTTTCCAAATAGTGTTCGCACTTTTACCACTGCGCATGAGCTTGGGCATGCAATGCTGCATGCAAGCCACGGCGGTGTGCACCGCGACAGACCAATGAATGGATCAACCCTGTCTCGTGAGAACTCAGAGGTTGAAGCTGATAAGTTTGCTACCTTCTTCCTTATGCCAGCCAAGCTGGTTCGATCGCGTTTCGCAGAAATCTTTAGGGAAAGCGTATTTTTATTGGATGAGAATACCTCCTTCGCGCTTGCGGGGGTCTCTCATTCAGAATTGCAGAGGAAATGCAAAACACGTCGGGACCTTTCTCGGTTGCTTGCAAGCACCGAACGCTATGACGGGCGACACTTTCTTTCATTGGCCGCTCAGTTTCATGTATCAACGGAGACCATGGCCATCCGCATAGAGGAATTGGCTTTGTTGTCGCTGGACAGTTAATTGCTTGTTCACGCAGTACAAGCTTCTCAACAAGTTGATGCAATGGGATCCCACGAAGGGTTTTACAACTACGAAGGAAGCTCTAAGCCGACTGCAAAGAGAGAGATTGGGATAGTTGTGTGAACCGACCCGCAGTGACTCCGTTGTCCTTCAAAGTGCGGCCTAACCCATCACTCCACCCGATATTCGCCAGCCTGGGGCTGTCGCCCGCGGGTGAGCTCAAACGTTAGACCGCATCTCATATGCCTGCATCGATACGCACAGCACGCTTGTCTGACGCCACAGGAATCCTTGCGCTTTATCGCGAACTTAGGCCAACTGACCCGGAGATTGCGGAGCCTGCTGTTCAAGCGGCATTTGAAGGCATATTGAATTCTGAGAATCTTGAGCTGATTGTGTGCGAGGAGGAGATGCGTCTTGTTGCTACCTGCATGTTGGCTGTGGTTCCAAGCTTGGCGATGGGCGCGCGTCCTTTTGCCGTGGTGGAGCATGTAGTAACGTTGAATCAGTTTCGGAGAAAAGGGTTTGGACAAATGGTGCTGGAATACGCGCTTAACGCCGCGTGGTCGAAGGGGTGCTACAAGGTACTCTTGTTGTCGGGGGCGCAGCGTACCCAAGCGCATAGACTTTATGAATCGGTTGGCTTCTTGGGAGATGTTGAACGTGGCTTTGTTGCCAAGCCTCCCAATGCTGTCTAGCTTGCTGGTCAAGAATCAACTGAAGTCGAACACACTAAAGTCCCACCTATGCGATTCGAAGGCACCCTCAAAAGCTGGAACGACGACAAGGGTTTTGGCTTCATCAGTCCCAGCCAGGGCGGGCAGGACATCTTTGTCCACATCTCCGAATACCGCCTTCGTGGCCGACCGGTGCTGAATGAGGCGCTGACGTTTGAGGTGACGCTGAATCCCCAGGGCAAGAAGTGCGCAGTGAACGTGCAGGGTGCCGGAACGCAGCAGGCCGCGTACCAGCCCGACCGCAGCAATCGCGCAGAGCGCGTCAGCCGTTCAGGCAATCCGGCCAGCAGTGCAATCAAGACGGTTGTTGCGCTGCTTCTGGTGGCGGCACTGGGCTGGCAGGGTTATGTGTATTACCAAAAGGTGGCGGCACAGCGCAGCAGTGAACCGTCGCTCCCAGCGGGCCAGCCTTTGCCAGACCTGGCACCCTCGCGTGCCGCGACGGCCTCCTATGTCTGTGACGGCCGGCAGCATTGCTCGCAGATGACCTCTTGCGCCGAAGCCACATATTTTCTGAAAAACTGCCCCGGCACCAAGATGGACGGCGACAACGACGGCGTGCCCTGCGAAACCCAGCTTTGCAGATAAGAGCAGTCCGATGGTGGCCCCGTTGGAAGCGGCGAGAGCAGTCCTTTCAATGACGCCAGGCGCCATGACCTCCCACGTCATGGCGCATCGCTGCTTCGAAACCCAGAATTCAGGCCATTTGCCATTGTTGAAGGAAGCCCGTGTTTGCAAACCCTAGACCCTCCGGCTTCTGGATCACCTGGCTGCTCGTTGTGGCGGCCGGTGTTGTGGCTTTCGGGCTCCTGCTTGTTCTGGCTCCTTCCTTGGCAAGGCAAGGCTTCTCACTGCTTGTGTACGGCGCGGCCGATCGGATCGATACTTTTGGCCAGGAGCCGGTGAGGTACATCTCCCTGGCTCACGCGGTCATCGGCGGCATCATGGTGGGGTGGGGTACCGCGCTCTACTACATCACAAAGACGCTTCTTGCTGGCGGTTCTCGCGTCGCCTGGAATCTTGTTACGTTGTCCGTCGCCGCCTGGTTCGTGCCCGACACTTCGTACTCGCTGCTTTCGGGGTATTGGCAGAACGCCCTGTTGAATACCGTCTTCCTGTTGTTGTTTGCACTTCCGCTGTGGGCTGTTCGGGGCACGTTGCGCAATGACGCCTAGGCGCGGTCTGGCCGGGTTCCGGTTGCTATCAATCCTGTAGCTGGCTACGCCCGTCTGGATTGGGCTGGTGGCCGATTTGGCTTAAAAGTTCTGCCTCAGCCGGCGCCACGGGCTGTGCGGCACTCGCCCTGGCGGCCCGGCTGGGGGCCGCCGCTTGCCTGCTGTCCGACAGCCAGGCTGTTCTGACGCCTACACCCTGGCTGCACCAGGGAAGTTATCTTTGAGGCTCCTTTGCGTTGACTGACCGTTGACTGCATGGCCCCGAACTGACAGAAGACGGAGACAAAAACATGGAAACTGACAGCGCCGCTGAAAAGAAGGCCGTGATGGTCGATCAATCTCGCCGCAAGCGTGGATGGCCGAGCCGCAGGCTTCCATGATGACCAGGCAGACATCGCGCAAACCAGCGCTCGAACTGGGTGCGCGTCAAGCGCTGGGTTTCAACGATGCGCCAGGGCTCATCGGCCACGGCGAGCTGGAACACAGATATTGCATTCAACACCAAGGAGAAACGTCATGAAGGGGTTTGTAAAGGACATCGAAAGCATTGCCATGAAGAACGAGGAGTTCCGCCGGGTGCTGTACACGGCGAAGAATTGCCAACTCGTTGTCATGGCGTTAAAGCCGCAGGAAGAGATCGGAGCGGAAGTTCACACGCTGGATCAGTTCTTTCGCGTGGAGGAAGGGACCGGGGAAGCGATTCTTGACGGTACGCGGACGGCGATCCAAGCCGGTTTTGCGGTCGTCGTCCCGGCTGGGGCGAATCACAACATCATCAATACTGGCAGTGTCCCACTCAAGCTCTACACAATCTACGCGCCGCCTAATCACCGGGACGGCGTTGTCCACCATACCCGCGGGGATGCGGAGGCTGACAACGAACACTTTGACGGCAAGACGACGGAATGACTTTCTGAGTTGCGGAGCATTTCTGTAAAGATGATCAGGCTGAGCCCAGCGCTTGTCCGGAACGGCGCCTAACAAGCGGTCGCAACGGACGGGCCGCTGAATCGGGACGTTGTACACAGATGACTTCTAGCGCCGAAGCCACTTGGTTCCTGAAGAATTGCCCCCACACCAAGATGGATGGCGACAACGATGGCGTGCCCTGCGAAACCCGGCTTTGCAGGTAGGCGTGGCCGGGCGATAGTTGCTTGCTATCAATCCTGTAGCTGCTGGCGCCCGTCTGTATTGGGCTGGAGGCCTATTTGGCCTCAAGATTTTGCCCCCAACGGCGCACAGTGAGCTATGTGGCACTGGCCACGGCGGCCCGGCCGGGACCATGCCGCTTGCCTGCTGTCCGACAGGCAGGCTATTCTGACGCCTACATGCAGGCTGCGCCAGGGAAGTTATCTTTGAGGCTCCTTTGCGTTGACTGACCGTTGACTGCATGGCCCCCGAACTGACAGAAGAAGGAGACAAAACATGGAAACTGACAGCACCACTGAAAAGAAGGCCGTGTTGGTCGAACACCGTGCGGCGCCGCGTTTTGGCGTGGCCCTGCGCCTGACCGTGGACGGCGACGAGGGTGCCACGCATGACCTGAGTGCAACCGGTCTCAGTTTTGCTTCGGACCGCAGCTACACGGTGGGCAGCCAGCTTGAGCTGGTGCTGGAGTTTCCCGGCAGCACCAGCCCGCATCCGCTGACCTGCGAGGCCGAGGTGGTGCGCGCCACGCCCGCTGGCGACAGCTTCAACATCGCGGTGCGCCTGCTGACGCCGTTGTTCAACAACTAGACAACGCGGCGCAGGGGCGGGCTCCGGGCTAGCTGTCACCGTCGTTGCACGCGGGCCCCGCGGGGCAGCATAAACTTGGTGGCATCAACCAGGAGACTTCCCATGCTTACCCTCTGCGGCTTTCCCGTTTCCAACTACTACAACAAGGTCAAACTCGCGCTGCTTGAAAAAGGTGTGCCTTTCACCGAAGAGTACGCGGCCACGCACAGCAAGGACGAGGCCATCCTCGGTGCTTCGCCGCTTGGCAAGATTCCCTTCATTCGTACCGAGCAGGGCGGGCTGTGCGAAAGCCAGGCCATCCTGGACTACATCGAAACGGCTTTTCCGCAGCCGCCGCTGCTGCCGGCTGACACCTTTGCCGCGGCCAAGGTGCGTGAGCTCACCACCTACATCGACTGGCACCTGGAGATCGTCGCGCGGCAGCTGTATGGCTCGGCATTTTTCGGCGCGGAGCCGCTGAGCGAAGGCAATCTGGCGCGCATCCGCAAGCAGCTGGAAACCAACATTGCGGCCTTCAAGCGCCTCGCCAAATTTTCCCCGTATGTGGCGGGCGAGAGTTTCACCCAGGCCGACTGCGCGGCTTTTGCCAACCTGCCGCTGGTCGGCATGGCCAGCAAGGCCGCGTTCGGTGAAGACCTGCTGCTGGCCGGCGGGGTGGACTACAAGGGCTATATCAAGTTCATCGGCGAGAGGCCTTCCGCGCAGAAGGTGGTGGCCGACCGCAAGGCTGCGCAAACCAAGACTTGAGGCTGCTTTGCGCGCCTGAATTTTTTTCACGGTCTGCACTGCATTGTTCAAACCGCAACCGGCCGCGCCGTGACAGGATCATATTTTTTGGAGACTATGCATGAGCCCTGAAGACCTGCTGGAACACCACGACAGCGCCCGCCTGTGGCCCGCAGCGCCGGGCAACAGCGGGCTGGACGACGTGGCTGCGGCCTACCAGAGCGCGCTGGCCGTGCGCGCACTGCGCATGGCGCGGGGCGAGCAGCCACGCGGCTACAAGGTGGGTTTCACCAACCGCGGCATCTGGCAACGCTACAACGTGTTCGCACCCATCTGGGGGACAGTCTGGAACACGTCGCTTGCCTTCTGCGAGGGTGAAGGGGACGTGGCGCTTGCCGGCACCTGCCAGCCGCGCATCGAGCCCGAGGCTGTGTTCTGCATGCGCGCCACCCCGCCGCTAAAGGCCTCGCTCGATGAGCTGTTCGGGTGTATTGACTGGGTGTCTCCCGGCTTTGAAATTGTGCAGTCGCACCAGCCGGGCTGGAAGTTCGCCGCGCCTGACGCGGTAGCCGATGGCGGGTTGCACGCCCGCCTGCTGGTGGGCACACGCATTGCAGCGGCCGGGTTGGCGAAAGACGCGCAGGCTTTCGGGCAGGCGCTGGCCGGGGCGGGTGTCACCTTGTCATGCAACGGCAAACCCATGGATCGCGGCACCGGCGCCAACGTGCTGGGCGACCCGCTGCAGGCACTGCTTTATTTCCTGCAGGAACTGCGCGCCTGCCCCGGCGCCGTTGACCTCCAGCCGGGTGATGTGGTGACTACAGCACCTGGACCGACGCCTGGCCGGTGGCGCCTGGCGAGCAATGGGCGGCGGCGTTTGATGCGCCGCTTGCCAGCCTGAAAGTGAACTTCGGCTGAAAGGCCGTTCCGCCGGATCTGCTAGTGAATGGATAGCTGTCTGCGCCCGCCCTGTCTGGGCAGAAAAGCGATTTGACTCCTAGTCCAGCGCAATGGACTTGAACGATGCCGTGGGCAGCTTGTCGGAGCTGGTGCTGCTGAGTTTGTTGACATCGGTGAGCACCCGGGCGTCCAGCGGCGTCATGGTTTCCTTGGCTTCGATGTGTGCACCCAGCACGCGAAGGTTCTTGTAGAAGTCGGCCTTGTTCGGCGACACCTCGATCCGCGTGGCCGTTTCCTGGCCATAGTTGCGAAACGCCGAGTTCCTGAGCAGCACGTTGGAAATACCGACCGAAAAATTGTCCCATCGGGTGGCACTGGCGGTGTCCTTGTCCGAGGCTTTTTCCAGGGCGATTTCACCGGTAAGCGCCCGCAGCTGGTCCAGCTTCTGGCGGCCGGCCGGCGTTGCGCTCAGCTGTTCCCACTCCTTGCTGGCGGCGTCGAACCGGGGGGCGCCCGCGCTGGCAAACTGTGTTTCCAGCAGCGTACCTTTGGTCAGGGCCCCCAGCGCGGTTGCAAAGTCCGTGTACACAAACTCGAGCTCGGCCACCGACAGCTGGCAGCCTTTCAGGGCCACCTCCCGGGTGACGGGGGAGGTGAAGCCGCGCGTTCTTTCGTTGCGCGGCGGGACGATCTTGAAGTTTCTGGCCACCTGATCCTCGGGCTTGCACGCAAAGTGGCAGCTGACTTTGCCGTTGGCGTCGGTGTTGCCCGGACATTCACCCTCGGCAGAGCTGTTATTGCCCAGACGGATGTCAAAACGCCCGAGGTCGCGAAACGGCCGGGGGGTGTTGGGTGAGGCGTGCTGCTTGACCAGCAGCTGCAAGGTGGCTTGGGCCGTGGCCAGGGAGGCTGCGGACGCCAGGACAAGACCCATTGCAAATGTGCGCATGTCAATCTCCTTTCTTGCTCCATCCCGTCAGAATCGAGACCGCGTAACCCGCGACGAGAAGCAGGGCGGCCGAGGCGAGTATTTTGGCCAGCGGACCGACACGCACGGGCCAGTTGAAAAAGCTGGCGTTTTCGACGCGGCAGACGCCGTCTTTCAGGCCTGTCTCGTAAACCACAAACACGCCGAGATCGTCCAGCGTTCCGGGGCTCGCCAGCCGGATGTGAAACCGGTACAGGAAAGATTCGCTGAGGTCCCGCAGGGTGAAGTTGATCCTGGGCTCGCCGCCTTCGGTGTAGACGGTGCCTTCACAGAGCGCGCCCGGGCAGGTTTCGCCGGCCAGCGGGTGCAGGCCCAGGTTGGCGTTCCGGTCCAGGCCGCTGAGGTCTTCGGAACTCAGGAACTTGACACTCAATATCAGCGGCTTATTGGCGCTGAAGCTCATGGGCAGTGCCTTGGGCGCCTGGCCCCGCATGTAGCCCGTGACCATCAGCTTGGTGGGGCCGAGCCGCTCTTTCTCGAGGACGATCAGGCAGCGGTCCAGCCAGCCGGACATCAGCCCCTTGATGGCTGATTCGCTGAAGGTCACCAGCGGCACAAGAACGGCCAGCACCACGGCCGCCGCAGCCGGGCGAAGGGACTTGATTGCTTCAGGGATGGGCATGCGGGAACTCCGTCGAAACCTCGAGCCATGGCAGTTTTAGGACCAAATTCCGTGCTTGTCATCCCCTGTTTGGAGGAGGAAACGCGAGCGTGCGGTGCAGCCGTCTGCCGGCTTTTCTTTTTTCCCTGCGGCGCTTACAAAGCTCCTACAAAGAGAGGATGCGCGCGCTCCCCTGCCTCGCTACGCTGGTGAAAGGGCGCCCGTCCCGGCGGCGGACTGCCGGGGTCGATTGAAGGCTTGTTTTCAAGGAGGTATTTCCATGGGAACCACAGACGAAAGCGGCGCTTCGGCGCCAGTGTCCACGCCGGCGCGCGCCGCCCTGGACGGCCTGACCTGCGGCCTGGCGCTTTCGGGCGGGGGCATACGCAGCGCCACCTTCTGCTTCGGCTTGCTGCGTGCGCTGGCGCGCAACAAACTGCTGACGCGTTTCGGTTTCCTGTCCACCGTTTCCGGCGGCGGCTACATCGGTGCGGCGCTGGGCCGCCTTTACCAGGAGGGCCAGGACGGGGCAGCGGTGCAGGAGCGCTTCGGCAGCGACGACACCCTGCTGCTCTGGTGGCTGCGCAGCAATGGCCGCTACCTCACGCCGGCCGGCGCGCGCGACCTGGGCCAGGCGTTTGCTTCCATCCTGCGCGGCGTGTTGTCCACACATTTCGAAGTGGCGGTGCTGATGCTGCTGGCCGCTGCCTTCATGTTGTCGCCCTATGTGGTGATGGAAGCGTTTCCCGCCTTGCCCGCGCCTTTCTGGGCAAGTGCGGGCTCGGTCTGGTGGTGCCTGCTGCCGCTGCCGATGTTTGCAGGCTGCCATTTCATCTTTCGCTACTGGTTCTGCCGGGACCGGCCGGGGCAGATGCCCGGCGACATCGTGGTGGCTGTGCTGACGGCGGCCGTGGGTGTGCGGCTGATACAAAGCACGGTGTCTGGCCTGGCACCCGGCGGCATGCCGTGGGCGGCTGCGCTGACGCTGCTGGGTGCGGCGCTGCTGTTTTCGCCACTGACCGCGATGGTGCTGCGGCTGATGGAGGATCGCGACCCGGCGCTGGTGCCGCAGCAGCGCCTGAGGCACACCAAACGCCTGGCACTCGCGTTGTGGTGCCTGCTGGCCTTTGCCGTGCTTGGCCTGCTGGACCTTGCCGCGTGGTGGCTGGCCCGCCAGTTTCTCGGGGAGGGCCACCCCTGGTCCTGGCTCAGCCAGGCGAGCCTGGCGCTTCCCCCGGCCCTGGTGGTGGCGGCACGCCTGGTGATGCCGGCCCTGCAGCGCTGGCTTTCCAGGGTGCAAACCCGGCCGGTCAAGACAGAGCTGCTGCTCAATGGGGTGGGCCTGGTGCTTTTGTTGCTGGTGGCCCTGGCCTGGCTGACGGCTTTTCACACCATGGTGCGTTTCGACTTGAAGTGGAACTGGCTGCCGGGAGGCGATGTCTCCGCCCTGCAGCTCAATGCGCTGCATTGGGCTGTGCTCGGCGGGGTGTGCGCGGTTTACGTGGGTGCAACGCGCAAGGACTTTGCCGTGCTCAACCTTTCGTCGCTGCACAACTTCTACCGTGCGCGCATCGAGCGGGCTTATGTGTCCACCGGCAACTACGCGCCTGCGGGCGCCACCGGCGGGCCGGGTTTCCGCTTTGCCGGCGGGTCGCCGCTGAACCCGGTCACCCGTGCCGCCACCGAGCAGGTGGCCAGGCTGATCGAGGCGGTGGAAGGCGACGACGTGGAACTGATGAACTACCAGCCGCAAGAGCACGGTGGCCCGGTTCACCTGATCACCTGCTGCATCAACCAGTCGGTGGATGACCGCACGGGCAACTACAACGCCGACCGCAAGGGCATCGCTCTGACCGTGAGTTCACTCGGCGTGGAAACCGGCACGGCGCTGCCCACGCCACCCGACAAGCTGCCTGTGCCCGGAAAACTCTCGCGGTGGGTGGCGGTGTCGGGCGCGGCGGCCAGCAGCGGCATGGGTTCGCAGACCTCCCCCGGCCTGGCGGCGCTGCTTTTCCTCTCGGGCTTGCGCCTGGGGTACTGGACGGAAAAGCTGCTGCTGCCCAGGCAGGCGAGCCATCCACAGGAACAGCCTGCGGTGGACCGGCAAAGGAGGTCGATGGCCATGCGTTTTCCCAAGCTATCGCTGTTGCTGGCCGAGCTTCTGGCACGCTTTCCGGGGCTGCGCAGCACAGCCTGGTATGTGTCGGACGGCGGGCACTTCGAGAACACCGGCGTGTATGCGCTGCTCAAGCGTGAACTGGACCTGATTGTGGTGGCCGACTGCGGTGCCGACCCAGGCTACACCTTCGGTGACCTGGAGAACATGGCGCGCAAGGCCGAGATCGATTACGGCGCGCGCATCGAATTCATCGACCCGGCAGGCATGGTGCACCAGAACGCAGAACTGCGGGCTTTTTACGCCTGCGTGGGAAGCTGCAAGGCCTTCACCGGCCAACCGGGTCCGGAGTGTTTCCTGCTTGCCCGTATCCACTACGCCAGGCGCAAGCGGCCAGGCCTGCTGGTGGTACTCAAACCGCGCATGCTTCCCGGCATGCCGCTGGAAATTGCCGGTTATGCCGCGCGCAACCCCAGCTTTCCGCAGCAACCCACCGGCGACCAGTTTTTTGACGAAGAGCAGTGGGAGGCCTATCACCAGCTGGGCCTGCGCCTGGGTGAAAAGCTGACGGAGCCGGTGGTCGCCGCGCTGTGTGCCGAGGCGGTGGAACAGGCGGTGAAATAGGCGGGGGGCGTTGCCGCAGGCTAGGGGTAGAAGGCCTTGGGCAGTTCGAAATGCGGGCCGTCGATGAAGGCACGCAGGCCGGCCGCCTTGCGCCGTGCAACATACAGGGTCACCAGGTCTTCGGTGGACTCGGTGGATGACGTGAAGTCGATGTCCCACGCGCCTCCCCAGCGCAGGGGTTTGTGCAGCTCCCGGGCCGCGATGCGAACCGCATCGGCGATGGCATAGAGGGGCTCCCATTCCCAGCGCAACTTGCCGTTGATGTAAGGCACCAGGTCAACGGCATGGCCGCTCAGGTGGCGCGAATCCAGCGTGGTGCTCGCGCCTTTGGCCACCAGTTGCTGCTGCTCCGCCAGTGTGCGTATGCCGTCATGGACGCTGAAGTCCTGGGTGGTCAGCTGGATGGCGCGTGCAACCACAGCGACGAGATCGGCATGCACGCCCTGCAGTTCCTTGCTGGAAGTTTTCCCCAGTTTGTATTGAGCCATGGGTCCTCCTGAAATGAAATCGAATGGCCATTGCACCCCGGGCGCCTGTTTTCTGAACGGATGTCTGGCGTGCCTGGGGGCTCGCGCTATTGGAGTACCGGTCGTGGCGTCATGTCATCCTTCATTTGGATGAGGGCGGGGCAAAAATGCAATGAACGGGCAGGCCCCTTGGTGCGCTCCCTGGGCGCTCGCCCTGAAGCTGGCGACCTGGTGAGCACTGTTCCTTCACCGGCCATGGCTTGCTGCATTCCTGTCGGGCAGGCATTACGTGGCGTAGGGGTTGCACTACGGAAAAAGAAACCTGGCCGCAGGCGTGCGTTGGTGGCACGCGGTTTGCATGCCAACCTCCGGCGCATCCATCCCGTATGCGCAGCAGGGGGCGGCGCCTTGTCGGCCTCTCAACCACCCAAGGAAGATCCGCATGACCCCCACCCGACGTTCACTGCTTACCCAGGCTTCTGTTGCTGCCGCTGCCGGCACCGCGCTTGGTTTTCCGGCGATTGCCCGCGCCCAGCAAAGCTTCAGCTGGAAGATGACCAGCGCCTACGGCAAGGGTTCACCGTTTTATATGGACGGGCCGGGCAGTGCGACCGACCTGGCCAAACGCATTGACGCGATGTCGGGCGGGCGCCTGAAGATCCAGGTGTTCGGTGCGGGCGAGCTGATTCCTGCATTTGAAGGCTTTGACGCAGTGCGTGCCGGCACGGTGGAAATGAACCACGCCAACAGTTACTTCTGGACCGGCAAGACCTTTGCCGCGCAGTACTTCACCGCCGTGCCTTTTGGCCTGAACTTCCAGGGCATCAACGGCTGGCTCTATGACGGCGGTGGCCAGCAATTGTGGAACGAGGTCTATGCGCCGTTCGGCATGGTGGCCATGCCCTGCGGCAACACCGGCGTGCAGATGACGGGCTGGTTCAAGAAAGAGATCAAGTCGAGCGCCGACCTCAAGGGCCTGAAGATGCGCATTCCCGGTCTGGCGGGCCGCGTGTACGCAGCGCTCGGCGTCGATGTGAAGCTGCTGCCGGGCGGCGAGATATTCCCTGCGCTGGAGCGCGGGGTGATTGACGCGGCCGAATTTGTCGGCCCCTTCCAGGACCGCAAGCTGGGCCTGCACAAGGCGGCCAAGTACCTCTACACCACGGGCTGGCATGAGTCGGCCACGGTGTCGGAACTGCTGATCAACAAGGCCGCCTGGGACAAGCTGCCCAGGGATCTGCAGGCCGTGGTCGAAAACGCTTCGGCCGCCTGCAACGTGATCAGCGAAGGCTGGTGCCAGCGCAACAATGCCGAGGCCATGGACGACCTGGTGAAGAACCAGGGCGTCATCGCCAAGCCGCTGCCCGACGAAGTGCTCAAAAAGCTGCGCGAGATCACCAATCAGGTGCTGGCCGAAGCGGTGGCGAAAGACCCGATGACCAAAAAAGTGCACGACTCCTACATGGCGTACAAGAAAAAGTACGACGCCTGGGCCGGCTATAGCGAAGGCCCGTACCACGCCAAGATCCTGTCGGCCTGATTGCCCATGCCTTCATCCTCTTCAAGGGGCGGCCGTGCCCTGGCCGCTGTTTTTGTCGCGCGTATCGAACGGGCTGTTGACCTGACCGGGCGCGGGGCCTCCTGGCTCACGCTGGTCATTGTGGTGTTGATGGCCGTGGACGTGCTGCTGCGTTACGCCCTCAGCATAGGCTCGGTCTGGGCGCAGGAGCTGGAGTGGCACCTGCTCGCACCGCTGGTGCTGTTCGGCATGACGTACGCGCTGCTCAAGGGTGAGCACGTGCGTGTGGATGTTTTCTATGTGCGTTACTCGCCGCGCGGCCAGGCAGCGGTTGATCTGCTGGCCGCGTTGCTGGCAATTGCCATGGCGGCGCTGGTCATCCGGTATTCGATCCAGTTCGTGAGCCAGTCCTACGCCATCAACGAAATCTCGTCCGACCCCGGCGGGCTCACCCATCGCTGGATGCTCAAGGCGCTGATACCGCTGGGCTTTGCCGTGTTTGCGCTGCAGGCCGCGGCGCAGGGTGTGGGTGCGGCGCTGCGCCTGTTCGGGACTTCTTCCGGGCAGACCTCAGGGGACGCACGATGAGCATGAACGAATGGCTGGCGATCGGCCTGCTGATCGGCTTTTTTGTGATGCTGCTGGCCGGTGTGCCGGTCGGCATCACGCTGGCGGCAAGCGGTTTCATTTTCGGCTTCATGGGTTTTGGTGAATCGCTGTTCAACCTGCTGCCGGCGCGTATCTACGGCGTGGTGGCCAACTACCAGTGGCTGGCGATTCCGCTGTTTGTCTTCATGGGTGTGATGCTGGAAAAGTCGCGCCTCGCTGAAGACCTGCTCGACGTCATCGGCCACCTGGCCGGTGGCCTGCGCGGCGGCATGGCGCTGGGCATCATCGGCGTGGGTGTGCTGATGGGCGCGACTACGGGCATTGTGGGTGCGACCGTCATCACGCTCGGGCTGCTGACCTTGCCGACCCTGCTGCGCCGCGGTTACGACCCGGCGATTTCCTGCGGGGCGATCTGCGCTTCGGGCACGCTGGGGCAGATCATTCCGCCCAGCCTGGTGCTGATCCTGCTGTCCGACATCATGCAGCTGTCGGTCGGCACGCTGTTTGCCGCAGCGGTGATGCCGGGCCTGATGCTGGCCGGCCTGTATGTGGCGTGGATCGTGGTTTACGGCATGATCCGCCCCGATGCCATGCCGCCGGTGCCGCAATCGGAACGCGATGCGGTATCGCGCGCCCAGCTGTGGCTGCGTGTGGTCAAGGTGGCTTTGCCGCCGCTGGCCCTGGTGGGGTCGGTGCTGGGCTCCATCATCGGCGGCATTGCGGCGCCGACCGAAGCGGCTTCCATGGGGGCACTGGGCTCCATCCTGGTGGTCGCGCTCGCGCGCCGCCTGTCGCTGGCGGTGCTGCGCGACGTGATGCAGACCACCACGCGTATTTCCGCCATGGTGCTGTTCATCCTGATCTGCTCGCAGGTGTTCAGCCTGGCGTTTCGCGGCCTGCAGGGCGAAAAACTGATCGAAGACCTGTTCGCCTTCCTGCCCGGCGGCAGCAACACCGCGGTGTGGTTTCTGATGGGCCTGATCTTCGTGCTTGGTTTTTTCATCGAATGGATAGAGATCAGCTACATTGCGGTGCCGCTGTTCCTGCCGATTTTTGCGGCGGCGGGTGTCGACATGGTCTGGCTGGCGATGATGATCACGGTTAACCTGCAAACCTCGTTTCTCACGCCGCCGTTCGGCTGGGCGCTGTTTTTCCTGCGCGGCGTGGCGCCGCCGGAGGTGAGCACGCGCCACATCTACCTGGGCGTGATTCCCTTTGTCGGCTTGCAGATCCTGGGTATCGTTCTGGTCTTTTTCTTCCCGGCGATAGCCACCTGGTTGCCCAAGGCGATTGGCTGGTAGTTTTCCGATCAGCGCGCGATCAGCACCGGCACCGGCGACTCGGCTGCCACCTTGGCGGCCACGCTGCCCAGCATGAGCCGGGAGATGCCGGTGCGGCCGTGGGAGCCCATGACAACAAGGTCCGCGCATTCGTCCCTGGCCGTCTGGACAATGCCGCTGGCGGCCGACACGTTTTCAGCCATGCGTGCTTCGAGCCTGGTTCCCGCGCCCGGCGCACCCCACAGCGCCGCGACCTTGGCATGCGCCTGCGCGGCGTGTTGCTGGGCGGCGGCCATGTAGGCCTGAAAGCCCAGGGGGTTGGTCTCGCCTATGCTCAGGTAGGGGTAGGGGTCCACGACATACAGCGCGGTGAGTTTGGCGCCGTGCGTGCGTGCCAGGTTGACAGCGAGCTCGGCCGCGTGCGCAGATGCTTCGGAACCGTCGGTCGCCAGAAGAATGTTCTTGAACATGGGTGCCTTGTTTGGTGATGATGAACAGGCCTTTATCTTGCGAGGGCGGGCGGCCGTTTTATTGATGCGCATCAAGCCAGACGTAGGGGCACCCCCCTATATTGACCATATGAAGACCCCTTCCACCGCGCAAGCCTCCGGCCTTTCCAGCGAACCGCTGACTGGTTTTTCCCAGTGCCATCTGGGCATCCTGTCGCAGCTGCAGGCTTTTGAGGAGCTGCCTGCCTTGCAGGCGGCCGCGGCGCAGGCACAAACCATCGCCACCCAGACATTGGCACTGTTTCACCACGCGGTGTATGAGCACCACGCGGACGAGGAGCGCGAGCTATTCCCGGCGGTGCTGCTCAGCGCCAGGCGAGGGGAGGAGGCCGACTTTGCCGAGGCGATGGTGCAGCGGCTGACCGCGGAGCACCGCCATATCGAGGCGCTGTGGAAGAAACTGGAACCCGCCGTCAAGGCCGTCGCCAAGGGCCGGCCGGTTGAGCTGGACCTCGGCGCGGTTGAAGAACTGGTTCGTAACTATTCGGCGCACGCCCGTTTCGAGGAAGAGCATTTCCTGCCCCTGGCGGAAACCGTCCTGCGGCGCAACGGCAACCACATGGAGGCGCTGGGCCTGTCGCTTCACCTGCGGCATACGCCGCAGCCCATCGGGCATATCTAGGGCCTGGCGGCGGCTACGCCCCCGGGTCGCTATAAAACAATAGCTGGTGGCGGCGTATCCAGGGGGGGGCTGCAGACCGATTTGGTTGAATAAAAAGAATCGGATACTGCTTCTCCAGAGTTGCGCATGGCGGGGGCGGGCCTCTGCTATAAACAGCGCAATGGCACAGGAGGCCGGTTGAACGTCCGCTCCATCACAAGACATGTCCTGACGCTGGCCTGCATGCTCGCCTGCTCGTACGGGCGCGGCCAGACGCACTGGTTGACGGTGATGGGTGACCCGCAGGATGTTGCAGTCAATACCGTTGAAGTGGATCCCCGGCCCGTTTCCGTGAACGGGAACCTGCGCACCATGAAAGTCAGGGTGAGCCGGGCGGCCCACCGGGCGAGCAGGGAAGGTGTGCCCTACCGGTCGTTCGAGTCGCAGGTGGTTTTTGACTGCACCCACATGACAGCAAGGTACGCCATGATCACGTATTACCTGCAGCCTGTCTGGCAGGGACCGTCGCACAAGACAGCGGTTTTCCCCGACAACCCTCCGCGCACGGTGGAGTTCCGCAGCCTGCAGCCCAATCCAACCGCGCGCATCATCCGCGCCGCATGCCAGTTGCGCTGAAAACGGTTTGCCTGGCGGCCAGCGCCAACGCGGCGTGGTGTCGTTGTTGACACCGTGTTGTATGCCGGCCGTACTGGTGCACGGTGAATGTCGCCCCCGGCCGTTTTCAGGGCCAAAACGCTCCATCGGCATTTCTCCTGCCTCTGTCTGCATTTTGCTATCAAAAAAGAAGCTGCTTGCGCCCTTTCCATAAGGGCTAGAGGCCTATTTCATTCTTGACTTCAGGGAAGCGCCGGTTTCGCAGCCGTCCCGAACCCCGGGGCCTCGCCGGCGCCGCCGGTCCCGCAGCGCGAACAGGGGGGTGATGGCGTTACATTATTTGCCGGGAGGGTGCTCCATGCATCCCGTCAGAAAACAGAACACAGCAGAACGCAGAACGGAGGAGCTTTCATGAATGATTCAGTGTCGAACCCGGGGCAACCCCTGGCCGCCCCGTCCGGAGCCGGTGGCTCCCAGGCGTATCACCTGCGCATTGAGTTCACCGGGTCCGGGAGCGAGTATTTCCGGATCTGGATCGTTAACCTGCTGCTGCTGCTGTTGACCCTGGGCATTTATTTCCCGTGGGCCAAGGTGCGGCGCCTGCGTTATTTTTATGGCAATACGCTGGTCGACGGCGTGCCGCTGGACTTTCATGGGAACCCGTTGAAGATGCTGAAGGGTTATCTGCTGGTAGGCCTGCTGTTCGGGCTGTATTCGGTGGCAGGGAATTTTTCGGCAACGGCTGGCCTGATTGCCTTTGTCATCGTGATGGCCATCTGGCCTGCGCTGCTCAAATCTTCCATGCAATTTCGCATGGCCAATACCAGCTGGCGCGGTTTGCGTTTCGGTTTCCGGGGCTCACTGGGCGACGCCTACCGCGCCGTGCTGCCCATGTTTCTCCCCGGCCTGGTGATCCTGGGGGCCGTCACAGGGGTGCCTGACCCCGACAAGCCGCCGAACTGGTACATGTTCACCTTGCTGGGGGTGCTGCTGGTGAGCATGGCCGTGGCGCCCTGGCTGCTGTGGAACCTCAAGCAGTACCAGCACAACCATTACGCACTGGCGTCCCTGCAAACAAGCTTCAAGGCGACGCTGGGTTCCTTCTACAAGGTGGTCTTCAAGACCCTGGGCGTGATGCTGCTGGCAGCGCTGCTGACGGCCGCCGTGTTTGCAGCCATTGCTTTTGCGGGCGGGGTCACGGGGCGGGCGGGCAAGGGGATGATCGTTCTTGCAGTGACCCTCGGGTTTCTTGCCAGTGCCATCGCCATGCTGGTGGTGGTCAAGCCCTATGTGATTTCGCGCATGCAAAACCTGGTGTGGACGCAGACCGGCAATGCCTCGCTGCGCTTCCTGAGCAACCTGCGGTTCCGGGCGCTGCTGTGGGTCACCCTCAAGAACTGGCTGCTGGTGATTGTCACGCTGGGACTGTATTGGCCATTCGCCGCGGTGGCACTTGCGCGCATCCGGCTGGAGGCGGTGACCGTCAAGAGCCGGGTGAGCCCGGACACACTGGTGAGCCAGATGCAGGCGGTGGAAGGGGATGCCGCCGGTGACGCTGCGGGTGATGTGTTTGGCATTGATATCGGGCTTTGAGCCGGGCCGTGATGGACACGATGCCAGCGCCGGGACTTTCTGCCAGTTATTTTGACGGCATCAGCGCCCGCGCGCAGCCGGTCACGCTGCAGCTCGACGGTGCTGTCCTGCAGATCACCGGCAATGGCATCCATCGCACGCTGCCGATCGCCGACGTGCAGTGGCCGGAGCGCACCCGCCATGGCATGCGGGTGGCACACCTCAAGGGAGGAGGTTCCGTGCAGTGTGCCGACGCCTCCGTGTGGGACGACTGGTGCCGCAGCCATGGACTGCGCGACTCGCTGGTGGTCACTGCGCAGCAAAGCTGGCGCTGGGTGCTGGGCAGTGTGGTGGCGCTGCTGGTGATGGTGGTGGGGGTGCAGCAGTGGGGTTTGCCGCTCGCTGCCCGCGCCGTGGTGGCCATGACGCCGTTGAGCGTGGACGTCTCGCTGGGCGAAACCTCGCTGGCGGTGATTGACGAGCACCTGATGCGGCCCAGCAAGTTGTCCGCAGGCGAACAGGCGCGGCTGCGGGCTGCGCTGGCGCAGGCAGCCGCGGCGGCGCCCGCAGGCACTGTGCCCGCCTGGCAACTGGTGTTTCGCCAGAGCCGCATCGGCCCGAATGCGTTTGCCCTGCCTGGCGGCACCCTGGTCATGACCGATGAACTGGTGGAACTGGTGGGTGGGGACGAAAAGGTGATCACGGCCGTGCTGGCCCATGA
Source organism: uncultured Polaromonas sp. (assembly GCA_964543355.1). Classification (GTDB taxonomy): domain Bacteria; phylum Pseudomonadota; class Gammaproteobacteria; order Burkholderiales; family Burkholderiaceae_C; genus Polaromonas. The sequence continues at coordinate 21,820 of CAZIYA010000014.1, forward strand.
GCTTGGCCACGTGCGGCATCGCCATGGTGTGCGCCTGCTGGTGCAGGCGACCGTCCTGGGCGGGCTGGCCGCCGTGGTGCTGGGAGACTTCAGCACCGTGCTGGCAGGTGTGCCCGTGCTGCTGGGGCAGGCCAGCTATTCGCGGGAAGCCGAGCGCGAGGCCGACGCCGAGGCTGTGCGCATTCTCAGGGCCGCGTCAATTTCACCTGATGCCATGGTCACCCTGTTCGACAAGCTTGAGGAAGAAATGAACAAGGAAGAAATGAAAAAGGCAAGCCAGGACCCGACCGGGAACAAGGGTCAGAGTGAAGGCCAGAACGAAAGCGGGCGCAGGGCGTCGGTGCAGGACTCATGGCTGGGCATTGCTTTTACGTCCCATCCGGCGGATGCGGACCGTGTGCGTTATTTCAGGGAAGCGGCCGCCGGGCGCTGATGCAACATCGCTGGCAGAGCGAAAATTCCGACATGAAAAGTCATCCATCAGGCGGCCTGGTTTATTCCACGGAAGCGGGCAGGATGTGCCCCGCCTGCCGGCAGCCGGTGAACGCCTGCCTCTGCAGGCAGGCCAGGCCTGCCCCGCCCACGGACGGCATCGTACGGGTGTCGCGCGAGACCAAAGGACGCGGCGGGAAAAGTGTCACCGTGATTCGCGGGCTGCCGCTGGAGGCACCGGCACTGGCCCAGCTCGGCAAGCAGCTCAAGGCTGCCTGCGGCTCGGGGGGCACGGTGAAGGACGGCGCCGTTGAAGTGCAGGGCGACCATGGCGTGCTGGTGATTGCCTGGCTTGAAAAGCAGGGTTGGACGGTCAAACGGGCGGGTGGGAAAGCGGCATGAAACCGGAAGATCTGCAACTGCTGGTAACGCGCGAGATGCCTTTTGGAAAGTACAAGGGCAGACGTATCGCCGACCTGCCGGGCAACTACTTGAGCTGGTTCGCCCGCGAAGGTTTCCCCGATGGCGAGATCGGCCGGCTTCTTGCGCTGATGCACGAAATCGACCACAACGGCCTGTCCTCGCTGCTCGAACCCCTGCGCAGGCGCTAGGGCCTTGTTTCGGTGCGGCGCAAGGATTACGATGGCCGCAAGCCAAGCCGCTGCGCGACAGGCGCGCAGCGCGGTCTTGACGCTGCCGGGAGGCCTTATGCCGCAACTCATTGCGTCGGTCGAGGGAGTCGAGATCAAACACGTCTACCTGCACAAGGACCGCACAACGCTGGGCCGCCGGCCGGGCAACGACATTGTGTTCAACAACCCGGTGGTCAGCGGCGAGCACTGCGTGTTTGACCTGCAGGGGCTGGCAGACGTGTACGTCGAGGACCTGGCCAGTACCAATGGCACTTATATCAACGGCAAGATGATCAAGTCGCGACAATTGCTGCACGACAACGACATCATCGCCATCGGCAACTTCAGGATTCAGTACCTGGCGGCCTCTGAAGATTCGGGCTACCACGAAACCGCGGCCATGAAACTGGATGCGCATGCCGTGCCGGGCGGAGGTGGCGCGCTGCACGCCAGCTTCAAGGTGCTGTCGGGCTCCTCGGCCGGGCTGGAGGTGCCGGTCGTCAAGGCGGTGACCACTTTCGGCAAGCCGGACGTCAGCCTCGTGGCGGTGTCGCACCGGCGCTACGGTTACTACGTGGCCCATATGGCGGGTGACGTTCCGCCCACGCTCAATGGCCTGTCCATCGGGGCCGATGCGGTGCCGCTGGCGCACAACGATGTGCTGGAACTGGCGGGAACCAGCATGCAGTTCTTGCTCAGGGATCAGGGCCCCTGAGCTGAATAAAAATGTATCAAACGGGGGTTTGCGGGCCTTTTTTTCCCGAATTTCATACCCAGATCTTCGCCAGCAAGACCAAGAACAACAGGCTACGCGCAGAGCTTGTTTGAAGGTGCCGTAGCGGCGCCTGCCTCAGGCCCTTTCACGGCCATTTACCACTGAAGATGCGTTCCGCAGAACGCTAAATTCTCTATCTTGAGACTAATTTTCTATCGTGAGGGAGGAATAACCTCTAGACTATGAGCGTTCATACACTGATCAGGGAAGGCCGCAAACGCCTGGCCATGAGCGAGCAGCAATTTGCTGACGCTGCAGGCGTAAGCCGCGGGGCCGTACAACAATGGGAAAGACCAGGCGGGACGGCTCCAAAACGCTCCAACCAGCGCAGGGTGGCGGAATTGCTCGGCATTTCCGTGGCCGAGCTGGTGTCGGGCGGCTCCAACGTCAGCGCGGGTTTTGACGTGAGATCCGAAGTCCCCTTGATTTCGGAAGTGCAGGCCGGAAACTACACCGTCATCGACAATTTCAAGCCCAAAGGGGGGCTGGAGATGGTGCCGGTGACCATTCCCATCAAGCGCCACACTTTTGCCCTGCGTGTGCAGGGTGACAGCATGGTGGGCGACAGTCTCGACTCCTTCCCCGAAGGCTCGCTGCTGATTGTCGAGCCCGAGATGGAGGCGCTGCCTGGCGACTACGTGATCGCGCTGAACAACTACAACCAGACAACTTTCAAGCAGCTCATCAAGGATGGCGGCGAGCTTTTCCTCAAGCCGCTCAACGTGCGTTATCCCATCAGGCCGCTGGGGGATGCCGAGATCATCGGCGTCGTGCGCGAGTTCACCAAAAAATTCCGCTGAAATCCGGGCGCCGGCCCGCTGGCCGATAGAAAATTCATCTTTTCGCCGGGATGTGGTTAGACTCCCCCAAGCCGGCTGCAAGGCGTTTTTGCAGGTGCCGGTCGTGACGGGTTCCTGCAGGCTTCCTGTTCAGGGCAGGCCAGCGCAGGTGCCGCTTCATTTGGTAACGGGGCGGCCGCCCGGATTTTGACCAGCAGGGTGTTTGTGATTTATGCTGGCTTCCGGTGCGGTGTTGCACCCCGGCGGCAAGCCCACTTGGGTCTGTTCACACTATTTATGCAA
>CAZIYA010000015.1:0-24259 GCA_964543355.1 uncultured Polaromonas sp.
ATGGACGTCGTCGAGTCGGTCAGGATCATGGAGCAGGACCAGGATGGCTTTGTACGGCGGTGGCAACAACTCGTGGAAGAAGCGGAGCAGAACGTGCTGCCGCTGCATGGCGGCCGCCTCGTCAAAAGTTTGGGCGATGGTCTGATGCTGGAGTTTGCCAACGCCCAGGGCTGCGTCAAAGCGGCTTTTGCCCTGCACCAGTTCGCCCGGAAAGCCAATGCCGGCGTACCACCCGAACACCAGATGCACCTGCGCATGGGCGGGCACCTGGCCAGTTTTGTGACTGACCAGCACGACATCTACGGCACCGACGTCAACTTGACTTCGCGCGTCAGCACTCTGGCCGGGCCGGGGGAAACTGTAGTTACTGCAGATCTGCGCGATCATCTGGCGGCCATGCTGGATGCGGATATCGAAGACCTTGGCGAGTGTTATCTCAAGCATGTCAGCGAACCGCTCCGGGCTTATAGAGTAGGACCGGCTGGCCACGCACCAATTGTGGCACCCGGTAATACGATCCAACTGAACCTGCGCCCAACTATCGCAGTCATCCCTTTCGGAATGCGTAGCAATGAACCGGGGCATGAATTGCTAGGCGAAGCATTAGCGGACGAAGTTATTGCCGCATTGTCCCGTACTGCGGAGCTTCATGTGATTTCGCGCCTGTCAACGACGGTGTTTCGCGACCGACACGATGCGGTGGAGGACATTCGCACCCATCTGGGCGCTACTTATATCCTGTCTGGCACTTGCCGAAGTGCTGGAGTTCAATTGTCTTTGTTCGTCGAGCTGATTGAAGCCAAGACGGGGCACATACTTTGGGCAGACAGCCTGAAAGGGGAGGTCCTGGGCCTATTCAGTGCCCACGATGAGTTGATCGCGAAACTGATCGGCTCAATTAGTTCAGCGGTGATTGTCAAAGAAGTACAGCGCGCTCGCAACCAATCTCTACCTAATCTTGAGGCATATACCCTGCTTTTGAGCTCTGCTGCAATGATGCATCGACTCTCCGCGAGAGATTTTGAACATGCTCGACAAATGCTGACAACACTCATCGATCGGGCTCCGCGCGAGGCAGTACCAAGAGCCTGGCTAGCAAAATGGTACGTGATGCGAGTTTCGCAGGGATGGTCGGAAGACCCGCACAGAGATGCGATGCTTGCTCTGGATTCCACGAAACGGGCACTTGATCAAGATCCCTCTTGCTCCCTCGCCCTGACGATAGATGGATTGGTACATGCCAATCTTCTAAAGAAGCACGAGATCGCGAGTTCACGGTACGACGATGCTCTTGCGCAGAATCCTAATGAATCTCTGGCGTGGCTACTTAGAGGGACACTTCATGCATTCAAGGGCGAAGGCGAAGAAGCCGTTCGCGAGACAGAAACAGCTCTCTCACTATCTCCTCTTGATCCTTTGAAATACTACTTTGACTCCCTAGCAGCTACCGCTGCCATGTCTGCGGGTCAGTACGAACGATCTATTTTTTTGGCGCGGCGATCGCTACGTGCCAACCGCACTCATGCCTCAACACTTAGAGCCTTGGCTATCTCGCAAGCGGAATTGGATCAACTTGATGAAGCACGCGCAACGACAACGCACCTACTTCGAATTGAACCAGGGTTCACGGTAAGAAAATTCATAGAGGCCTCACCTAGTAGCCTGTACGAATTCGGGAGACGCTGCGCTGCAGCGCTCAAAAGAGCTGGTGTTCCAGATTAAATATGACAAGTACACAGGAGAAAAAACTATGAGTGGCATCAGTGGCATCAGTGGCATCAGTGGCATCAGTGGCATCAGCGGCATCAGCGGCATCAGTGGTATCAGCGGCATTGCTGCAGTCTTGGGCGAGCCTATGGTGGCTGACGCTCTCGCAAAGGGCCGCTCCGCTCTCGTCGGCCCATTTCAAGGAGCGACTATTCCGTTCAGTTTGCCGACCCCGTTGGACAAACCTGATCGGCTGGAGCGGTGGGCCGTGGAGCCTCGCTTACAAGTCTGCGCACTGGAGTTGCTATCCGGCCTGCATTTTGGCGTGAACCAGTCCAAGGACGCCGTGGCAATCGGCTTTGTGGATCTGAATAAAAAGCCACTTAAAGACCAACCGCTGGTACGACTGGTTCGCCCCACGGAAAAAGTATTCAAACAACAATTGGATTTGGTCGCCAACTATGCCGAGTTGCGTGAAGACCGGGGGAATGAAGTTTTGACCCAGATGGTGCCGCAAGTACCCTTCTGGGGCTCCATCGTGGGCTTGTCAGCTCTCCGTCACAAGTGGACGCTGGAGCTGGTCACACTAGGTCTGTCGCTTGCATCGCATGTCGAGATGCGTTTCAAGCACGCTTTTGCATGCCAGCGGCCTGTGGACCTGTCACCCCAGATCCAACCCATGATTCCTACCCCCGGCCATGCCAGCTGGCCCAGCGGTCATTCCACCGAGGCTTTCCTGGTGGCGACATTGCTGCAGGCACTGTTACCTCATGGTGCCAAGTACAAGGAGCAACTGGAACGACAGGCCGCCCGTATCGCCGTCAACCGCACAGTTGCCGGCCTCCACTATCCTGTCGATAGCGCTGTAGGTCGGCTTCTTGGCACAGCGTTGGCAGATTTTTTTGTCGCGCGCTGCACGGGCAAGCTCAAACTGCACGAACGCGGCTTCAGTGGCCCCAAGTTCCATGGCCCCAAAGACACCGTCATCGATTTCGACCCGCGCGTGTCCATGACCGACAACCAAAGCGGCTACTACGAATACCTGTCGGCTATTGGCACTCTTGCTGCGTCGCCTCTGCTTGAATTCATGTGGACCAAAGCTGCCAAAGAGTGGCAGCCGCTCAAGTAAGCGCGTCATGAGCTGGACCAAACTTCCCAAGGGCGAGTTCACGGGCATTGACTGGGCCAAGCCCAATGCCACCAACGGCTTTGACCCCTACCTGGTATGGGCTGAAGCTGACAACTTCTCTGGCTATGGCGAGAAGCCGCCCAAATGGCTCCCGATTGCAATCGAACTGACAACGGGCACCACGGTGCAGCAGTTCATTGCCGCGGCGTCGCCGAAATGGCTGCATGTGCCGGCCGTTTACACCAGCCGCGCCGCGCCCAAGGGCTTGAAGTTTTGCACAGCGCGGGTCCGGCCGGCATTTTTCAAACAGTTGCAACCCGGCGGCAGCCTGCACGCGCTCGTGCTACGCCTTGAACTGGGCTTGCCGGCGGCGGGATATGCCGATGAGCCGACGGGAGGCTCGCAAGACAACCCGCTGCCACATCCGAACGGACCGTCTTACCAGGCCGATTTGAAGGCCGAGCCACTGCTCTCTGGCAAGGTTCTCGCGTTGATCGACGACAGCCTGGCCTTGGCCCATGCCAACTTCCTTCACCAGGGCAAGGCACGTACCCGTTACTTCTGGCGGCAAGACGCGCATGGCAAAGGCCGCGTGCCTCAAGGTCTGGGCTACGGCCATGAGCTGACCGCTGCCGACATCAACGCAGCCATGCAGGCCAACACCTACAACGGACTGGTGGACGAGAACGCTGTCTACGTTGCACTCGGACTTTCCACGCTCGGCAAGAAGATGCCCAAGCGCGAACATTTCTTCCACGCCCTGGATACCTCCGTGAGCCACGGCAGCCATGTCATGGACCTGGCGGCTGGGCCACGCACGTTGCTGGCCCAGGTCGCCAATTTGCCGCCCACGTTTGACGCGCCACCCAGCTGGGCGCGGGCAGACGACGACGCCAGCCGCGCGCCGCTAATCGCCGTGCAACTGGACTACGACACCGTGCGGGACACCTCGGGAGGCTCGATGAACGTGCATGTGCTCGACGGGCTGATGTACGTTCTGTCGCGCTGCACTGACAGCGCCAAGGTAACCGTCAACCTCAGTTTCGGTACGCTGGCCGGCCCGCATGACGGCACGTCGCTGCTGGAAGCTGCGATGGACCAACTGACCACGCTGATGCGCGGACACCTGCAGATCGCACTGGCCGCCGGCAACAGCTACCAGTTGCGCACACACGCCAATGCAACGCTATCAAAAAATGAGCGCATTACGCTTCATTGGCGGTCGCTTCCTGATGATTCGACTCAAAGTTTTGTGGAGCTGTGGATCGAGGAAGACCGCGATGGCCTGGCAATCGAAATTACGCCTCCAGGCCGGGCTGCCTTGCCTCCGCTGAAATTTGGTGAATCGCGGATGTGGACTGACGGCGGCAAGCAGCCCCAGTGTGCACTGATCTACCCCAAAACAGTCGCCACCGGACGGCGCGGCACCTGTGCCCTGCTCGCGCTTGCGCCCACCTTCAGTTTTGATGAAAAAACCGCGACGGCGCCGAATGGCGTCTGGCAGATCACGCTGACCAATACCGGCAAGAAGCTGATCACCATAGACGCCTATGTAGAGCGAGACGACGTAGTCAGCGGCACCCGCAGCGGAGCCCGTCAGTCGCACTTCGAAGACAAGTGGTACGACACCAGTGGCAACCCGGACTCGTTTGTTGACCACCCTGGCAACCCGAGCCTGATCCGCCGCAGCGGCAATTTCAACAGCATTGCTACGGGCAGCAAAACGGTGTCGGTTGGCGGCACCCGCATCACCGGGCCACGTTGGGCGCACTATTCCCCGCAAAGGCCTGATCCCGACGCCGGACGCCCCCAGCGGCCCGGTGTGGTCAAGGTACCCGACGCGGAGGCTTTCAGTGACGAGAACCCGGCGACGCTCGGTGTGAATGCGGCGGGAACACGCAGCACCGCTGTGGTGCGTCTAAGAGGCACCAGTGACGCATCGCCGCAGGTAGCCAGGCGAATCCTGAATGCGACGTAACCTGGAGGCAACCCAACGTTGCAACCAGCACCTCAACACGCGGGGGCGGCTGGCCCACGCATCTTGATTGAGGCCATCCCTGTTGGTCCGCCGCTTTATCCTGTCTGCCCCGGTAGCCTTCAACACCGCCCCTGCAAATTACCTCTTTTCAGAGGTAAAGCTTAGACCTACACTCACAACGCGCCAAACAGCACGTTGCATTTTTTACCCTTATGCAGCAAATCCAACCGTAACTACAGGAGAGAACTTATGGGCTACTTCATGAAAGAGCACGATATTTATATTGGCAGCATGCTGGACGAATTGAATCTTCGCTTTGCGCCGCCCCAGGGCAAAAACACGCATCACGGCGGAATCGAAGAAATGGTGGCGCTGCAAAAGGAATTCAAAATTTTCAAGAAAGGCCGATCGTTCAAGACCAGCGTGGCCGCCCTTAACCTCGGCGCACGCAACAACGAAGTCAAGAACCGTTGGTACGATCTTTTGGGTGCGCTCAGCAAGCACGACTCCAACCGCCCCAAGCAAAACGGGGATGTAGCCATAGTCAGTGCCATCATCAAGAACCTGGCATCCAAAGACCCCCTTCCTGTGTATTTCATGTCGCATGACATGAGGGGTGGAAAAGAAAATGCACAAGTAAAAATCACGGACAGGGCACGTCCTGTTCACTATCTGGAGCAGGACTACCTCACGATTTCCCTGCCCATGCAATCTGTGCAGGCTGCAAGCGCCGCGCGGCAGGCCAAGACTCCTGCAAAAACCAGCAAGCCCGCGAAAAAATAGAGTACAGGAAGTGGGGGGATCGCAGGTAACCGGAAACCTTGTTTACCCATGGCTGCATCCCTCTCATCCCAGGCTGTTGCCGGGCTGCTTGCAGAAGTTGAGCAGTACTACACCAGGAAAGTCGACACCCACGGAGCCACGCCGCTCGGGGTCGACTGGTCATGCGTGCCTACGCAGCAGATGCGCTTCGTTCAACTGCTGAAGCTGTGCACCTTTGACTCACCAGTGACGCTGAATGACATCGGATGCGGCTACGGCGCGCTGCTTGCTTTTCTGGCGCAACGTTATCGAGGAAAAGCCGTGGACTATCTGGGCATGGACCTGTCGCCAGCCATGCTCACCCATGCCCGGCGGCTATGGCGCAAGCGACCTGACACCGAATTCATCATTGGAAGTGGCAGCCCCCGGACGGCTGACTACTCCGTTGCCAGTGGCATCTTCAATGTCAAATTAAATCAGCCCGACGCCTTGTGGATCCAGTTTATTGAAGAGACGTTGACCGGCATGCACCACACCAGCCGTCTTGGTTTTGCCGTCAATTTTCTCGCCCCGCTCGCTGAAGGAGTGCCTGTCCAGCCAGAACTCTACAGGTCGCCTTCGGCCTTTTGGGTGCGCTATTGCGAAGAAAAATTTGGCGCCTCGGTTGAGGTATTGGAAAACTATGGAATGCGGGAATACACCTTGCTGGTGCGAAACACGCAGTCCTCAGCCTTGTCCCATTAAATGGCGATCAACCGGTTTCTTTCATTGAGCAAAAACGGCTCGTATATCTTGGCCCCTGTCAGGCGAATGAGTTGTTCTGCTTGATCAAAAAAGGCTACCGCTTTCAGCCGGGAATCGGGGTCGGATTTTTGGCCCAGCACACCACCACAAACAATCAGTGCACGGCACTCGGCCAACCGGTTGTTCCGCGGTCTCGATATCCCGATGTTTTCCTGCGCAGCCTCAAGTGCCAGATCAAGGTCGCCCATTTTGTGGTGGCACTCGGCCAGGCTTGCTCGTATTTCAGCCTCAAACTCAACAGCAACTTTCGAGCCCGCAATGAATTCAAGCGCCTCTGAGAAACTGGTTCGGGCGGCCACCAGGTTTCCGACGCTGATCTCGGCCAGCCCGGAACACCAATGAGCAAAAACCTTTGAATAGGGACTTGCATACTGCTGTCCGAGGTTCACAACAACCGCAACATGTTCCCTGGCGAGTTCGGCATTCTGCGTAATGGCCGCAAGTTCTACATGGAGGTGATGTGTTATCTGCCGGATAACAGGATCATCCAGCCCCTTCCCCGCCGACAACATTTGCTGGAGGCATGTCTGAGCTTCATCCAGCCGGTTCATCCGTATCAACAACCGCGCACGAATGCCAAGTGCCCACTGCTCGATACTGAAATCGATGAACTCCCTGTCAAAGTTGTCGATGCTCGACACGCCAAGCAGGGCCGTATCGTTTGCGGCCAGGCCTTGCTCCAGCAATCCGGCCCAGGCATAGGCTTGACTCAAAGCCACATTCAGCATTGCCACACGTCCGACATCTTTACCCGGCGGCGTCAGTGACAGCGCCTTGAGCACAGACGCCACATAGTCATCTGCGGCTCCTCCGCCGGATTGCAGGATGCGGCCCTGAGCAAATAGAAGCAATTGCTCAAGACGGTTGTCCATGTCTCTCGCCAGCCCTATGGCCTCACTGCAAATCTGCTGAACTTCCTGAGGGTTGAGCCCTTCCCTCCAGCCAAGGTAGACAATTCGCCCACCAGCCAGGGCTCGCAGGCTATTGACCTGCTGCGAACGCTCCTGGCCTTCCAGCAGTGTCCAGACCTTGCGCCAATGCTTGATGGCCTGCGCCGAATTGGTGGAGCCTGCCCACTTGGCGGCCCGCGCCTCATGTTGCGCAGCATTAACAGACTGACCAGCGGCTTCATAGTGGTAGGCAACCAGTGCGGCAAATTCGCCCGGCTGAGCACTGTAGTGCGCCTCCATGGCAACGGCTACCGCGGCGTGGAGGTTGGCTCGCCGTGCCTTGAGCTGGGTGCTGTAGGCCACTTCCTGAATGAGCGGGTGACGAAATGCGAAACGGCGCCCTCCGGCTATTTCGCGCAGCAAGCGCAGCAATTCGGCTTCGCACAAGCCTTCCAGCCCACTCTCCATCTGGCTTACCAGGTAAACAGCAACCTCTCTCAGCACAGCAAGCGGGATTTCCTTTCCAATCACCGCACAAATATGCAGGAGAGTCTTTTGCGTTCCCACCAATCGGTCGATGCGCTCGCCTATGACAGCATGCACGGTGGCGGGCAGGGCCTGTACAAGGGCCAGATGATCGGACTCTCTGTTTCCAGCCATCGCCAATGAGCCGCTTTTTTCAATCAGTGAGTGAGCAAGTTCCTCGGCAAAAAATGGGTTCCCGGCAGAACGGTCCACAATGAGTGGAAGAAAATTCTGCAACTCAGGATGTTGCCTGAGCCGTTCACGTACCAAGGCCTCGGTATCGGCAGTGCTCAAATCGCCCAGCCGCATGGCCTTGAAGTGCGGGGACTCTGCCCAAGGCGCCTGATAAGCAGGCCGATAGTTGAGCAACAGCAGTGTGCGGGTGCCGGCCACCGCATGAACTAGAGCCGAAAGAAATTCGACGCTCGCTTCGTCAAGCCAGTGCAGGTCTTCGAAAATGATGACGGAGGTTCTTTCGCCAGCCTGTTTCACCAGTTCCCCCAACAGCCCCAACAACCTCGCGCGCCGGGCTTTCGGATTGAGCACGCATGGCTGGCCACCAGCATCTGCTACGCCTAAAAACTCATGGAGCAATGTCAGGTCATCTGTCGAACATACCCCCAGCTTTCCAAGTAGCTGATCGATGCACTGTCTGGCCGTGGCGGCATCATCCAGGGGAGAAATATCGAAGAAACAAGTACGCAATAACATAAGCACCGGCTGCAAGGGCGTAGCATGCCCATAGAGCTGGGTGCGGACTTCGGCGACGGGAACAAGCCGGTCGCGACACCACCCGGCAAACTCGTAGCAGAGTCGGCTTTTTCCGGTGCCGGGCGCCCCGGACACCCCAAAAACAGAGCCTTCGCCTTTCTCAGCAAAGCCAAGTGCATCCTGCAAAGTGCGCAGCTCCTGTTCACGCCCGCGAAGAAGCGACATGGCGCTCTCATGAAACTGATGGCCCTGCACGTCGCTATTCAAACCCAGCAGCGCGTGCAGTTCGACGGGTTCCGCAATACCTTTAAGCAAATGCTTGCCCAAGGGCCGCACATCGCAGGCTGAGCGAACCAAAGCCAGGCAATCGGCTGTCATACAAATCCCGCCGGGTTCGGCCATGGCGACCACACGGCTGGCGAGATGAATGGCATGACCATGAACACCTCCACCTTTGGTGGCATCGGCCGCGTCCGCGTCCAGTGCGACCTGACCGGAATGCAAGCCAACACGAATGCGCATGCGTTGCCCAGAGCCTTCGAACGCTGCCTGCATGGAGAGGGCGGCCTCACAGGCCAAGTCAGCGTGCCCCTCCAGAGCGCGGGGGACACCAAACAACGCCATGACGCCGTCGCCCAAAGTGCGCACCACCGTGCCTCCAAAACGCTCCACAGCGTCGCACATGCTTTGCACCGCAGGACGCAATTGCTCCATGGCTTGCTCGGCATCCAGGGCAGCCACATGCTCAGTGGAGCTGACCACGTCCGAGAACAGAATGGTTGCGTGCTTGAGTGCTCCCCATTGGATGTCTGACCCTGGAGCGATGGCTGGAACTGCAGACTCCTGCAAGCGGGACTCAAGCGCGGCACCGCAGTTGCCACAAAAGCGGTTTCCGTCAGGGTTATCAGCCAGGCATGAGACGCAACGCAACGACATCTTTCAGGGAGTTCTCAACAACAAGACAGGGGACGGTACGAATCGTTACACGGCACCCCCAACAAAGCAAGGCATAACTGCCCAGGTTCAAGGCAACACTTTCACCGCCTGCCAAGCGGTCATGACAGCCCTGTACTCTTTTGACTTACTGCCAAAGCGTAAACTGGCTACCTGAATGGTTGCCTGCGCAGCGTCAAGGAAACTGGCTTTGGACTTGAGTTTTGCAAAGGCTTCGTACCAGACCGGGCCGGCTTTCTCCCAAGAGAAGCCGCCTATTTTTCGGGCGGCCAGGTAAAAAGCGTGGTTGGGAATACCGGAGCTGTCATGGACATCCGAGCCATCGACGTACTGGTCCATGCTTTTAAACTGATCGTCTTCATACCATGTCAGTTTGCGGTTGCCGGGGTCTTTCAGGGACCGGATGGCCCGCCCATGCTGCGGCGCGAGCATGTGTTCACCAAGCAGCCAGCTGGCTTGGGTAACATCCTGTCCGGCGTGCCACTGCTTGACCATGCTGCCAACAACATCGGAAAAGGACTCGTTGAGGGCGCCACTTTGCCCTTGAAGCGCGTGTGTCTGCTCCTTGAATTCGCGCTCCTTCAGTGGGACCCGAACGACTCCCAGCCCACTCGGGATCATGTGCTGCGTCACACCATGCGTCAGCTCATGGGCGATGATATCCAGCGCTTCGGTAAATCCGCTCACATTGCTGTCGCCATCGCCGTAAATCATCTGCTCACCAGTCCACATGGCATTGCCGAAGTTTTCACCAAAATGCACCGCTGATTCGACGCGCATGTTGCGGCCATCTATGGAGTTGCGGCCAAAAATCTCGCGATAGAAATTCAGGGTGATGCCCGTGTTGTCATACACCTGGTTGGCGGCGCGGTCCTTGACGGGCTTGTCGCCCTCGTCTCTCACAGCTTTGCCGGGCAGTTCCATGCCACCGCCTGCGTCGAAAATGCTGCGCCGGTATTTTGGGGCGGCCTGAAGTGCGTGAACCGTTGAGGCTGCAACCGCCTTTGCAGCCCGGGCGCTGCGCTGGGTACGAATACGCGCAGCGCTTTCAATATGCCCATGGAGAACATGGCGATCCGCCTCTTCGGCTTTGTCGGCCAGCTTCCTGAGCAACTTGGAAGGCACTGCAAAACATGCGCAGCAATACATTGATTTCACAGGCAATGTCCAGAGAGGAGGATTCAGGCTGTCCAGAGGCAATTTCCCTCTGCGCAACGGCTCAGAGCCATACCGACCAACAGCCGCGGCCGGGCGGCCTACCAGCGGCTGGGCAGCTTCTTGAGCAGCGTGATGCGCCGGATGCCCAGCTCGATGTAGCCGCCTTTTTCGAGGTCTTTGAGCAAGCGGCTGACCATCTCGCGCGAGGCCCCGACACGATTGGCGATGTCCTGGTGGGTGATGGATTCCAGCGTGGTGCTGCCGCCGCCCGCCTCAGCCGTTTCCCCGCGGCGCTCTTCCAGCAGGGCGACCAGCCGGCCGTATACATCGAGCAGTGCCATGTTTCGGGCCGTTTCCGTCGCGGCACGAGCCCGCCGTATCACCTGAACGACCAGGTTAATGGCAAATTCAGGCTCTTCCACCAGATGCTCGCTGACATCTGTGCGGCTCAGGACCGCGCAGGTACAGGGTTCCAGCGTCATCACCGAAGCAGACCGTGGTCCGCCGTCCAGGGACATTTCACCGAAATAGTCGCCTGCGTCCACCGTTCCATAGGTGATTTCACGTCCACTTTCGTCCATGGCGAAAACTTTGACGCTGCCCTTGAGCAGCACAAACAGACTGTCCCCGGACTCGCCTTCATTGATCAGCACCGCATTTTTTCGGTAGGTACGCAGCACGCCGCGGCGGGCCAACGAGCGCAATTCCGGAACCAGAGGGGTGTAAAGGTCTTCGTTGGAAGGTATTGACGTGCTCATGATGAGCCGTAATCTAGCACGCGGCGGGCCGCCGGTGTGCATAGCGTCAGCGGGCAACTGATTTTTTCAGTGAATCTGGGCCAGATGCAGGGGCGCCACCGGCGGCAGGACGGCAACCCGGTTAACCAGCTCACGCACCCCGCTGGACCCGGTTTTTGCACAAAGGCTGCGCACATGGCTGCGCACGGTAGAAACCGCCACCTTCATCTGGACGGCTATTTCCGGCGTGCTCAAGCCCCGGCACAAGATTGCCAGCACCTGCTCTTCCGTCTGAGTCAGCCCATAGCTGCGCGCAAAGAACCCGAACATGCCTGATTCGCAGACTTCGGCCCGCGCAAAAAGCAATGCAATCCGGGACTCCCAGGCATCTGCGTCAAGCTTGAGAGGAACAACAGCCAGGGTCAGGCTCAAACCAGCTGCCGATACGTTGATCAGGCTGCGTTTGCCGGCCCCCGCCTTGCCAAGCGCATCTTGCAGCGTTCGGCTGTCTGTCGGCGTAACCGCATGAACTTCCCCGCCGACCTTGGCAAGTACCCGGTGACGGTTAAGTTCGGTGCGGGCCACACGATTGGCGTGAATGATCTGGCCGCGCTCATCAACCACAATGACACCGTGACCCAGCACGTCGATCAAGAGTGACAGGGCATCCGGACCCAGCGCGAGGCGGCCTGCATCCTGGGACAGGGAAGAGTCCACAAATCCGGCGTTCAACAGGGTGTTCATCTTCAAGGCTTAGGTGTTACAGGTTGTTAAGCGTATGAAGCCTGCTCAAATCTGGATAGTAAATATGCGCCATCAATGATGTGAGAAAAGTCACACCAATTCAGACTCGCTTTCGCCTAGAAATCCTTCCTTTTTTGAAAGTGTGGGCCCACTTATCTCAGTTCTGAAAAAATGCCCACCAATCTCTACAAAATCTGGCCTGCCTTGTGGATCGGGTCGATCAAGCCCAGGAATCAAGAATTTCACTGGTTTTGGCCCAGTAGACCCGAAGCCTTTCCAGCTGTTGGGGCGCATCGACGGGAACAACACCCGTTTTGGCCACCAGCTCAAGTTCACAGCAAACGGCATGCATGGCGACGGCCCCGACGTTGCTGGTTGCACCTACCAGGGCATGGCTTGCCCACGCCAGGGCAACGGCGTCATTGGCACGAATGCTCTCCTCAATGGCTTTCAGGCGCTGGGAGGCATCGGCAACAAACAAGGCAATCACCTCCCGGGTCATGCTCAGTTGGTCGTCATCGAATTCCTTGAACTGGGCCAGCCGCTCAAGGTCCATCAACAAAGGCTCGGCTGCAGACCGGGATTTGCTGCTTAAAACTGGCATCGTCGCTAGCGCGTCAGGGTCAGCAGCCTGGCCAACCTCCCGAGGCGAGGCCGCAAACCCGCCGGCACCTTCCGATGCCGCTTTCATGAGGGGCAACCAGCGTTCCAGGACTTGCGCCAGCGCGGCAACATGAAGCGGTTTGGTCAAGTAGTCATCCATGCCGGCTGCGGCGCAGCGCGCGCGGTCTTCCGGGGAGGCCGCCGCTGTCAGGGCAATGATGGGGGGCGCTTTCTTGCCCATCATGGACTGAATTTGCTGGGTGGCCTGGAAGCCGTTCATGCGCGGCATATTGATGTCCATCAGCACCGCGCCAAACCTCCCGCCGGCGCCATGGGTACGAGCCACGGCCTGAACAGCCTCCCTGCCGTCGATCGCGGTCGCAGTGCGGTAACCCAGTTTGGCGAGCATGGCACAAGCAACTTTGAGGTTAACGGCATTGTCATCCACCACGAGCAATGTCAGGTTCTTGGTGGCTGTTGTGTCTTCAGCAAGCGCTGGAGCCTCCTGCGGCAACTTGTGACTGCCCGGCGCCGACAGGCAGCGTGCCAGCGCATCGAAGAGCTGCCTCTGTCGGGCCGGCTTGAGCAATCGCGCTTCGAAGAGCTGGGCTGCCTCATGGCTTGGCGGCATGAAGCCGGATGTCAGCAGCACCAGCGGCAGCTTGGTCATCGCTGGCTTGGTTTTGATCGACCGCGCCAACGCCACGCCGTCCATTCCGGGCATGTGCATGTCCGTGATGACAATATCCGGCAGTGCCCCGCCGCTCTGCGCCAAGGCCAGCGCCTGCAGGGCCTGTGTGCCCGACTCTGCCTTGCTGACCTGCATGCCCCACATCTGAAGCTGCCGGCTCAGGACGCGAACATTGGTCAGGTGGTCGTCCACCACGAGTGCGCGTTTGCCGTGTAATGCAGCCGCATCGACGGCCACAGCAACCGGGGGTAGTTCAGCGAGCGGCGCCTGCACGGTGAACCAGAAGCTCGAGCCCTGGCCCGGCACGCTGTCCACCCCGATATCACCCCCCATGAGTTCAACCAGGCGCTTGCAGATGGCCAGACCCAGGCCAGTGCCGCCATATTTGCGGGTGGTGGAGGGGTCAGCCTGCGTAAAGGCCTGGAACAGCGCACTGACGCGGTCGGCCGGTATGCCGATGCCGGAGTCCGTAACCCGGAACTCCACGCGCACACGCTCGGGATCCAGGCTGGGCATTGGCCGGACGCTCACCGTGACTTCACCCTCCTCGGTGAACTTGACGGCGTTGTTGATCAGGTTGATGAGCACCTGACGGATGCGGGTTACATCACCGGATATGGCTGCCGGCAGAGACAGCGAATCAGTGCCCGCAGCTTCCGGCACGTCGACAATCAGCTCGAGATTTTTCTCCCGGGCACGCGGCGCGGCGATGTCGCAAGCTTCCTCAATGGTGCTTCGCAGGCTCAGCGGCTCGGCTTCCAGATCCAGCTTGCCGGATTCGATTTTCGAAAAATCCAGAATGTCGTTGATCACCGCCAGCAGTTGGTCACTCGACAACCGGATGGTTTGCAGATAGTCGCTCTGCTCGTCATCCAGCGCCGTCTCGGCCAGCAAGGTGCTCATGCCCACCACGCCGTTGAGCGGCGTGCGGATCTCATGGCTCATGGTCGCCAGGAATGCGGCCTTCGCCCGCGCGGCCTGCAGGGCTTCTTCTCGCGAGGCGAGCAATTCGACGGTGCGCTGGGCCACCCGGTCCTCGAGCAACTCGTTGGCTTCCTCGATCGTTCGTGTTTTGGCCTGCACCTCTGCGCGGTAACTCTTGAGCTGCTCAGCGCTGTCGTGCATGACCCTCGAAAGCTCCATCACCTCGCGCAAATGGGTGCCACTGTCTATGCGCGGAATCTCTCCCCGGCCAAGCTTCTGTGCCGCCACGCTCAAGCGCCTGAGCCTGCGGCCGATGCGGTTGGCCACGTAAAACGCGGCCCCGGCCCCTAGCAGAACCAGCCCACCAATCAACATCAAGGACACTTCCCAGGCCCGGGTGATCTCGGCGGTGAAATCGCTCTCGGGAGCTGCGACGACCAGTGTCCAGCGCAAACCCAATGACTCGCCGAAAGGGCGCTGCACCGTCATCAGGGTGCCACCGCCCTGCATGGGCAGCCGCTGCAGAGTGGTGTTGCTGGCCACCGAATCCTCGCGCTTGCGGGCCTGCTCAAGCTGGAGCGCCAGAAAGCTGGCCCGGATGACCGGGTTGGCGCTGCTCTGCGGGCTTCGGCGCACAGGCTGCCCCTGCACATCTTCGAGCAGGGTGTCACCAGCCGACCCGGCGACCAGCCACCCCGCCTCGTCCACGATAAAAGCCGCGCCGCTCGCGCTGAGTCGCTGGGTCTGCAGCAGATCGGCCAGATGCTGCAGATACAGATCCACCCCGAATACGCCCGCTGCACCTCCGTCGCTGTCGTACACAGGCTGGGAGAGCGTGACAAACAACTGCGACTTGCCCGGCACCACCTGGATCGGCGAAAAAATGCGCCCTTTGGCAGCCAGGGCACCTTGGTACCAGGCCCGGGTGCGCGGCTCAAAATGGGTCTGGGCGACAGCCAGAGCGCGGCTGCGGTCTCCAGGCCGGCGCGCCATGAAAGCGTGCAGGCCCGTATCGGCGGGACCGCGCAGCAGGACGGTTGCGCCCCCACTGATACTTTCTACCGAGAAATATTCGCCGCGGTTGTTACCGAAGTACAGGCTGGGCACATGAGGCGACTGGCGGCTCAAGGCAAACGCCATGGGCTCAAAAACTGCACTCTGGCGCAGCCATTCGCGGGCCTGCTCGGTCTGGGCGGCACTCAAGTTTTCGGGAAAAAGGCCATTGAGCGCGGTATGGGCCTGGCCTAAATGAGCTTCGGTGCCAGCCTGAATCCGTGCAGCGACATTGAAGAGAATTCCGCCCGCCAGATCCTGGACGGCCTGGTCGCTGCTTCGCGCCATCAGCCAGGCAACCAGGCTTGCCGGCACGAGCGCAAAGACCAGCAGACTCGCCACCAGAACGCGGCGAAGGGAAACCGTCTTTTTTCTGGTCATGAGGCTCGCGACGGGCTCCTGTCGTCAAGCCAGGGCGAGACCCAGCAGCTCGGCGGCATCAAGCGCTGCCGAGCGGCCGGGCAGGGAAACCAGGGCTCGCCCACCGATGTTCACCGCGCCCGTGACGCCTCGCAACATGGCAACACTGGCGGCAATCCGCCATCCTGCCTTGTGAGCCTGCTTCTGCAGCAACAAGGTGGCACTCACCGTATCGCCCACCGGCAGGATCTGCACGGCACCGTGCAAGGGATCCTCGAGCTTGGCCAGCGCCACCGGACCACTGTTCAAGGCCACGCTGACATCGAAACGCGGCAGCCTGTGCCCGGGAAAATGGGTGTTCAGGAACTGCTGCACGCGTTTTGCAGAATCGATCAGGCCCAGAGCGGCACGCGCGGCTCGCAGGCCGTGGTTGACGGAAGTGGTATCCGTCGTGTCTACAAAGACAACCAGCAGGCCTTCACCCACAAACTGCATGTGACGCGCGCCGAACAGATGCACGGTGTCCCCTGCATTGCTGTAGAACTGCCGGACGACATCACTGAGTTCAGTGCTGGAGAGCTTCTCGGCCAGTCCCGCATAGTTGAGCACGTCAACAAACAGAACCGTGGCATTCGCGTACTTTTCATCTTGATCCGCCGCATTGGCAGCAGGCCATTTTTCACTGAGTTCAGAAGCCAGTTTTTTCTCGTACAAGCGGGCCAGTTGCTGCTTCTGGTCCTCCAGGGCCGCCTGAACCGCCGCCTCCACAGCCATGACCTGGACAGCCGCCTGCATGTGCCGCTTGTTGAGCTGAGCCGCAGCGGCCTCGCGCAGTTCACCTGGCCTGAAAGGTTTTGTGATGTAGTCGTCGGCACCACTGGTCATGCCGATGCGCATGTGGGCGCGTTCCTGGAGCGAAGTCAGCAGAACCACGGGAATGGCCAGGATGGCCGGATCGGCACGCAAGGCTTGCAGCATCGAAAATCCGTCCATCACGGGCATCTGCACGTCGCTGATTACCAGGTCCGGCTTGTTTTGGCGTACCAGCTCAAGGCCGGACAAACCGTTGTCAGCCGACAGGACGTCATATCCGTCTTTTCTGAGTACCGAAGCCACCAGCGTGCGCGTGGCCGCGTCGTCTTCCATGACCACTATCAGAGGCATTTTTATCCCAGCGTCCAAGCCAAACGAGAATAGCCTCTAGCTTACACAACTTGTTACTTAAAATAAAACCTTGTTACTAGTTTTGGGCATTTTTCCACAATTCACTGCCCGTCATTGCCAGCGTGGCACGCATTACCTGTGGCAAAAATACCAGCTGCACATGAGCCGCACCGCGCACCAACCGATTCTCGGCGCCAGGCAACGTTGCTGTAGAGCTTGGAAACACGATGTTGTCGCAATTCGAATACCAGCAAGTGAACAGGGAGTGGCGATGGGGAGGCATGTTCTGGTCCAGTTCCCTGTGCCATTGTCCAGACAGCTGCATTTGCCGGCCGTTGGCTAGACGGCTAAAACGAGCCAGCCAGGTTCCCCGGTGCGGCGTTCCAAGCGTCACCACATGATGTATGCGATTTTCTCCTTCCATGGCCTTGAGCCAGGCCCGCGCCGCCAGCCCGCCCATGCTGTGGCACACCAGCAGCGGCGGCAGTCCGCTGGCGGCCGTCACCTGCAGGATCGCAGCTTCGATCTGCGGAACATAAGCATCGATGGAAGAGAAAGGCGGCTCAAGGTTGACAGCCACGTAGGCATGCCCGGTGCCCTGAAGCTGCTTTAACCAGGGCGCCCAGAAACCGCGGTTGCAGAAAAACCCATGAATGAACACAACACCACGGCGCCCTTGAACCGCCAATGGCGGCGACAGCTGGTCAGGAAACGCCCGTGAGCGAAACGGCTGCCGCCAGCAAAACACCCGCGGCGCCGTCAAGGTTTCGCCCACCCAGGCCGCAATCAACTCTTGCCATGAAGGCTGCGGCGTCGGATCACTCCGGTTGACAAATTTCAAAGCCACGAACTCGATGGCAAGAAAGCCGGAGTATCCGAGGATGAGAACGACAAAACCGGTGAAAGCCAATACTGTCGAATTGCTCCAGAAGAACGCCAGCCATGCGCAGCCAGCAGCCAATAGCGAGAGGGTGATGAATTGCTGAAGGCGTGCCAGCATGGACGGTGTTGGGTCGATGCCCGGCGGTTCAGGCCAGCGCAACGTCGCGACCGGTCAGCCGTCTGACCAGACCCTGCGCCAGGCGATTGACGGTGCCATAGATGGACAACTGGGGATTGGCGCCAATGCTGGTGGGAAAAATCGATCCGTCATGAATGGACAGATTTTCGAGCTGCCAGTGCACGCCATTGGGCCGCGTCACGCCGAGCTTTTCCTGGCCACCCAGGCCACAGCCACCCATCACATGGGCGCTTACCACTTTGGTCAGCATCGGCTTCATGGGCAGGGCATTCACGGCGTCACGGGCCTGCGCCCAGCTTGTGTAGGGCTGAGCCATTTCATGCAAGGGCAATACCTGGCGGGCGCCGGCGGCAAACTGGATTTCCATCATCGACAACAGCGCCCTGCGCGCCCCATCCATCACATAGCCGGTCAGCGGATAGTCGAGCACGGCGGAACCGTCACCGCGCAGCTTGACTTTCCCGCCGCGTGACTCGCTGTGAAACCCGTCGCGCAACAGCGCCAGCAAGGTGTGGTTATGCGGGAAGGTTTTGAGCAGCTCCTGCTGGCTTTGCCCCATGCCGGGAACTGTGGACGCAAAAATAACCGGATGCAGCGGCGGTGCCTCCAGCTTGTAGCCAATGGGTCCGTCAATGGCCTGCGTGTCCAGAAAGTGATCGCTGTAGATGGTTTGCGGTGCGCCGTTCCAGGCTTCCACTTTCTGAGTAAACACGGCTGAGCTCATCACTACCGGGTGCAAAAAAGTCCGGGCGCCCAACAAGCCGTGGGGGTCGGGCGCACCGGAGCGCAACAGGACCCCCGGGGAGTTGATGGCGCCGCCTGCCAGCACATAATGATTTGCTATTATTTTAGTAGCTGATCGCGCACGACCAGAAAGGGCTGGCGCACTATTTGGCATTACAGATTGACAGTAGAGTGCCGTCACCTTGCCGTTGGCCAGCTCGAAGCTCTCCACGCGCATTTCGGTGAGCAATTGCGCGCCCAGGTCCAGCGCTGCCGGGATGGTGGTCACCAACATCGACTGCTTGGCATTGGTCGGACAGCCGAGACCGCAGGAACCGATGTTCCAGCAGCCTTTGACGTTCCGTGAAATGGCAGCGGCCTGAATGCCCAGCTTGGCCGCGCCACGGCGCAGCAGGTCATTGTTCTCGTTGGGTGGCGTGAGCCATGGGAGGATGTTCAGCCGCTTTTCGGCCTGCGCGAAGTAAGGCGCAAGCGCTTCCACGCTGTAGTCCGTCAATCCGAAGTTTTCCCGCCAGAATTGCAGTGTCGGGCCGGGTGTCCTGAACGAGCTGGTCCAGTTGACGGTGGTGGAACCCCCAACACAGCGGCCCTGCAGGATGTTGATCGCTTTGTCTTCGGTCTTTCGTGCCGCGCTTTCCTGGTAGAGCTGGGGGTAGGCTTCCGACTCCTTCTGATGGAAGTCAGCGCTGCTTTTGAGCGGCCCTTCTTCAATCATCACCACCTTCAGGCCCGCCTTGGCGAGCAGTTCGGCGGTGATGCCGGCGCCGGCGCCACTACCGACGATGGCAACATCGCAGACTATTTTTTCCGGTACGGGGCCCAAATCGCCACCCAGAACTTTCCAGCCGCGCGTTAAGCCTTCGCGGATCGGGTCTCGGATTTGGCTCATTCTTTTTTTCTTTCAGATCCGGACAGGGCCGGGATAGCCAAGTTGCGACCAGGTAGATGCGTCTGAGAAGTAGGCCGCGGCGGTGATGTCATGCAACGCGGCATACGCCTGCTGTCGTATCGCCAGATCGGACAACCGCATTCCCTGGAGAGCCTGCTGGATTTGGCCTTCCGTCGCCAGCGGCCATGTTTCACTCAGCCCAGCCAGAAGATGGCGCCCCGGCGTACTCGCCAGCACAGACAACAATTGCGAAAGTTCCGTCTGCGCATGAGGAGGCAGCGCCAATGTCAATTCATCCACGCGGTCCAGCAAGCCGTTCAGGGCCACCTGTCGCAGGTTCTGGCTACGGGGCAGACTGTTGTCAAGCACAGCGCGGCCAACGGCCTTGAAGACATCCTGACCTGCAGGACCCAGCCTGCCTTCATGCAAACCCGCTGACATCAATGCTGCGGCGCCGCCGGCCACCGCCAGCACGGCCGCCGACACTGTGCCGAGCTTCAGTAAGGTCCTTCTTTGCATCGGTCAAGTTTCTCATGCAGCCAGGCAGATTCAATAGGGCGTTGCATCTAGATAAACTCGGTGTTTATATGGATCCTGCTGCCAATCGAATTCGCGAAGCCATGCAATCGGTTTCGCTGCTGCGACAAAGCCGCACGGCCAACCCCGCGCTCCATGCCGCCTGCCTGGAAGTCAAACGCTTCCAGGCGCAACGCTTCCAGGCGACCTATGCCGACCTTCTTGCCAGTCAGCGTTATCAAGGGGCGGCACATTTTTTCCTGAGCGAGTTGTACGGCGACAAGGACTACGCGCAACGGGACCAGCAGTTTGCACGCATAGCGAACACCATCGCACGGCTTTTCCCCGCGGCAGTTGTCGAAACAGCAGCGGCCCTGGCGGAAGTGCATGCGCTCACCGAACAGCTCGACGACCGGATGGCCCAGCAATGGCGGCTCACCTCCGCAAGCAGCACGGCAGCCCGCTACATCCAGTGCTGGCGCGCGGTCGCTGATATGCCGGCGCGCAGCCGGCAATTGCAGGTGGTCTTGAATCTGGGGCAGGAGCTTGACCACCTGACACGCATGCGCGGTTTGCGCAGCCTGCTGAGAATGATGCGGGCGCCGGCAGCAGCTGCGGGTCTCAGTGCCTTGCAGAATTTTCTGGAGTCCGGCTTTGATGCCTTTGCCGACATGAAAGGGGCCAGTGAGTTTTTGGCGATGGTGGAAGACCGCGAGTCGGCCTGGATGGCATCCCTGTTCGACGATGACACTGTCGCCTGCGAGACCCGTTTGCTTCAACTTTTTGCCGGGGCACGGCCACATTAGGACAAGCCCGATACGCTTGCAGCGCCAGTGCTTTCACAATGGCGTACAAGGAGTGTTCAATGGACAAGTTTTGGCTCAAAAGCTACCCCGAAGGGGTGCCGCACAACATCGACCCCGAGCAATTCCGCTCACTGAACCAATTGCTTGAGGATTCCTTCAGGAAAAATGCGTCACGGCCTTTCTCTGTCTGCATGGATCGCTGGATGTCTTACGGGCAACTTGAGGAGTACTCCTCCGCGCTGGGCGCCTGGTTGCAGCATCTGGGACTGGAGCCTGGTGCACGGGTAGCCATCATGCTGCCCAATGTGCCGCAGTTTGCAGTCACCATGGCCGGCATTCTGCGCGCCGGCTATACCTGTGTGAATGTCAACCCGTTGTACACCGCTCGCGAACTTGAACATCAGCTCAAGGACTCTGGTGCCACGACCATTGTGATCCTGGAGAATTTTGCGGGCACACTCGAGGAAGTCATCGACAGAACGCCTGTCAAGCATGTTGTAGTCGCATCGATGGGGGATTTACTGGGTTTCTGGTATGGCCAATGGATCACCTTCGCGGTTCGGCACCTCGCGAAAATGGTGCCCGCATACAAGTTGCCACTCGGTAATGGCCGCACCGTCACAACCTTCAAACGCGTCATGGCCGATGGCGCCCACATGCCCCTCAAACCCGCGCAGAGCACCCTGGACTCAGTCGCCTTTCTGCAATACACCGGTGGCACCACCGGCCTGTCTAAAGGTGCCGTGCTCACCCACCGTAATATTGTTGCGGCCATCCTGCAAGCCGAAGCCTGGTTCACACCGGCCTTGCGCCGCCTCGGAGATGTCAGCAAGACCAATGGCATCGCGGCATTGCCGCTGTATCACATATTCGCGCTGACCCTGTGCTTGTTGGCGATCCGCTGGGGTTCCCATCTGACGCTGATCCCGAACCCCCGCGACTTCGGAAACTTCATTGAGGTGCTCAAGAAACGTCCTTTTCACATGCTGCCTGCGGTCAATACGCTGTTCAATGCATTGCTGCAGCATCCGCAAATCAAGACCGTTGACTTCTCCAGCCTGTGTGTTTCCCAGGCCGGCGGAATGGCAGCCTCGGAGGGAACGGCAAAGCGCTGGCTGGAAGTCACCGGGTGTCCCATGATCGAAGGCTGGGGGATGAGCGAGACCTGCGCGATTGGCACCAATAATCCGGTGCTCAGCGCAGAGTTCAGCGGCACGATCGGCCTGCCTTTGCCGAGCATAGAGATCGCGATCAAGGACGATGAAGGCCGCTCGCTGCCTGTCGGAGAATCAGGCGAAATCTGCGTCAAAGGTCCGCAGGTGATGACCGGCTATTACCAGCAACCCGCCGAGAACGAGAAAGCCTTCACTGCTGACGGATTCATGCGAACTGGCGACATCGGCATCATGGATATGCGCGGCTACACCAAAATTGTTGACCGCAAGAAAGACATGATCATCGTGTCCGGGTTCAACGTCTTTCCCAATGAGCTTGAGAATGTTGTCTCCCTGTGCCCGGGGGTTGTTGAATGCGCAGCCATTGGCATCGCGGATGACAAGCAGGGAGAAGCCATCAAGATTTTCATTGTTAAGAACGACCCTACGCTCACCGAAGAACAGATCGCCGAGTACTGCAATCAGAATCTCACCGGCTACAAACGCCCCAAATATATTGAGTTTCGCGACGATCTGCCAAAAACCAACGTCGGGAAAATTCTCAGACGCGAACTAAGAGCCGCGGCATGATGGGTGTTCGCCGGGATGGTTGACATAACCTTACCCAAGGGAGTTCAGGTTTTCGAACGCGGCTGGCTGTCGTCAAACAATGTTCTGTTTGTCGGAACAGAGAGTTGCGCACTCATCGACAGCGGCTACTGCACGCATTCCGGGCAAACGCTTGAGTTGGTGGATGCCGCGCTGGAACAGCGGCCGCTGGATTTGCTACTGAACACGCATCTGCATAGCGATCACTGTGGCGGCAATGCGGCCCTTCAGCACTTCTTTCCGCAGATTCGAACGCACATTCCCCCCGGCCAGGCGCCGCTTGTTTCGATGTGGGATGCTGACGCCCTGACGTATGCGCCAACTGGGCAACTTTGTCCGCGTTTCAAGTACGATGGCCTGCTTGTACCGGGAGCCGAGGTCCAGCTCGCTGACAGACCTTGGCAGGTCCATGCGGCACCCGGTCACGATCCTCACTCGATCATCCTTTTCGAAGCTCAATCCCGAACCCTGATCTCTGCCGATGCCCTATGGCAAAACGGTTTTGGTGTCGTATTTCCGGAGATCGAAGGCGAACATGCATTCGACGAGGTTGCAGCTACGCTCGAACTGATTGAGAAACTGGAGCCGCGTTGGGTCATCCCCGGCCATGGACCGGTGTTTCGGTACCGAGCCGAGGTGCTGACCCGATCGCGGGAGCGGCTCAGCGCCTTTGTCCGGGATCCAGCCCGACACGCGCATCACGCCGCCAAGGTTCTCCTCAAGTTCAAGCTGCTTGAACAGCAGCAACTGCCTTACTCTGATTTCGAGGATTGGGCGAAGAGTCTCAGATATTTCCGGCTTATCCGCGAAAGGTTTTTTTCGACCATGCCGATGGAAAACTGGATCGCGCTGTTAACGGAAGAGCTTGTGCGGTCCAAGGTCGCCGGTAGAAATGCCGACCTGATTTTCAATGCATAAAACGGCGGGTGTACCCGTCCGGTCATCTCATATTGACAGACATGACCCAGTCGGTCATTCGCGGGTTGACCTCATCGGTGATGAGTCGTGGTCGTAGGCTTGGTCGATAGCCTTGCGCTAGCGTTTCAGCAGAGTGGGCAAGGTTCATCGTCGCAACGGAACAGCGTCGCCAAGGTATTGCCGCCATTAGCGGAGGTAGCAACGCACCCGTACGGCTGGAGCGCGCGAGCACAACTTACCCCTTCAGAAATCAGTCGGCTTGCAGGCTACGTGTGTTGGCATGCGCTTACCGTCATGCACAATTGTTCTGGACTGGCATTTTCGGCCGCACAAAAGAAAACGCCCAGTCGGCGTGAAGCTGACTGGGCGGATCTTGCTGTAAGAGCCTGACGATGTCCTACTTTCACACGGGAATCCGCACTATCATCGGCGCTAAGTCGTTTCACTGTCCTGTTCGGGATGGGAAGGAGTGGTACCAACTTGCTATGGTCATCAGGCATAACTTTTTGATCGATTGTTGCTGGAACAATCGATCGAATTCATAGAGCAAATCAGCTTTTATTTAATGTCTTGTACTCTTGCGAGCACAGTTTTTGAATGCGTCACTTGGGCATAACAACTTTGAAATCAATCAAAGTTATAGGGTCAAGTCGCACGAGCAATTAGTATCAGTTAGCTTAACGCATTACTGCGCTTCCACACCTGACC